>CAMNFV010000030.1 GCA_946537515.1 uncultured Ruminococcus sp. | reverse complement strand
CCGGAAATTCTCGCGGCGACCGGCAATCCGGAATACACAGCGATCACCAGAGAAATCTGCGCGATGTATCCGCAGATTGATGATCCGTTTTCAACGGCCTGAACATCTGACGACAAAAGGAAAGACATATGATACTGAATGCCAGCGAATCTGTTTATTATTTTGAATCCTGCACACCGAAGGATATTTACACATATCCGATGTGGGTCAGAAAATTTGCGATTCCAAACATTGTGATAAAGTTCACAATGCCGTTTCTCTTGATCATACTGATCGCGGAAGCGCTTCTGAATCATGAACACGCCGGCAGGATCTGCCTGGAGCTTTTGGTCTGCCTGCTTTTTTATATTGTTCTGTATCTGATCCTGCCGTATTGCAGAAAAAAGCGATACGAGAAGATCCTGGAAGAAGACGAAGACCGTTTCGCCTGCACATTTGATCAGGACAGCGTGCGGATCGTCTCGCCTTCCGAAGACAGTGTGCTGCTGCGAAGCGATGTTGAAAGCATCGAGGAAAGCGAATCGTTTTTTTATATCCGCTTTTATAACGGACGTCTGCTCTGCATTGATAAGGAACAATGCATCACGGAAGAACTGCACTTTCTGCGCGCGTTTACGCCGTTAAACAGATCCGGCTTGAAACAAAAATTACAAAAAGAAAGAGATTTCTTTTTATCCGCGCTCCTGCTCTTTGTATACATTTTTTATTTCTTCGTACAGATCTGCGGGCTCGGTGAAGGGCTCATAAAATTCAATAACAGAATACCTGATCCGAACAGACCGTTCAGCCTCTTTGGGGACACGGATGGGATCCCCGTGCGTTTTCCTGAAAAATCATTCCAGTTCTTTGAGATGAATCTGGATATAGGCAAAGTCAAAAATATAGAGATCGTCGGGGACTGCTATATCGAATATACAGTACAGGAACAATCTTTTGCAGACTCTGAACCGGTGGAAACACGCTATTATTCAGTCTTTGACTATGATCCTTCTGTGGTACAGGATATGGTCGAGAATGCATTTTTCACGCCATATCCTGAAGCATCTTTTTCTGAATTTGAATGGTTTGCCGAATACGGACGCATCAAGGATATTACTGTGACGCAAGATCGCTTTGTCGAATATACTGTCGTGGAACCGGTGGAAAAAAAGCGTTGTTATTGCATTTATGAGGGCGATTCTGATAAGCTGAATAGGCTGATCGAAAAAGCAGAATACAGATCATCGAATTCATACACCGAGACCTATTATTCCAGTTTTCTGGAGCTTCTGGATCTTGGCAGACTGAAGGATATCCAGATCATCAAAGATCGCTTTGTAGAATATACTTTTGTCGTACCGGATCATGAAGAACGCTATTATGCAGAGATAGAGGAGCCGGTCAGCGATCTGGAACAAAAGATCGCTGATGCCTTCTATTCTCCATATCCGCGGGTAGAATACAGATCCATAACCGAGAATTTGAAGTTTCATTGTTTCAAAGACGTGGAGATCATTCGGAATCGTTTTATTGAATTTACATTTACCCGAAAAGGAGAAGAACAGCGGTATTATACGATCGCAGAAGAAGAAATTTCGGAGCTGACCGAAAAACTGGATGCGTACGGTATCAACTGGTCGATACGGGAAGAGGAGTCACCTGATTCCGCAGCGTAAAGGGAGCGCATATGGAAGAACAAACAGTCACACAGGAAAAAAAGGCGCTCTTTACAGTTGACGCCTGCTATCCGGAAGAACGATATACCAAAAGGTTGTTCATCCGGACAATCCGCCTTCCGATGAAAATATGCAAATTCATCATTCCGGTCATCATGGCAGAACTGCTCGCGCTGACGATCCTCGACCGGAAAGGCACAGCCGTCTGGAGCGGCATTCTGCTGCTCATCGCGTTTTTCTATGTCCTGATCGTGTTTATCATGCCGCTCAAGGCAAAGAAAAAATACCGCGCAATCCATGCCGCGGGCGAAGACCGCATTCTCTATACCTACTATGAGGACAGCGTCAGAATCAAGTCACCGACCGTCGAAGCGCTGCTGAAATACAGCGATGCGGAATCCTATATGGAGAATGACAAGTATCTGATGCTCTCCTTCCCCTTTCACCGGCAGGTCACGATCAGCAAGGAGAATTGTGACGAGGAACAGCTCCGCTTCTTCCGCAATATTGTCCCGCCGGAAAAGCAGCAGAAACAGGAGAAAAAAGCCGCGGTCTTGGGCTGGATTCTCATTGCGATCTGCCTCATATATGCGCTGATGCTGGCCTGTGAGATCAAGCTTGCCCTGACGCATCAGACACCGGCCTATTCTTCCGATCTCCCGCGCACGACCTATGAATCCTTTGAAGCCTGCCTCATGGACGGCCATGTCAAGGATATCAATATCGTCAACCAGCGCTATCTTGAATATACCTTTACGGGAAACAAAGAGGAAAAGCGGCTCTATACCTACTATGACGGCAACCTCAGCAAACTCGATTCCCTGCTGGTTTATTCCTACGGCTCGCCGTATACCCAAACGACCTACGAATCCTTTGTCGCCTGCTTATCGCACGGCACGATCAAGGATGTGGAAATCATCTCTGACCGCTTTGCCGAATACACCTATACGTCACCTGACACGGGTGTCGGTGAACGGCTCTATACAATCTATGAAAATGATACCAGTACGCTGACGGCGCTGCTGGATTTTTACAATGTCAACTGGAACATCCGCACGCCGGAATGAAGCGGCGTTCCCATTTCCGGAACATCCCATATCGGGCGCAATCCCGAATCTACGCGAAAGGAATGAACACGCATGACGCAGACGCTGCGTGAATTTTTACGTGAATACGGTGCAAAACTCCCGGATAATATCCTGGACGGCCGGATTCGCTGCATTCTGTCCAATCCCGGGCGCACCAAGCTGTTTTTTGAAACAGAATATGATGCGCCCGTTCCTTCTGCCGATTTATTTGCGACGGAAACCGAACTGACCTCACGCCTCAAGCTCGCCGGACTGCGCATTCTCTGCCGCTATCCGGCATCCTGCTTTTCGGTCGAGGCGCTGCCGGATCTGTTTATGGTACTGCGGCGTGAGATTCCGATGATGAACGGCTTTCTTGATGATGCCGGTATTTCGCTGGAAGAGAATGTCCTCTCGCTGGAATTAAAGAACGGCGGCGCGGATATCCTGGAAGATCTGCACTTCCGCGATACGCTTTCCAAAGCAATCCAGAAGATTTTTTCTGTATCGGTTCAGGTGAAATTTGTCGGCAATCATCTGCATGTGACCGAGGAAGAGCAGTCGCAGATGCAGAGCGAAGTACTCGCAGCAATGCCGCCGGAGCGCCGCGTCAGGACCGAACCGGAAGCACCGCCCCCGCCGCAGTTCTCGGCACTCTCCTCGCTTGAACCCGATGCAAAGCCCGTACAGCCCGATCAGCCGGATAAGGAAACACTCGAAATCCTCTACGGCAGAACCGTCAAGGAGAAGCCTGTCGCGATCTCTGCGGTCGTCGGACAGGTCGGCGCCGGCATGGACGGCAAGGCGCCGAAATTTGCGATCGCCTGCGAGGTCTTTGCTAAGCCGGAAACACGCGAACTCAAAAACGGCAAAACGCTCGTCACCTTCCCTGTCACAGATTACACCGGCAGCGTACTCGTCAAGATGTTCCTGGATGCGGAAAAGCTCAAGGACTTCCCGCTCGGCCAGTGCAAGCCCGGCGCTTCGCTGCTCATCTACGGCTCAGTCTCCTATGACGACTACGACCGCGATATCGTCATCAAGCCGACCGCAATCAACAGCTATACGCCCGACCGCCGCACCGATGATGCGCCGGTCAAGCGCGTGGAGCTGCATCTGCATACGAATATGTCCGCAATGGACGCCGTAACCTCTGCGGAAGCACTCTGCAACCGCGCCCACGACTGGGGCCACCGCGCCATAGCGATCACCGATCACGGCGTCGTTCAGGCCTTCCCGGAAGCGATGAACGCGACCGCAAAATGGAAGGATTTCCGCGTGATTTACGGCTGCGAGGCCTATGTTGTCAATGATCTGGAAGCGATCAAGGCGATCGACCAGCCCGATCCGCGCTCACCGCAGGATGAGGTCATTGTCTTTGACGTCGAAACGACCGGCCTCTCCCCCAAACTCGACCGTCTGACCGAGATCGGTGCGGTCAAAGTGCGCGGGATGCGGATCATCGACAGCTTCGATACCTTTGTCAATCCGGAACGCCCGATTCCGCAGAAAATCCAGGAGCTGACGCATATCTCACAGGATATGGTGGACAATGCGCCGAAGGAGCAGGAAGCTGTCGAAAAATTCCTGGAATTCTGCGGCGAGAATCCGGTGCTGATCGCGCACAATGCATCCTTTGATACATCGTTTATCCGCGAGGTCTTTGCGCGGCATAATATGAATCACCCGTTCGTCACGATCGACACGGTGATCATCGCGCGTGCGGTGCTGCCGGAGCTCGGCAGACATAAGCTCGATACGATCGCAAAGCATCTGAAGCTCGGTAAATTTGAGCATCACCGTGCCGCGGATGACGCGCTGATGCTTGCAAAAATCTATACGACACTCATGGAGCGCATCGTCAAGGAGCATAACCTGACCACGCTCGGAGAGCTGAATTCCGTACTCCCGACGATTGATCCGAAAAAGCTCAAATCCTATCACCAGATCATCCTCGCGAAGAATCAGACCGGCATCAAGAATCTCTATCGTCTTGTCTCCTATTCGCAGCTGGACTATTTCTATAAAAAGCCGCTGATTCCGAAATCGCTGCTCCTCAAGCATCATGAGGGACTGCTCTACGGCAGCGCATGTGAAGCCGGTGAGCTCTTCTCCGCGATCGTAGACGGCAAGCCCGAGGAAGAACTCGACAAGCTCGCGAAATTCTACGATTACCTTGAAATTCAGCCGATCGCGAACAATGAATTCATGATCCACAGCGACCACTATCCGGCACAGAATGAAGAGGATCTGCGCAATTATAACCGCAAGATACTCGAAATCGGTGACCGCAACGGCATCCCCGTTGTCGCGACCTGTGACGTTCACTTCATGGACGAAAAGGACGGCATCTACCGCGAGATCCTGCAATCCGGCATGGGCTTTGACGATGCGGGCAGACAGGCGCCGCTCTTTCTCCGCACGACCGATGAAATGCTCGAAGAATTCGATTATCTCGGCTCCGACAGAGCCTATGAGGTCGTTGTCACGAATACCAACATGATCGCGGACAAGATCGACCGCTGCCACGCGATCCCCAAGGGCACCTTTACGCCCTCGATCCCCGGCGCAGAGGAAGACCTCATCCGCATCACAACCGAAAAGGCAAAGAGCATTTACGGCGATCCCCTGCCCGAGCTGGTCCAAAAGCGTCTGGACAGAGAACTCGATTCGATCTGCCGCCACGGCTTCTCCGTTTTGTATATGATCGCGCAGAAGCTCGTCGCGAATTCCGAAAAGCACGGCTATCTCGTCGGCTCCAGAGGATCGGTCGGCTCGTCGTTTGTCGCGTCAATGGCCGGTATCTCCGAGGTCAATCCGCTCGTGCCGCACTATGCCTGCCCGAACTGCAAATACAGCGAATTCATCACGGACGGTTCCGTCGGCTCGGGCTTCGATCTGCCGCCGAAAAACTGTCCGAAATGCGGCACCGACATGAAGCGCGACGGACATGATATCCCGTTTGAAACGTTCCTCGGATTCGACGGCGATAAGGCGCCGGATATCGACCAGAATTTCTCCAGCGAATATCAGTCTGAATCCCACCGCTATACAGAGGAGCTATTCGGCCGCGCAAACGTCTTTAAGGCGGGCACAATCTCCGGTGTGCAGGATAAAATCGCCTACGGCTATGTCAAGCATTATCTGGAAGACTGCGGCCTGACCGTCAATAACAGCGAGATCAACCGCCTTGTCGCGGGCTGTGTCGGCGTCAAAAAGACGACCGGTCAGCATCCGGGCGGCATGGTCGTTATCCCCGAAGACTTCGATATCTTCGATTTTACGCCCGTTCAGCAGCCGGGTGAACCGAGTGAAGCCGACGATTCCGGCATGATCATCACGACGCACTTTGATTTCCATAAGCTGCATGATACGATCCTGAAGCTTGATGAACTCGGCCACGTTGTCCCGACGCTCTATAAGCATCTCGAAGATCTGACAGGCATCAAGATTGCGGATGTCCCGACGACTGATCCGAAGGTCTTCCAGATGTGTACGGACTGCTCTGTCCTCGGTGTCAAGGAGCAGGATATCTACTGCAAGACCGGCTCGCTCGGCATCCCGGAAATGGGCACAAACTTCACAATCGGAATGCTGCTGGATGCAAAGCCGAAGCTGTTCTCCGACTTTTTGCAGATTTCCGGTCTGTCACACGGTACGGACGTTTGGCTCGGCAATGCGCAGGAGCTGATCGCAAACGGTACCTGCACGATTTCGGACGTCATCGGTACCCGTGACTCGATCATGACCTATCTGCTCTATCACGATGTTGAGCCGAAGCAGGCGTTCCAGATCATGGAAGATACCCGTAAGGGCAAGGCGCCCAAGACCTTCACCCCGGAACGCATCCAGATGCTGCTCGATCACAACGTACCGCAATGGTATATCGACTCCTGTTTGAAGATCAAGTACATGTTCCCGAAGGCGCACGCAGCCGCATATGTTACCGCAGCGATTAAGCTCGGCTGGTTCAAGCTCTATAAGCCGCTGGAATATTACGCGACCTATTTCTCCGTCCGCGGCGGCGACTTTGACGCAGCACTTGCCGTGCAGGGCATCAACGCCGTGCGCAACAAGATCAATGAGCTGATCGACAAGGGCAAGGAGCGCTCCAAAAAAGAAGGCGACCTGCTCGATATCCTGAAAATCGTCAATGAGATGATGTCACGCGGCTATGAATTCCTGCCGGTCGATCTCAAACGCTCGCACGCCTGTGATTATCTCATCGAGGACGGCAAGCTGCGGATTCCGTTTGCCGCAATCGACGGCATCGGCAATAAGGCTGCCGAGAAACTCTATGAAACCGCGCAGAACGGCGATTTTATTTCTGTGGATGAATTCCAGCAGCTTTCCGGCGCTTCAAAGGCGACAATCGACGCACTTGATGCACTCGGCGCGCTCGGCGATCTCCCGAAATCCAATCAGCTTTCGCTTTTCTAAGGTATCTCCGATGAATTATAATGGGCGCGCTCGCCCCCGGACTCCGTTTATGCAAAATGGTATCACGAAGCGCACGAAATATCCGTTAAAGGGAAGCCGCGCAGATCTGCCGCGTCAAAAATCACAATAGATTCCGGTGCATTTCGCGGTGCTTTGGAGATTTCCCCGAAATATTCATCTTGTTTCCGCTTTGCTCTTGACTTTTTCTTAGTATTATGGTATCATGTTACCATGTTAGCAAGCTAAAGCGGCGGGCAGGGCCCGCATCCATTGATCTAAAGTCCGCCGATTACATAATGTATATCTTTTCGTCTGCATACCTTGCAGGCGCTGTATAAGGAGATTCCTATGAATAAATATGACCGAATCACCCCCGAAGGCACGCGCGATGCGCTCTTTGCCGAGTGTACGCTCCGCCGTGAGCTTGAAAACCGTCTGCACGGCCTCTTCACCGCCCGCGGTTACAGCGAAATCATCACCCCGACACTTGAATTTTATGACGTTTTCAACCGCGACGCAAATCCCTTCCCGCAGGAGCAGATGTATAAGCTGACCGATGCAAAGGGGCGCCTCATGGTGCTGCGTCCGGATAATACCGTTCCGATCGCGCGTGTCTGCGCAACCAGACTGCGTACCGCAGCACTCCCGCTTCGCCTCTGCTATCAGCAGAATATCCATGTCATCTCCCCCTCGCTCAAGGGCAGAGACGATGAGATTTCTCAGGCCGGCATCGAGCTGATCGGCTCCGATTCACGCATGGCCGATCTGGAAGTCATTGCGGCGGCTGTCGATGCGCTGCAGGCCTGCGGTGAAGAATACAGACTGGAGCTCGGCAATGCGGCATTCTTCCGCGAACTGATGCAGCAGCTTCCTGCACCGGAGCATGTCAAGGAAACAATCCGCGACTGCATCGAAGCAAAAAATTATCCGGAGCTGAATGACATTCTCTCGGCACTGCCGGAATCCGAAACAACCAAAGCACTCCGGATGCTGCCGCGGCTCTTCGGCGGCGAAGAGGTCTTTGAGAAGGCTGCAAAGCTCTGCTCCGGCGACCGTTTCGGCTCGATCCTCAGCGATCTCCACACGCTCTGGAAGGCCGTTGCACAGTTTGCGGGTGCCGAGCGCGTCACGATCGACCTCGGCATGATGCACCGCACCGATTATTATACCGGCATGATCCTGCGCGGCTATCTCTCCGGCTACGGCGAGGAGATCCTCTCCGGCGGCCGCTATGACAAGCTGCTCGCAGAATTCGGATATGATGTTCCGGCGACCGGATTCGCTGTCAATATTGACGCAGCCGTCAAGGTGCTGAGCCGTCAGCAGAACGATACACCGACTGAACTCCCCGCAAGCAATGTCCTGATCTGGGCAGCAGAGGGCTGCGAGGCAGAGGCAATCGAAGCGGCAACGAATCTCCGCAAAAAGGGACTTGTCGTTGAGCATTCGCTCTCGGCATCGCTCGAAGAAGCCCGTCAGTATGCAGCCGCACACGGCATCGACAGCGTCCTGCCGATCGAACCCAGCAGCAAAGGAGAATAATCATGCAGAGACCGATTCGCATTGCCCTCACCAAGGGCAGACTGGAAAAAGATACCGTCGGGATGTTTGAACAGCTCGGCCTTGACTGCACCGCAGTCAGAGAAAAGGGCAGAAAACTCATTCTTCCGATCGGTGACGGCAGCATCGAAGTCGTGCTGGCGAAGGCCAATGACGTCATCACCTATGTCGAGCACGGCGTCTGTGATCTCGGTGTCGTCGGCAAGGACACGATTCTTGAAATGCAGGGCAAATTCTATGAGCTGCTTGATCTCGGCTTCGGCCGCTGCAAATTTGCGCTTGCCGTCAAGAAAGGAACTGATTTTTATTCCGGCTACGGCGTCAAGACCATTGCCTCGAAATATCCGAATGTGACGCGCAAATTCTTTGAGGCAAAGGGTATGGATGTCGATATCGTGAAGATCGAGGGCTCTGTCGAGCTCGCGCCCCTGCTGGAGCTCTCCGACGGCATTGTCGATATCGTTGAAACCGGCACGACACTCAAGGAAAACGGACTCGAAGTCTTTGAGGATGTCTGCCCGATCTCCGCAAGACTCATTGCAAATACCGTCAGCATGAAACTACGTCAGCAGGAGCTTGAAGCGCTGATTTCTAAGATTGAAAGCTATTTCAGTACGCAGGACGCGAACTGAATCCCATATAAAAAGGAGGAATCCAATATGCAAATCATTCGCTGCAACGGAAAAGACGAAGCTGCGTTCTTTGCGCAGCTCCGCAGCCGCAGTGCCGCACCGGATCCGAAGGTCGTCGAAACGGTTACGACGATCCTGAACGACGTTCGCACAAAGGGCGATGAGGCTGTGCGTGCGTATACCGAAAAATTTGACGGCAAATGCCCGGAGAAATTCGAGGTCGATGCTGATACGATCTCGGATGCGCTGGAAGCCGCAGATCCGAAATTTGTTGAGGCGCTGCTCAATTCCATTGAAAATATCGCAGATTTCCACAACCGTCAGAAGGAACAGGGCTTCTGTAATGCCCGTCCGGACGGCGTCATCCTCGGCCAGAGACTCCGCGGCCTGGAGCGCGTCGGTCTGTATGTCCCGGGCGGTACGGCTGCTTATCCGAGCTCGGTTCTGATGAACGCGATCCCAGCGAAAATCGCAGGCGTCAAGGAGCTGATCATGGTGACGCCCCCCGGCAAGGACGGCAAGCCGAATCCGGATATCCTCGTCGCTGCGTCACTTTGCGGCGTTGACCGCATCTTCCTGATGGGCGGTGCACAGGCTGTTGCCGCACTCGCTTACGGTACCGATACGATCCCGCGTGTGGATAAGATCGTCGGCCCGGGCAATATCTTTGTCGCAACGGCAAAGCGTCTGCTCTACGGCGTTGTCGATATCGACATGGTTGCAGGCCCGAGCGAAGTGCTTGTCATGGCCGATGATACTGCAAATCCGAAGTATGTCGCCGCGGATCTGATGTCGCAGGCAGAGCACGATAAGCTCGCATCTGCGATCCTTGTCACCACTTCCGAACGTGTCGCTAATGAGACCGTCAAGGAGTTTGCGCGTCAGATGGCATATCTCGAACGCCGCGAAATTATCAAGGCTTCGCTCGATGATTTCGGTGCGATCCTGATCTGCGATACACCGGAGCAGGCTGTTGCGCTGGCAAACGAAGTTGCGCCGGAGCACCTTGAAGTCCTCATGGAGAATCCGCTGGAATACATCGGCAAGCTCGATAATGCCGGCTCTGTCTTCCTCGGCACCTATGCTTCCGAGCCGCTCGGCGACTACTATGCCGGCCCGAATCACGTTCTCCCGACCAGCGGTACGGCGCGCTTCTTCTCGCCGCTCTCCGTTTACAGCTTCGTCAAGCGCTCCAGCTATATCTACTATACCGAGGATGCGCTGCGGGCGGCAAAGGATGACATCATCCTCGTCGCAAACAAAGAGGGCCTGACCGCGCACGCAAATGCGATCGCAGTCCGCTTTGAGGAGGACGCCGAATGAAACTGCCCGAAAAACTGACCAAACTGAAAGCCTATGATCCCATTACCGGCAGCTATGCCGTCCGGCTGGATGCAAATGAATCCTACTTTGATCTGCCGCAGCTGCTCAAAGCGAAGATCGCAGACCAGATCGAGCAGATCAGCTACAACCGCTATCCGGATCCGATTGCAACAGAGGTTGTCAATGCATTTGCTGCATATTATAACCTCTCACCCGACTGCGTCACCGCCGGAAACGGCTCCGATGAGATCATTACGCTGATTCTCGGCTGCTTCCTTGAAAAAGGTGCAAAGCTCGTGACAGTCGCGCCGGATTTCTCGATGTACGGCGTTTATGCGTCACTCGCAGAGATTGAGGTCGTCACCGTGCAGAAGGAAGAAAATCTCCAGATCGACATGGATAAGCTGATTGCGGCCTGCCAGAAAGCCGATGCAGTTGTATTCTCGAATCCCTGCAACCCGACTTCGCTCGGCATCCCGCGCAGCGAAATCATCCGGCTGATCGAATCCGCGCCGGATTGCCTCATCATCGTGGACGAGGCATATATGGATTTCTGGGATGAATCCGTCCTCGATCTCGTCTGCAAATACGAAAATCTCATGGTTCTTCGCACCTGCTCCAAGGCAATCGGTCTTGCGGCGGCGCGTATGGGATTTGCAGTTGCCGATCCCTATAAGACCGGCCTGCTGCGTGCGGCAAAATCGCCCTATAACTGTGACGCGATCTCGCAGAAGATCTGTGCAACGGTCTTGCAGGAGCAGACGCTGCTGCGCCGCTGCTGTGATGAGATCATCGTGCAGACACAGCGGCTCTATGCCGGAATCTCGGAGCTTGTCCGCAGATATCCTGATCTACTGGAATGTGTCTACCCGCCGCGGACGAATTTTGTATTCGTGAAAACCGCGTATGCTCGGGAAATTTTTGAGCAGCTTGAGAAAGCCGGTATCGCGGTTCGCTGCTTCCCGAACGGCCTGCGCATCTGTGCCGGAACACGCCGTGAGCAGACACTTCTTCTCAGCGAGCTTGATCAGATTCTCCAGCCGTCCTGAGATTGATTATATATCGAAAGCCGCTGCGATTTGTCAGCGGCTTTTTCGGTCGGCCGGTCGTTTCAATCACCGGACAATCAGCACTTTACATTATAGCCTATTTATCCTATATGCATTCTATATTTTTATAATACATGTAAAAAGTAAGCATTGGCTATTGACAAATTCAGCATTATCTATTATAATATAGACAGCCTTATCACGAGCGGTGGAGGAACGGGTCCTGTGAAGCCGCGGCAACCGCACCGGAATCGGTGTATGGTGCCAAGTCCTGCGGCGAAAGCCGGAAGATGAGGAACGAATGCATCAAAGGCGGCATACGTTCTGTATGCCGTTTTTTATTGCGTCTGAAAGGAGCAACATGGAACAACCATTCACAGAAAAGAAAGCACACCCCTTTTTTGACAAGCATACCGTGCTCGGCACAATCGTACTGATTCTCTGGGGCTACTTCATCGTCATGATTCCCGCATCCTTTGTGATCGGCATCGTCGCTGCCATTCTGAAACTGGAAGACATTACGCATTATCTCTGTTTCGGTGTCTTTATTATGGCAGGCGTCACGCTGCTGATTCATAAAGTATGGTTCAAGCCGGAGCTCAAAGGCATCCTGTTCCGCGGATTTCTGCGGACTCTGCGATGTTGCCCTGTGATTTTGCCTTACTGGCTGCTGCTCCTCCTTCCGGATCTTCTGAAGGGAGAATACCCGCATACTTTCAATCTGGAGGTTTTCTCCCTTGCGTTCACGGCCGGTGTTTCGGAGGAACTGATCTTCCGCGGCCTGCCCGGTTCCTATCTGAAGCGCCAGCTGCGCACCGAAAATAAGGTTCCGCTGATCGTATGCATCACCGGCGTCATCTTCGGCCTCACGCACGTAACCAATATGTTCTTCGGCGCTTCTGTCAGCGCAAGCCTCGTGCAAGGCATCACAACATCCTGCATCGGCATATTCCTCGGCGCGGTCTTTATCCGCGGCGGTAATATTCTGGTTCCGATGCTGCTGCATTCTCTGCATGACATGCTGATTCTCTCCTTCCAGGATGCAGATGAAGTCAGCGCCGTCGTAGAGCGGGAAGCCGGTCTCGGCGACATTCCGACTGTTTTGCTCTGTATGGCGCTTGCAGGATACGGATTCTTCCTTGTACGGAAATCCAAGCGCGGAGAGATCTGCGAAATGTGGGCAGAAACCTGGTCACAGACAACTGAAAATCAGCCGGCCGTACCGGCTGCATCCGAAATTATCAATGGAGGTACATTATGAAACGCTTTTTTACATCTGAATCCGTAACCGAAGGTCATCCCGATAAGATCTGCGACCAGATCTCGGATGCTGTTCTGGACGCGATTCTCGAAAAAGACCCGATGGCGCGTGTCGCCTGCGAGACTACAACCACGACCGGTATGGTCATGATCATGGGCGAGATCTCCACATCCGCACAGGTCGATATCCCGGCCATCGCACGCGAAGTGATCGTTGATATCGGCTATGACCGCGCAAAATACGGCTTTGACGGCCACACCTGCGCTGTCCTGACTTCGATCGACCAGCAGTCCGGCGATATCGCACAGGGCGTTGACTCTGCATATGATTCCGGCGAGGATGCCGATGAGCAGGGCGCCGGCGACCAGGGCATGATGTTCGGCTATGCCTGTGACGAAACCGCAGAGCTCATGCCGCTGCCGATCTCTCTGGCACATAAGCTCGCGCTCCGCCTGACCGCAGTCCGCAAGGACGGTACCCTCAAATATCTCCGCCCGGACGGCAAAACGCAGGTCACCGTTGAATATGAGAATGACAAGCCTGTCCGCGTGGATACGGTCGTTGTTTCGACGCAGCATTCTGCATCCATTGATCTCTCGCAGATCCGCGATGATATGATCGAGTTTGTCATCAAGCCGACGATCCCCGCAGAGCTCATGGACAAAGATACGAAAATCTTTATCAACCCGACCGGACGCTTCGTCATCGGCGGTCCGCAGGGCGACTCCGGCCTGACCGGCAGAAAGATCATCGTCGATACTTACGGCGGATATTCCCGTCACGGCGGCGGCGCATTCTCCGGCAAGGATCCCTCGAAGGTTGACCGCTCTGCTGCTTACATGACACGCTATATCGCAAAGAATATCGTTGCGGCAGGCCTTGCAAAGCGCTGCGAGGTTCAGCTTGCATATGCGATCGGCGTTGCAAAGCCGGTCTCCGTCTTTGTTGAGACCTTCGGCACCGGTACCGTCGATGAGGAGACGCTTGCAAATGCAGTTTCCAAGGTCTTCGATCTGCGCCCGTCCGGCATCATCGAGACGCTGGAGCTCCGCAAGCCGCAGTACCGCAAGCTCGCAGCATACGGCCATATGGGCAGAGAGGATCTCAAGCCCGCATGGGAGCGCACCGATAAAACCGAAGCGCTCAAAGCTGCCGTGCAGTAAAAATCTATCGTAATAAAAGCCGCTGAAATGTGCGTAACAGCTTCATTTCAGCGGCTTTTTCATATTATGCAATGATTTCTCTGTCAGCAGGCAGCGTGATCGTTTTGCCCGTATTATATTGAATATCCGAAACAACGATCTCGGCCCGCTCGACCGTCTGCGTATGCATCTCCCCTGCTGCGCGCGCGATCACGGTGTTCAGCGGCGCCAGCGCATCCGTATAGATACCCGCAAGCTTCCGGTCATCCTTCGTGAAATAAACCTTGACATCGAACTGAATATCCGAGAGATCGGTGCCTGCTTCGAGATCCGGCACAACCCAGATCAGCTGCTGCCCGATCGTCTGCCGGAAGGTTTCCCAGGTCATCTTGCCGTCAAGCTCGTAACATTCAGTTCCGTTGAAGGCGGCAGGCGAAGGATTCAGCGTCAGCCCGGAGAGACTGCTGCTGAGATCAAGCACCGCTGTCGGATACACATAATCCGGCATATCCAGCTGATACATGACCGGCTCGGCCGAATCAAGCAGATAGCCTGTTTTCCGCGACGCGGCGGCGTCATAGATGTAATAATACTCCTGCGGCGCATTGGTTTTCGGGGATGCTTCGTCAGAGGCTTCGGATGTCGTGACATGCACAATATGCGCATCGTTCCCGACCGTATCGGCCTCTGTTTTCACGACATAGTCGATCCTGACCTCATCCGCATCGTCAAAATGCAGCATCGTATCCGTTTCCGTTGTGATCAGCATGGAAACAGACTGCTGTTCCGCGGTCTGCCTTGCATATGCATCAAGCAGCGATTCACAGGTCACTTTCGTCCCCGTACAGCCGGACATCATGCCCGCAAGGAGCATCGCCGCGATGCAGGCGGCCGCTGATTTCATTTTCTTCATATCGGATCCTTTCTGTTCATGCAATATACGGAAAAAGAGCAGCGCGGCTTTCTCACGCTGCTCTTTGGTTTCAATCGAATTTACAGCAGAAACGATGCTTTTGCGTCATTCCTCTGTCTCCTGTGCAGGCTGACGTCTGCCGCCGAGCGCAACGCCGATGCGCGAATTCGGATAATTCTGCGCATAGGAATCGAGGATGCCGCGAACCATGAACTTTGCATTCTTGCCGCCCTCAACCATTGCACAGAATGCGATCTCCGGATTCTGCGCCGGTGCAAATCCGATGACAAAGGTATCGGTGCCGCGCGGAGACTGCGGCGTACCGGTCTTGATCGCAACATCAAAGCCGAGGTTATTCAGGTCATATTCGCCCCACATCGGGGAACGCGCCGCGCCGATCATGCCTTCGCGGATATAGGGGTAAACATCATCCGCATTATTCTGCGCGACCGTTGCAACAAGCTCCGGAGCCTTGACCGAAAGCTGCTCGGTCATGGTATTGTTCCAGTAGGACTGGATCAGATGCGGACGATAGCGCTTACCGTTGTTTGCGATTGTCGAGGCGACTGTCGCCATCTGAAGCGGCGTCACCTGCACTTCCGACTGACCGATCGCGGCCTGGAGCAATTCACCGACATACCAATGGATGCCGAGTTCATCAAAGGTCTCCGGGCAGGCAAGATAGCCGCCGCTGTCGCCGGATTCCAGTCCCAGCGGACTGCCGAGGCCGTAAAGACGCTCATAATCCAGCAGCAGATCGAGGCCGAGCCGTGTGCTCAGTTCATAGAAGAAGATATTGCACGAAACCGTGATCGCACGGGACACCGCAATATCCTCATGATAACCGGTGCAGTGGAAGGTGTGGTCGATATAGGTGAAGTTCGTACCGCAATAGAAGGTCGTATTCGGCCCGATTGTACCGGAATCAAGGCCTGCTGTCGCAGTAATCGTCTTGAAGGTCGAGCCGGGGCGGTAGAGGCCGTCCGTAGCGCGGTTGATCAGCGGATAGTTATCCTGCGAAGCAACTTTGTTATAATTATCGAGCAGCTCCGTCAGGTCGTAGGTCGGGAGCGTTGCCGCGCCGAGCACCGCATTATCCTTCGTATCAAGCACGACGATCGCGCCGCAGTTTACATTCCGGCACTCATAATCGGTATTGCGCAGCGTTTCGCAATGATTCGCGAGCAGCGTCTGAAGCTGATTCTGCATTTTGGAATTGACCGTCAGCTGAATCGTTTTGCCGCCGACAGGCTCCTGCGTGATCACGGCAGACGAAACTTCGCCGTTCGTGACGGTGATCTCTTTTTTTCCGTTGATGCCGCGCAAATCGGCTTCACAGGCACTTTCCAGACCGGTCTTTCCGACCTGATCGGAGAGCGCATAGTCATCGTGGCCGTTGTTTTTCAGCGCCTCGAATTCCTCTTTGGAGTAGATCGGGCCGACATAGCCGATCTCATGCGGCAGGACATTGCCGTTTTCGACGGTGCGGATCGCCGTTTCGATGACATTGATGCCGTTCAGCGTCACGCGCAGTTCCTTGATCCGCGTCACGGTTTTCAGGTCAATATCATTGGACAGGTAGAATACATTGGACATCGAAAAGCTGCGCAGCATCATCTCATAGCGGATGCCGGCGAGATTGCGCTTTTCCTGTTCAGAGTAGCTGTCTGCGATTTCATAATCGGAAATGAGCTTGTCGATACAGTTCTGTGCGGTCGCATACTGATTCAGGCGCAGCATTTTTTTCATCTGTGCAATATCAGCATCGCGGTCGCGGACAAAAACATAGGGATTCTGCCTGGATATCGGCATGGTATCATTCCAGTCGTAGCCGGCTTCTCTGAGCAGCTTGAGCGCGCGGATAATTACGGCATTTCCGGCAGCATTATCCTCGGGAAAGTATTCCTTCTCGATGATGAGGCTGTAGCCGATCTTATTGGAAACGATCGGCGCACCGGTGCAGTCCACGATCTCGCCGCGTGTCGCGGGAATGACCTGCGTATAGACGGATTCCGTGACCTGCGTGTGCGTTTCTTCCTCAGCCGCGACGATTTGCAGCTTGACAAGCCGGTAGATCGCGAGCGAAGCGGATACCACGACGAGCAATACCAGAAAGCTCGACCGCAGAAACTCGGAAATCTGACGAAGTATCTCTTTCATGTTTTGTTGTTCCTCTGAAGGGATTGCGGTATTGCTGCGCGATCATCTGCGATCCGGTCGGAATCCCGTTATATTTTTTATCGCAGCAGCATACCAAAGGCCTGCACTTCTAATGCTATTATTCCGCAGTATCGAACATTTCCGCGAGGGAAATGCCGGAATAATCCTCGGCAAAGTTTGCAGCGGAATCCAGCCGGATCTCGTGCTGTTTGCCGGTCTCCATATTTTTGATCTGACCCCTGCCCTGCTCCAGCTCATTGGATCCGAGCACGACCAGATATTTTGTTCCGAGCTTATTTGCATATTTCATCTGCGATTTGAAGCTGCGGTCAAGCAGATCGAATTCTGCACGCACGCCCATTTCACGCAGCGCATAGGCATATTTCAGCGCAACCGGCTTTGCATCGGCATCCATCGGCGCGAGATACACATCGCACTTTTTCTCCTCAAAGAACGCGCAGCCCTGCTGCTCCATTGTGAGGATCAGGCGCTCAAGTCCCATGCCGAAGCCCAGCGCCGGAATCGACTGACCGCCGAGCTGTTCGATCAGCCCGTCATAGCGGCCGCCTGCGCAGACAGTACCCTGTGCGCCGATGCTGGTCGTAATGAATTCAAAGACGGTCTTGGTGTAGTAATCAAGGCCGCGGACGATTTTCGGATTGATGACATATTCAACGCCCATGGACGTCAGCGCGGATTTGACCGCTTCAAAATGCGCGCTGCATTCCTCACAGAGATAATCCAGAATCACCGGCGCATCCTTTGCAATGGCCTGATCTTCCGGCGATTTGCAGTCAAGCAGGCGCATCGGATTGCGCACCAGACGCTCCTGACAGGTCTCACAGAGTTCTTCGCGGTGCGGCTCAAAATAGGCCTTCAGCGCTTCCTGATACTTTGCGCGGCACTTCGGGCAGCCGATGCTGTTGAGATTCAGGACGATATCCTTGAGCCCGAGGCGGTCAAGGACAGTCTTTCCGAGCAGAATGACCTCTGCATCCGCATAGGGCGACGCAGAGCCTGCCATCTCAATGCCGAACTGGTGAAACTCACGCAGTCTGCCGGCCTGCGGGCGCTCATGGCGGAAGCAGGACAGCTGATAAAACACCTTCTGCGGCAGCGCCTCTGCGAGCATACCGTTCTGGAGCATCGCACGGATCGTGCCGGCGGTGCCTTCCGGACGCAGCGTAAACTGCGTTTCCTTCGCAATGACGGAGTACATCTCCTTCTGCACAACGTCGGTCGTTTCGCCGACAGAGCGCTGGAACAGCTCCGTGACCTCAAAGGTCGGGATCCGGATCTCGGAGAAGCCGAAGCTCTCTGCGATATCACGCGTGACCTTTTCGACGGTCATCCACTTGTTGATGCGCTCGGGCGTCACATCCTCGGTGCCCTGCGGGCGTTTCAGGTAATTTGCCATAGATCATTTCCTCTCTCGGGTTCAGCGGTTTCCGCGTCTTTTCGCGAAAACCTGCATTTTTCAAGTTCCTTCTGCGTGCGGTACGTGCGAGATTTCAGACACCGCTCACATGCGCCGTGATTGCGGCAGGTCTGATCAACTGCCTTCGAGCCGCGATAGGGTTTCCGGTGCTCTTTTCCGGCTGAAATCGCCTTTTCAAGTCCCATATCACACCCCGCATATAAACACAGAATTGCCCCTTTCTGTCCGGAAGGGGCAATTTATCATTTTGCATTGTCACATGACGGTCGGGTTTCCGATCTCACGCCAATCCAGATCGCCGCGCTCCAGCGCGAGGATCAGCGCCTCTGCCGTTGCGATATTCGTCGCAACCGGGACATTGTGGACATCGCAGAGCCGCAGCAGATTCATATCATTGGGCTCGCTGGCTTTCGGGTTGATCGGGTCACGGAAGAACAGGAGTACGTCAATTTCATCGCAGGAGATACGCGCCGAAATTTCCTGTCCGCCGCCCTGTGCGCCGCTCAGGAACCGCTTGATCGGAAGGCCGGTCGCTTCAGCAACCTGCTTGCCGGTCGTACCGGTTGCACAGAGGGTATGACGGCTCAGAATTCCGGAATATGCAATACAGAATTGGATCATCAGTTCCTTTTTCGCATCATGCGCAATCAAAGCTATTGTCATTTCTGGATTCATCCTTTCTGATTTATATTACGAGGTCATTGCGATCGCGCGGATACGCACGCGGTTGCCCCCGGACCTGGCAGGGAGAAGCGTATGCCGTCAGCCGATTTTGACAGTCAACGGGGCATTTTCACCGCGCAGGCGCTTCGAAATTGCATCGAAGGCAGCAAGGCTCGGCGCAGTCGAGGGGATCGGTTCGCCCTTGCCGGTCGCAATGACGAGCTGATAATCCTCCGGAATGACGCCGATCAGCTGCACGCCGATGGTATCAATGATTTCATCGAGGTCACGGACAAGCTCGGCACCGATCGCCTTCTTGCTGACCTTATTGATGATGAGTCTCTGGCGGCGGTTGCCGCGTGCATAGAACTCATCGGACATCATCTGTGCATCACGCACGCAGATCGGATCCGGTGTCGTCACGACAAGGATCAGGTTCGACTGCTCAACGATGTCAAAGACATGGTTATTGATGCCGGCGCCGGTATCAATAATAATATAGTCATAGTATTTACGGACAGCGGCGCAGATCTCAATAATCTGCTCCACGGTGACATGCTGGAAGGGATTCTTCGGTGCACAGAGCACGAACAGATTGCTTGCCATCGGGACGCGGGTAACCGCATCGACGGCAGAGACCTTGCCTTCGAGCACATCGCTCAGATCATACTTGATCTGTCCGGTCATGCCGAAGATGATATCAATACAGCGCAGGCCGAAATCCAGCTCGATGATGAGTGTGCGGCTGCCCTGCTTTGCAAGCGTATAACCAAGACCGGCACAGATCGAGGATTTTCCGGTGCCGCCTTTACCGGATGTAACAGCGATTGTTTTTGACATACGGTCAAACTCCTTTCCCCATTTGCTGCGGCTGCAAAAAGCAGCACTCAGAGGGACGCAGCATTCCTCAGATAAGATGCACACCCGGAACCGGGTGCACATGTACCTCTTATATTATAACCACAAATCGCGGATTTGTCAAATCCCTTTTTAGCAAAAACTGAAAAATTGTCAGGTTGGTGATATTTCACAAGCTGCCTTTGTGCAATTTGACGAAATCGTCGGACAATTTTGTATAGCCTGCCGAAAATCGGATTTCCGGCGCCGGATTCAGGCTGTCGGCTCTGTCGCGGCCGGTTCTGTCTGCGTACCGGCGGCAGCATCGGTGCTGAACGGAGATGCTCCGGTAATCTGAATGCTCTCGATCATCTTGCGGAACGCCTGACGATAGTTCATAAAGTTCTCGCGGTGGCTCTTGCAGGTGACAATATAAACGCGCTCATCCTTAATGACAACCGCCGTGATGCACTGCATCTCCTGAACGGCGTCTTCGCCCTTGATTGCATAGGTAAACTCATAAATGATGCAATCCGCTTCCGAAACGACGGTATCCTCTTCGGAAAGCATGGTGAAGTCGTCGGCCGCTTCCTGGTACTGCTGCTTCATGCTCTCGCCGTAGGTCTTGACATCCATTCCGTAGAGTGTCAGCGGCTCGCCCGTCACGATAACAGAAGCGTCATTGCAGATAAAATACTTATCATAATAGGGAGAATTTGTCTCCGTAAAGCCCGCAGGGACCTGCATATTGATTCCCTCCGGCATCTCTGAAGGAACAATGATCATCTCGGTGCCGTTTGTCAGAACAGAGGATTCTTCCTCCTTCGTCTTATTTTTCCGTGTAATGGAAGAAATACCGGCGATCAGCAGAACCAGCGCCATCGCTGCCGCAAGGGTAATCATCAGTTTCTTGGACATAATTTCAGAATCCTTTCCGTATCGGATAAATGAAAAACCGATGCGTCTTTCCGGCGCATCGGCATTCGGATGTGACCAGACCTGTAAGCCGGGTTCTGTTACTCTGCGAAAACGCAGTACAGCCATTTATCTAGACGATTCGTCGCCGAACCGCTCAAGCCGCCTTTGCAGATGATCCGCCGAGCAGACGTTATGACCACCTGCACCAATCAGCGTTGCATCGGGTAGGGTTTACACAGCAGGATGCTCTCGCACCCTCTGGTGCGCTCTTACCGCACCTTTCCACCGTTGCCGCACCGGAAAACCGGCGTGGCTGTATCATTTCTGTTGCACTCGCCCTAGGGTCGCCCCCGGCTGCCGTTAGCAGTTACCCCGCTCTGTGATGCCCGGACTTTCCTCGTAAGCATAAAAGCGCTTCCGCGGCTGCACAGCCTGCTCACCAAAGTATTTTACCATATTATGCACCGAATGTCAAGACTTTAA
>CAMNFV010000029.1 GCA_946537515.1 uncultured Ruminococcus sp. | reverse complement strand
GCAGCCGGAAAGCTGTACAACAGGCTCAAATCTGTTGTACGGCTTTCTTTTTTCAGAAACGCGAAGCGTCTCAAAGTGCATACAGCCAAGAAATTGACTGCGTATCAAAGACGAGATACAGTTCTTCGCTGCTGATTGCGCATACTTCGGTGCTTTGCAGCCGGAAAGCTGTACAACAGGCTCAAATCTGTTGTACGGCTTTCTTTTTCCAGAACCGCGAAGCGTCTCAAAGTGCATACAGCCAAGTGATTGACTGCGTATCAAAGACGAGATACAGTTCTTCGCTGCTGATTGCGCATACTTCGGTGCTTTGCAGCCGGAAAGCTGTACAACAGGCTCAAATCTGTTGTACGGCTTTCTTTTTCCAGAAACGCGGAGCGTCTCAAAGTGCCTACAGCCAAGAAATTGACTGCGTACCAAAGACGAGATACAGTTCTTCGCTGCTGATTGCGCATACTTCGGTGCAGAAAAGGAAGCACGCCCTGCGTGTCTTGACAGGGCAGGGAAAATGTGGTATGATATAAGAGTATATCTATGCCAAAAAATCCGTATCAGGAGGAAAACACATGACCATTTTTGACGCTATTTTTCAGGCAATTATCCAGGGACTCACCGAGTTTCTGCCCGTATCCAGTTCCGGCCACCTCAAGCTCTATCAGGCGATCACCGGACAGACCGTTGAGGAAGGAACCTTCCTGCTCGTCATCCTGCATCTCGGTACGCTCGTGGCCGTCTGTATCGCATTCTGGGATACAATCTGGGCGCTGATCAAAGAGTTCTTTGTGATGATCAAGGATATTTTCACCGGCAAATTCAAATGGAAGACCATGAACCCCGAGCGCAGAATGATCGTTATGCTGGTCATCTCGCTGCTGATGCTTGTTCCGTTCTATTTCTTCAAGGATAAATTTGAGAATGTCTCTCTGCCGATCCTCGGCTGCTGCTTCCTCTTTACATCCATTGAACTGTTCTTTGCAAGCCGGATCCGCAATACGAAGAAAACCGCCGGTGATATCACCGTACTGGATGCAATCATCATCGGCCTGTTCCAGTGCGTGGCGCTGTTCCCGGGTGTTTCCCGCTCCGGCTCTACGATCTCCGGCGGCCTGTTCCGCGGTCTTGAAAAGGAAACCGCCGTCCGCTATTCGTTCATTCTCGGCATCCCGGCGATCCTCGGCGGATGTCTCGTTGAGCTCAAGGATCTGCTGGAAGGCGAGATCGAGGTCGCGATTATACCGACGATCATCGGATTTGTCGTTGCAGCAATCGTCGGCGTTCTGGCGATCAAGCTGGTCAAGTGGCTGATCAAGTCCGATAATTTCATCGTATTTTCGATCTATACGCTGCTCGTCAGCATCGGTACATTTGCATACGTGATCTTCTCCGCACGCGCATAATCCCCGCATTCCATAGAAATCTAACGAAAGAAAGGTGCAACCATGGCAGAAAAAAAAGCAGCCGGAAAGACCGGCGCAAAAAAGACAACACAAAAATCCGCACCGAAATCCGCGCCGAAATCAACGCCGAAATCTGCCCCGCGGAAAACAACCGCTGTCCGCCGCATCAATTCCTCAGCCCCTGCAAAAGCACCAGCCAAGCCTGCGGCTCCCGCACCGAAGCCGCCGAATAATCAGCTGCGCTCGGTACTGCTCTTTGCGGCCGGTATTCTGACGGCGGCGCTCGCGATCGTTCCCGGCGGAAAATTCTGGCTGACGCTGCATGAACTGCTGCTCGGCACATTCGGCATCGGCGTCATTTTTGTCCCGGCGATTCTGATTTACACCGGCTATCTGATCGGTCAGGACCGCAGCCGTCTGGCATCGGGCAGAGCCGTCTGGGGTGTCCTGCTGACACTGTTTGTCAGCTCGCTCGTCCAGATTTTCTTCGGCGATCCCCTGCTGACGACCGATCCTGTGACAAATGAACGCATGAGCTTTCAGCAGTCCGTCATGCTGCTCTTTGCAAACGGCAAGGATTTCCGCGGCGGCGGTCTGATCTCCGGCATCATTGTCGTACCGCTCGTTGCAGCATTCGATGTGATCGGTGCGCGCATTGTCATTTCGCTGATCGTCATTGTCCTGATCATGCTGCTGACAAACCGCGGCATTGTCGAAATGCTGGAAGTCATTGCAAAACCGTTCGTCTGGATCTGGCACGGCATTGTCAATGCAGCGACACGCGGCTATGAGGGCTTTGTCGATGATTTCTATGATGAAGACGATGATGATGATGATGACGACGCGGAGGAAGAACCCGAAGAAGCCCCCGATATCATCGAAGAAGCACAGAAATTCATCCGCGGAAGCAAGCGGAAGCAGCCGCTCCTGCCGCCCCCGCCCGATGAGGACGCAGAACCCCAGATCAAGACACCGCGCCGCCGCAGACGCGAGGACGAGGAGCAGATGAAGGAAGTTGCCTTCATTCTCGGCGGAGACAGCGGCGAACCGCTCGTGAATCCGAAGCGTGAGGAACTGCATAATATCGACGTTGATGTTCCGATTTTCGATCACAATGACAAGCCCGTTTCCGAAGCGGAAATGAACCTGCTGACACCGGAAAATAACAGCGGTGTCGAGCATATCAAGTCCTCGCTCGATGAAGATGAACAGTTTGAGGCCATGGTCGAGCAGGCCGCACAGGAATCCGATACACAGACCAACCGTCTGCCGTGGCTCTCCGGCGACAACGAGGAAGAGCACGGCGCCGATGATGCCCCCGATGATGAGGGCGTCTATCAGGAAGAACCCGAAATCCCCTATATTGCGCCGCCGATCACGCTGCTCAATCATGTGGACAACTCCGCCAACGATGCAGATAAATCGCTGGAGCTGCGCGAAAAAGGAAAGCTGCTCGTCGAAACGCTTGCAAGCTTCGGCGTACAGGTGCGCATCACCGGCATTCGCCGCGGCCCGACGGTTACGCGCTATGAAATTCAGCCGGCCGCGGGTGTCAAGATCGCAAAGATCACCGCACTTGCCGATGATATCGGCCTGAATCTCGGCGGAAAATCCGTCCGTATCGAAGCGCCGATCCCGGGAAAACCCGCCGTCGGCGTTGAGGTTCCGAATAACCATAAAGACTCCGTTTCCCTGCGCGAAATCCTCGAGACAACGGAGTTTCAGGAGTCCCAGAGCAAGCTGACATTCGCCGTCGGCAAGGATATCGACGGCCATGTCATTCTCGGCGATATCGCCAAGATGCCGCATATGATCATCGCAGGCACGACCGGTTCCGGTAAGTCCGTCTGCACGAATTCGATCATCATGAGCATCCTCTATCACGCGACCCCCGATGAAGTCCGCCTGATTCTCATTGACCCGAAGGTCGTTGAATTCCAGCCGTATGACGGAATCCCGCATCTGCTGATTCCGGTTGTCACACAGCCGCAGAAGGCAGCCGGTGCGCTGAACTGGGCTGTGCTCGAAATGGAGCGCAGATACATGCTTTGTGCAGAGCACGGTGTCCGTGACCTCAAGGGCTACAATGCCGCTGCGGAAAAACATCCGGAACTCAAGCCCCTGCCCCAGATCGTTATCATCATTGACGAGTTTGCCGACCTGATGATGACCTGCGGCAAGGAGGTCGAATCCTCGGTCATCCGTATCGCACAGAAGGCGCGTGCAGCGGGCATTCATCTGATCATCGCGACACAGCGCCCGACCGTTGACGTCATCACCGGTCTGATCAAGTCCAATGTTCCGAGCCGGATCGGCATGAGTGTCAAATCCGCAGTCGATTCGCGCACAATTCTCGATACGACCGGCGCAGAGACACTGCTCGGCAACGGCGACCTGCTGTTCTATCCGAACGGCTGGCGCGAGCCGAAGCGTGTGCAGGGCTGCTTTGTCTCGGACGGCGAAGTAGAAGCCGTTGCATCCTTCCTGAAATCGAACGGTGCATCGGAATACGATGCTGCAATTATGGATGCCGTTGAGCAGGCGATCCCGGCGGAAAAGGGCGACAAATCCGGCAGCAGCGATGATCTCGGTGAACTGAGCGGCGATGAAGCGCTGATTCTCAAGGCCTCGGAGCTCGCTGTCGATGCAGGACAGCTCTCAACGACGGCACTCCAGCGCCGGCTGCGTCTTGGCTATGCAAAGGCTGCGCGCATCGTTGATGAAATGGAGCAGCGCGGCATCATCGGCCCCTCGGAGGGTGCCAAGCCGCGTAAGGTCCTCATGACACCGCAGGAGCTGACCGAATGGAAGCTCAAGCTCGCATCCAACGGCAACAAAGTCGAATAAGGAAGAACGCCGTGCGCTGAAATTTTAGCGCATACTGCCATGAAACAGGAGGACGATGATGGGGATTGAAACGCTGAATCTGCTGACAGCAGAAAACGCTGTCACACCGAATTATGCACCGACAACGGAACAACGCCGCATTGAAGCGTATTACCTCGGCAGCGATGTCATTATCATCGGCAGATGGGATAATAACTATATCGGCTGGCTCTCTGCGACAAAGCTCTCGAACGACGCGGAAAGCCGCAGAATCGTTGATTATCTCCTCAATAACCAACTGACCCTGTACGGGTCGGAAAGTACCGTCCTGAAAAAGACCGGATATTCATGGGAAGATTTCAAAAACGCTTACACCACCGAGGTTCGCTGGGGTACGGAAGTCATGTCGCGTTACAGGGAAGCAAGGGAAATGAGCAGAATCCGCGAAGCAGACGGCAAATACCTGGCAATCATGCAGTCTTATCTGAAGATTCTGACGTCATACAATCTGGATCCCATGAAAGACTATGAGGAAAAGAAACTGCTAATCCGTATGATTAAGTCCGAGAGCTATCTGCGCTGCTCGGAAAGAAAAGAAGTCAAAGATCTGTATAATCAGCTTGCCAATATCGGATACAGTATCTACAATGCCTATATGACGGCAGCACACTAAGCAATCGCCGGAAAGAATCACCGGCCGACAACATGAGGAAAACAACATGAAATACACAGAAAAACAAAAGACACACACAAGCAAATTCATCAGTCTGGTGCTGCGGCATCAGCCCGAGGCGGCAGGCATCATGCTCGATCCGCACGGCTGGGCAGATGTAACTGAACTGCTCCGCGGCATGACGAATGCCGGACAGCCGATTGACATGGCAATGCTGGAAGAGATCGTCCGCACGGACGCAAAGCAGCGCTATGCGTTCAATGAAGGCCATACAAAAATCCGCGCCAATCAGGGGCATTCGGTCGCGGTCGATCTGGAATTACAGCCGGTCACACCGCCGGATACCCTCTGGCACGGCACCGCAAGCCGCTTCCTTGACAGCATCATGCAGGACGGCCTAAAGCCGATGTCGCGGCAGTATGTCCACCTTTCGCCGGATATCGAAACCGCGAAAAAGGTCGGCAGCAGACACGGCAAACCCGTCATTCTGCAAATCGACACAAAACAGATGCACGCGGACGGCTTCAGATTCTACCGCGCCGAAAACGGCGTCTGGCTGACCGAAGCCGTACCGACTGCGTACATGAAAGCAATCAAAAATGAGGCGTGAGAAGCCGCGGTATGAAAGCCTCTGCCGAATACGGACACCGCACGCTTTACTATTCTCTCTCTGGGAATCCTATTTTGATTCTATCGGCATATTTTCGTATTCCTTCACAAAATGGGATTCTTAAGGGACAATGTCCCTTAAGCGGGGTTTGGGGCAGAGCCCCATTTCAAATCCATCGGAGATACCGATTTTCACATTTTCCATTTCAAATTCAAAAACAGGGGTGATTCAGGTATGACCGGATTTCTGCCGGTAACAATGGAAGAACTGCGCGAACGCGGCATTGAACAGCCTGATTTTGTCTATGTCTGCGGCGATGCGTATGTCGATCACCCGAGTTTCGGCGCGGCAATTATCTGCCGTCTGCTCGAATCACACGGCTATTCAGTCGCGATGCTTTCACAGCCGGACTGGAAAACCGATACCGATTTCAGGCGCTTCGGCAGACCGCGTCTTGCGTTTCTGGTCAGCGCGGGCAATATCGACAGCATGGTCGCGCATTATACATCTGCGAAGAAAAAGCGCTCCGATGATGCCTACTCCCCCGGCAACAAGGCTGGGCGGCGTCCGGACAGAGCAGTCATCGTCTACTGCCGCAAGATCCGCGAAATTTACGGCAAAGATATCCCGATTCTCATTGGCGGACTGGAAGCCTCGCTGCGCCGTTTTGCACACTATGATTACTGGGATGACTCGGTTCATCCGTCCGTCCTGCTTGAAAGCGGCGCGGATATTCTCAGCTTCGGCATGGGCGAACACAGCATGATCGAGCTTGCAGACCTGCTCCGTGACGGCGTTCCCGTCAGCGAGATCCGGGATGTCCGCGGCACATGTTATCTCTGTGATCCGTCGGAAACCCCGTTCGGCTCAGCGGAATGTCCCTCATATGAACAGGTGCGCGACAGCAAAGAGGCCTACGCCAAAGCCTGCCGCATCCAGTATGACCAGCAGGACGAAGTCTACGGCAAGCGCATCATCCAGCGCCACGGCAAGCTGATGTTTGTGCAGAATCCGCCGGCACTTTCGCTGACACAGGCGGAATTCGATGCGCTCTATACGCTGCCGTTCATGCGCACCTATCACCCGATGTATGAGGCGGAAGGCGGCGTCCCGGCGATCAAAGAGGTGCGGTTTTCGATCACACACAACCGCGGATGCTTCGGCTTCTGCAATTTCTGTTCAATCGCGCTGCATCAGGGCAGACGCATGACCACGCGCTCCGAGGAATCCGTCATCGAAGAAGCAAAGTATCTGACGACGCTCCCGGATTTCAAGGGCTATCTGCATGATGTCGGCGGCCCGACGGCCAATTTCCGGCATCCTTCCTGCGAAAAGCAGCTTAAATACGGGCTCTGCAAGGGCAAAAAATGCTTAGCACCCGAGCCCTGCAAAAATCTGATCGTCGATCATCAGGAATATCTGCATCTGCTGCGGAAACTGCGTGCGCTCCCGAAAATCAAGCGCGTATTCATCCGCTCCGGCATCCGCTATGATTATCTGATGTGCGACAAGGATGATGAATTTTTCCGCGAGCTCGTGCGGTATCATGTCTCCGGACAGCTGAAAGTCGCGCCGGAGCATTGCTCGAATGCAGTCCTCGATAAAATGGGAAAACCGCATATCGAGGCGTATAAAGCGTTCCAGAAGCGCTTTTATGAGCTGACAAAATCCATGGGCAAGGAGCAATATCTCGTGCCCTATCTGATGAGCAGCCACCCCGGCAGCACAATCAAGGACGCAATCGCGCTCGCGTGCTTTCTGAAAGAAGAGGGGCTGCATCCGGAGCAGGTGCAGGATTTCTACCCGACGCCGGGCACGATCGCAACCTGCATGTTCCACACGGGGCTCGATCCCTACACGATGCAGCCAGTCTATGTCCCGCGCTCCCCGAAGGAAAAGGCCGAGCAGCGCGCCATGCTGCAATATTTCAAGCCGGAGAATCACGCGTTGATCCGTGCTGCGCTGATCAAAGCAGGCCGGCGCGACCTCATCGGCAGCGGACCGCATTGTCTCGTACCGGCAGCGCCGAACAGTCCGCAGCAGCAGTCCGCCGGCAGCCGGAAAAAGAATCAGCCGCAGAGCCGCAAATCCCAGCGGAAACCGGCGCAGCAGAAGCAAACCGGCAGACCGCCGCAGAAAGCAAACGGCTTTTCCGGTCAGAAGCCGCACGGCAAACGCAAATAAGCCGCAGCCGGAGAGGAGGACAGCATGAGCTTTTACTTTTACATCGAAGCGAAGATCACCGAGAAAGCAACCGGCAGATGCATTACTGTTCCCCATACAAAGGATCCCTGCGACTACTGGTTCCGCGACGGCGACTATGCGTATGAGGAATACCGGTATTTTTCCGTGCTCGAGATATGCGGCCGAGATTCTGTTGCCCTCTGTCAGAGCTGGATTGATATTATCAACAGATATACGAAAGCAGACTGGAAATTCGGCGACCGCTTTCTTCCGTTCCCCCCGTCGGCACTGCGCGAAATGTGCAGCTGCCTGTTCAGCTACACGATGCTTCCGGAGGATAACCGCTTTCTCTGGTGGCCTGAAACCGGATATTGGGATCCGGTGCAGCGTGAGAAGGAACCTCCGTCAGCGTATGCAGAGCCCGCAGATAATTCTCCGGGCTGGGATCATATTGTGGATGCCGAAACCAGTCCTTTTTACTTGGCGCAAAAGCTGAGAAATTTCATCTATCAATATGAAAGCATCCACTTTGAAAATGCATTTACACCGCCTGAATCGCTCCGTGATACCGGTCTGTTTGATGAAGATGACGTACTCCGGCCGGAGGATTTCATTCTGCTTGAAGAAGACCGCATCGCATTCTGCAAAAATCCGCAGGCGTATGAATGGGCATTCTGGCTGAATGTCTGCTATTAAAGGGGTGATCATTTTCCATGAAACAACGCAGATTTGTATGTCTGATACTCGCCGCAGCCCTGAGTCTGAGCCTCTGTTCCTGCGGCAGCAGCAAGCCGAAGCCTGAGCTGACCGTCGAATCCTATACCGAATTGCAGACAATTCAGAAACTGCCGCCTGTTTATGTCCCCGGCGGCAACTGGACAGAGGCGGATATTCCGGGCGCACTCTGGGTCGGCGCAAGCAGATTTTCGTTTCCGGCGACATTCACAACACTCGGCAGCAAATTCTCGATTGATCCGTCCGCAGCCACAAGTTCGATCACAGAGGACGGCGAGATCACGGCAGTCCTGCTTTATGACGGCTGTGCCTGCGGCGATATTTCGCTGACGGACTGCACAAAACTTGAGAATTACAGCGTCGGCAAGATCAGACAAATTATCTTCCGCGACTGTTATACAAAGGAGCTGCCGTCACCGGCGCTGTTCCCGATCTGTTTCAACGGCATCACGATCGGCAGCACCGCAGAGCAGGTCAAAGACAATCTCGGCATCGAGCTCGGAAACAGCGGTGCTGAGATCCAAACCGCACACCATACGATCAGGTTCACAGGTTCCCCGGCAGAAGGCGTCACAAAGATCATACTCATCAGCGGCGCCTGATTTCCATTGCATATAAAATCAACGCAGAAAGGCGGAATTCATATGACAATGATCATTGACCGTTTCGAGGGCGATTATGCCGTTCTGGAGCTCCGTGAGGAGACCGGCGAAGTGCTCTACAAGAATCTCCCGGCAAGCTGGCTGCCCGACGATGCAGCCGAAGGCGATGTCGTCGTAAAGACCGCAGAGGGCTATGCGATCGACACGCTGGAGACCGAAAAGCGCCGTATGGCAGCAGCCGAAAAGCTGCACGAAATGCAGGCGTAATATGCGCAGCAATATTATTATAATCGGCGGCGGCGCAGCGGGAATGTTTGCTGCTGTCACCGCAGCGCGCCGGGGCCGTTCTGTCCTGCTGCTCGATGCAAACGACCGGCTCGGACACAAGCTTTCCATCACCGGAAAAGGCCGCTGCAACGTCACAAACAACTGCGATCCCGATACGCTGATGCAGAATGTCATGCGCAATCCGCGGTTTCTGTATTCAGCATTTTCCCGCTGTACGCCGGCGGATGTCATGGCGTTTTTCGAGGATGCAGGCGTCCCTCTCAAGACCGAGCGCGGCAGGCGCGTCTTCCCGCAGAGTGACAATGCAAAGGATATCGTGCAGGCGCTCCGGTCGGTGATGCAGCATGAAAATGTACGCATCTGCGAGAATTCCCGCGTGCGAGATTTGATCATCTCTGATGACTGCTGCACCGGCGTCCGCCTGGAAAACGGCGCCGAACACACGGCAGAAGCCGTCCTGCTCGCAACGGGCGGCATGAGCTATCCGCGGACGGGTTCCCGCGGCGACGGCTACCGTCTTGCGGAGCAGGCCGGGCACACGATCATTGCGCCGCAGCCCTCACTGATCCCGCTGGAAACCGCAGAGCACGATCCGCAGGAAATGCAGGGGCTCTCGCTGAAGAACGTCACGCTGACTGTCACAAACGGCAAGAAAGTTCTATTTTCGGAACTTGGCGAGATGCTGTTTACGCATTTCGGCATCTCCGGACCGCTGGTACTCTCCGCGAGCTGCCTGCTGGATCCGCAGAAGCTATCCGCGTATCAGCTGGAAATTGACATGAAACCGGCGCTCTCTCCGGAACAGCTTGACCAGCGCATTCAGCGGGATTTTGCCGAACAAAAAAATAAAGATCTTGCGAATGCAATGCGCGGGCTGCTCCCTGCTTCCATGATTCCGGTCATGCTGAAGCGTGCGGGAATATCCCCCGAGAAAAAGGTGCACGATATTACCAAAACGGAGCGTCTTTCACTCGGTACGGCAATCAAGCATTTCACATTGCACGCATCTGCCATGCGGCCGATTGCCGAGGCAATCATCACACGCGGCGGTGTCTCGGTGCGCGAAGTGAATCCGAATACAATGGAATCCAAGAAGATACGCGGATTATACTTTGCCGGAGAATTGCTTGACGTCGATGCGCTTACCGGCGGCTACAATCTGCAAATTGCCTTTGCGACAGGCTTTGCCGCAGGCAGTTCCATGTAAATGAAGACAAAAAGGAAAGCAAGATGTTTTTATTTCACTTGCGATGACATCTGACACAGGAGGCTTTATGATCAACAACAACCCCTTCGAAAACTGGAATATGAATCCCGAAGACCTGGTTCTGCTCTTTTTCAAGGTATTTCTGCTCGTGTTCGGCATCATGCTGATTTTCGGACTGGCAGGATGCGCAGTCGCCGTTTTCCGTGACCGCAGCCGCCGCAGAAAGGCCGTTGCGCAGACTGCCGCCAGCTATCCGGCAGAAGGTGTCATTCTCGATGCAAAACTCGTCCAGGATCCGCCCGGCATCCAGAATTCCCTGCATTATAAGTATTCGATCCGCTATGCGGATTCATCCGGTGCACAGCACCGCGCGCTGATCGGCATTTCGACCAATACGCCGCTGCAATACGCAGCCGGACAGGCGATCCCGCTCCAGATTTTGCAGCAGTCCCTGATCGTTCCGGATGCCGATGCATTCAACCCGAATCGCAGCGCGTCCGGCATCATCGACTGCCCGGTTTCCTTCCGCAAATGGCTCGGCAAGCCGATCGACGAGACCGGAACTGTCATGCTGGAGCATGATTACAAAGAGATTCTCGCTGAATTGGAGAAGAAAATCCGTTCGCAGCAGATCGCAGGCATTCTGCTGATCATCGGTGCAGCGATCAGCCTCGTACTGCTCATTGCATTTGTCGCATTCTATCAGCTTCCGGGTTGATCTGAGATGTAATAATCCGCTGCCTCTGATACAGCGGGAGGTGTTCCTATGCTGATCGCATACCTGATTGATTTACCGGAAGAATTGCTGCAATATGCATTGCTCAAGCTCATTCTGATCGGCTCGGTTTTCCTGATTCTCATCGGTCTTCTCATCCGTTTCATTGCGGAAAAGCAGGCAAAAACAGAATCCGCACCGCTCCCTGAAGAACCGCCCGTTCCGCAGCAGATTCAGACAAGCCGGAATGTCAGCGGCACGATTACGCAGATGCGTGAAATCCGTTCTGCGGTTTACGGCCAGACGAAAAGCCGCTATTATGAGCTTGCGATCACCTATGATCCCGGAAACGGCATACAAACCGCGCTGATCGGCGTCAGAACGGACGGCGAACCCCTGATCTGGAATGAGGGCGACAAGGTGCGCTTACAGGTTTTCGCACAGCCGATGCTCCCCGCCGCGCCGGAAGACTTCATCGAATCAGCGAACGCCTGCGGCACATTGCCGAAGCGCGGCCTGCATTTTCGCGAGATCGGCGATATCCCGACGGATGAAACAGCAACGGTCATCTTCGCTTCGGATGCAAAGGCGGCCGAAGCGCTGCTCCGGAAAACCATGCCGCAGCCTGCTCAAGTTTCATCGGGCCATATTGCCGATGACATTGCAAAAAGCAGCGGCAAAATGCTCCTGAAAGATATACGCAGAAACTTACTGAAATAGCCGTTCGGGCTGCAATCTGCCCGATTCCCGATTTCCCTTTTGAAAGGAAGTATTGTTTCCCCATGCTCGATAAAATTGTCATCCGCGGTGCCAGAGAGCACAATCTGAAGAATGTCAATCTGGAAATTCCGCGTGATAAGCTTGTTGTATTCACGGGGCTTTCCGGCTCCGGCAAATCCTCGCTCGCATTTGATACGATCTATGCAGACGGACAGCGGCGCTACATGGAGTCGCTGTCCTCTTATGCGCGGATGTTTCTGGGACAAATGGAAAAGCCGGATGTAGACAGCATCGACGGCCTCTCCCCTGCGATCTCGATCGACCAGAAAACGACCTCAAAGAACCCGCGCTCAACTGTCGGCACGGTGACTGAGATCTATGACTATCTGCGTCTGCTCTATGCGCGCATCGGCATCCCGCATTGTCCGGTCTGCGGCAGAGAGATTTTGCAGCAGACGGTCGATCAGGTCGCGGACAAGGTCATGGAGCTCCCCGAGGGCACAAAGCTTCAGCTTCTCGCGCCGATCGTCCGCGGCAGAAAGGGCGAATATACGAAAGAACTGGAGCAGGCCAAAAAGGCCGGCTATGTCCGCGTCCGCGTGGACGGCATCATCTATGATCTCAGCGAAAAGATCAAGATGAATAAGAATCAGAAGCATAATATTGAGATCATCGTCGATCGTCTGGTCGTCAAGGAGAGCATTCGTTCGCGCCTGACGGACAGCATCGAAACGACGACCGCGCTCTCAGACGGTCTGGTGCTTGTGGATATCATCGACGGCGAAGAAATGCTCTATTCGCTCTCTTATGCCTGCCCGGAGCACGGTATTTCCGTAGAGGAACTGACGCCGCGGATGTTCTCTTTCAACAATCCGTTCGGTGCGTGTGAAACCTGTACCGGTCTCGGTGTATTCACCGAATTTGAGCCGGAGCTGCTCATGCCGAATAAGGATCTGACTGTCCATGAGGGCGGATTCAAGGTCTCCGGCTGGAACTGGAAGGATCCGAAATCCGTTGCAAATATGTATGCAAATGCGCTGCATGAGACCTACGGTGTCCCGCTCGATACCCCGCTGCGCGATATGACGCAGGAACAGCTTGATCTGTTTCTCTGGGGCAACGGCGAAGAGGATCTGACGCTGCATCAGGCACCGGAATACGGCGGCGCGACCTATGTACACCCGTTTGAAGGCCTGATTCCGAATCTCAAGCGCCGCTATGCGACCGGCGGACAATGGATCAAGGATGAGCTTGAAGAGTATATGAGCGAAGTCCCCTGCCCGGACTGCAAGGGCAAAAGGCTCAAGCCGATCTCACTAGCCGTCACGGTCGGCGGGATTGATATTGATGCGCTCTGCCGCAAGAGCGTGCATGATCTGGTCACATTCTTTAATCAGATTCAGCTCACGGAGCGCGAGCTGATGATCGCGCGTCTGATCATCAAGGAAATCCGCGCAAGACTTGGCTTTTTGCAGAGTGTCGGGCTCGGTTATCTGACGCTTGCCCGCGCAGCAAGTTCCCTTTCGGGCGGCGAAAGCCAGCGCATCCGGCTCGCGACCCAGATCGGCTCCTCGCTCATGGGCGTGCTCTATATTCTCGATGAGCCGAGCATCGGCTTGCATCAGCGCGACAATGAAAAGCTGATCGCAACGCTCAAGCGCCTGCGCGACTGCGGCAATACGCTGATCGTCGTCGAGCATGATGATGATACGATGCGCGCCGCGGATTATATCGTTGATATCGGGCCGGGTGCCGGTGTACACGGCGGCGAGATCGTCTGTGCCGGTACGCTGGATGATATCCTCAAATGCGAAAAATCCGAGACCGGTGCCTATCTTTCCGGCCGGAAGAAGGTTCCCGTCCCGGCAGAGCGCCGTCAGGGCAACGGTGAAGAGCTTGTGATCCGCGGCGCAGCTGTCCACAATCTCCGCCATATTGATGTGCATTTCCCGCTCGGCAAGTTCATCTGCGTCACGGGCGTATCGGGCTCCGGCAAGTCATCGCTTGTCAATGAGGTGCTGTATAAATATCTGGCATCGCAGCTGAACCGCGCAAAGATCCGCGCCTCGGGCTTTGACAAAATCACCGGCATCGAGCATCTGGATAAGGTCATCTGCATCGACCAGTCCCCGATCGGCCGGACACCGCGTTCCAATCCCGCGACCTATACCGGCGTATTCGGAGATATCCGCGAGCTTTTCGCGCAGACACAGGATGCAAAAAAGCGCGGCTACGGCGCAGGGCGATTCTCCTTCAATGTCAAGGGCGGACGCTGCGAGGCCTGCGAGGGTGACGGCATCGTCAAGATTGAGATGCACTTCCTGCCGGATGTTTACGTCCCCTGCGATGTCTGCAAGGGCGCGCGCTATAATCACGAAACGCTCGAAGTCAAATACAAGGGCAAGTCGATCCACGACGTTCTGGAAATGACCGTTGAGGAGGGCTGCGAATTCTTCTCCGCGATCCCGAAGATCGCGCGCAAGCTCAATACGCTGCGGGATGTCGGCCTCGGATATATCCGCATCGGACAGCCCGCAACCACGCTCTCCGGCGGTGAGGCGCAGCGCGTCAAGCTCTCGACGGAATTGCAGCGCCGCTCGACCGGCAAGACGATCTATATTCTCGATGAGCCGACGACCGGTCTGCACAATGCCGATGTGCACCGTCTGATTGATGTCCTGCAAAAGCTCGCAGATGCGGGCAATACGCTCGTTGTCATTGAACACAATATGGACGTCATCAAGGTCGCGGATCACATCATCGACTTAGGTCCCGAAGGCGGTGACGGCGGCGGCATGATCGTCGCAGAGGGCACACCCGAGCAGATCGCAGCCTGCGAGGAATCCTATACCGGCCAGTTCCTGAAATCCTATCTCAAATGATAAAAGAAAAGCCGCTCAGATCCAGCGTAATTGCCTGATCTGAGCGGCTTCGTTCTATTGTCACAGCTGATTCACCGTTCCGATAAAGACCGGCAGTTCATTGTGCATATCCAGGATCATGTAGACAAACGGTCTGTCGAGCCGAACAGTCTGTTCTTGCTTCGGCACTTCGTCTGCGCCCCTGGTCATGACGACAGCCGTTGCAGCAGCAGCCTTTGTTCCCTGTGCATCCACATCAATATGCGTCTTGTGGATGACCTCGCTGATCTGCATAGCGCCGTCGGCGAGACAGGAGAAATCCGCCGCAGCGCTGAATGCTGTCGGCATTCCCATGCCGGGAAGGAGCGTTTCAAGCTGTACCTCGGTGTCGCCGGAGAATGCGGGCATGGTCGCGGAAACTGCGCATTCCTCGCGTCCGGCGATCATTGCGATCAGCGATTCCGGTGTCTGCGCATCGAGCCATTCCTGCAAAGTGACATCTTCCGGCGGCAGAATTCCCGCGAAGGCATACGGCCCGTCATAATACCGCAGAAATCCGACCGCGCCTTCTGATTTGAGATAATCCGATTCCGAGCCGGTCATCATCTGTACAGTGGATTCGCTGCCGTCCGCATTGTTGAATTTGCCGTCCTTGATTTTGTCAGAGGGATACGGCTCCAGCCATTTCGCATCAAACCCGACCGCATTGACCAGCACCGTGACCGCCGCAGGATCCAGTTCTTCCAGAATCTCGGGAATCATGTCGTCCGTTTCCTTTTTGACGAATTGATTGATCTCGCGGAGTGTCTGCTTGTCAAATGCGGCGCGCTTCATCCCGGCAGCATAAAAATTACGTGTCTGCTCGGCAAAAAGCGGTTTGATCTGTGGTATTGTCTCATTGATCCAGATGCCGTTTGCAGTATGCAGCTGACAGGAATCATCCGTCGGCTGATTCGTGCGCCATGTATAGAGATACTGATTCAGGTCATTGATCGAAATGCCGTTTCCGAGCACATTTTCCATTTCCGTGCGTGTCTGATTCGCAGCGCCGTTTGCAGTCATCGCGAGCGCCTGCACGACGGAATAGGGCGAGACCATGACATTCTGCTGCCTTTTCTCCCGCTGAACAGCACGCATCAGCTCCAGCGCAAACCGATACTGTGAAACCGAAAAACCGGCATCCGCATCCTTCCCCTGCACATCGAGCTGCATCATCTCTGCCGCCGGAACAGCCGGTTCTGACTGTGTCAGCGGATCCCGTTGCGCACCGCAGCCCGACAGCAGCATTGCCGACAAGACCCATGTACACCATGTATGTCGTTTCATTTTGTAACTCCTTCTTATGTCAGCTGTTTGACTGTTCCCGCAAAGACCGGCAGTCCATACTGACGGTCAATGACAAAATATACAAACGGGTGATCGAACAGCATCTGTTCAGCGGGCTTTGCCGCGGAAGAATCCAGCTGCATACTGAATACAGCCTCTTCCGTCCCGCGCCCGATTCCGACAGAAACAGCCTGTACAATCTGTGCGGCTCCGGTTTCCGGCAGATATTCTGCAAGATCCATTGTATATTCCGCATCCATCAGCGGAATACCGGTACGCAGCGTCTGATCCGAACCGCCGCGGATATATCCTGTCAGCTGCTCCGGCGTCAGCGCTTCAATGAGCTCCGTGACCGAACCGGATTTCGGCATCAGCATGAGCAGCGCATATTTCTGTCCGGCACAGTTTCTGCGCAGGCCGCGGATACTGTCATCATCCAGATAGACCGCATCGTCATAGGTTCTGCACAAGAACGGCACGGATTTATCGCTGCCGTCCGCATTGCGGAAGCGAACATTCTGCACCTCGTTATCGCTGTAGGGTTTGCTCCATTCCAGATCATAGGAAGCAGCCGAAAGCATCGCAGATTCTGCATTTTCCTGTACAGCAATCTCTGTCAGGCTGCCGCCGGATGCATCTTTCAGCCATTGACTGACCGCATCCTGCGTCCGAGCCGCCGCAAAGACCTGCGTCCCGCTCAGTCCGAGCAGATAGCGCAGATTTTCCTTCTGCATACTGCCGCGCTGTGCGGGATCAATCCAGAACGACTGCACATCATGCAGCCCTGCCTGCGTACTGCGCCACTTGACAAAATAGCTGTTCAGCTCTGTACGTGTGAAGCTGCCGAACGGTTCCGCCGCATTGTTCTCCGGATCGCCGTCCGCAGCGGTCAGCCATGCCGACATTGCAAGATACGGCGAGATCAGCATATTTTCATCTGTATTTGCAGCAGCCTCAGCGAAGAGCGAAAGCGAAAACTGCATCTGCGCATTACAGAACGCTTCCGTTCCGTCCAGCATCGGGATCTCCTGCGGCTTTACATGCTTTGTCAGCTCCGCATTGCTCCCGCAGGCAGTCAGCATCAGCGCCGCACAGAGCACGGCAGGCAAACAGCGAAATTTCATGGATCAGGCTCCTTTGATTGATTTAGGGTATCTCATTCAGAATGCCGAAAAAGACCGGCAGCATGGTATTCGTATCAACTATCATATAGACAAACGGCCGGTCGAGGATGACAGTTTTCATATTCTCAGGTAATTCGGCTGCCGCTTCATCATTCATTTCAACAGCGGTGACCGCAGCGGCCTTTGTGCCCTCTGTATCGACCTCGATATGTGTTTTATGCAGTACGCGGTTGATATAGAGCTGCTTGTCCGTACCGGTGATATTGTAAAAATCCGCGGTCTGATCATCAAATGCAGATGTCATGCCCATGGCCTTGAGTTCTTCTGAAAGCTCATTGTCATAATCATAGCTGAATTGCGGCAGTCCCGCATTCACATCGCAGCGCTCTGCATGTGTCAGCACGGAATGCAGATCTTCCGGTGTCAGGTTTGCGAGATACTGCTCCGGCGTGATGCCTTCATCCGGCAGAATCGCAGCAAATGCGAAGTTTCCGCCCTGATAGTTTTTCAGAAATCCGGCCGCATGTGCATCGGAAAGATACATATTTTCCTGCGAATACATCATCTGCACGGTCCGGGTTTCGCCGTTTGCAGCATGAAAATCGCGCGGCATCGGTTCATCCTCATAGATCTCTTCCCATTTCGCATCAAAGCACACCGCATTGATCAGATACATCACCGTATCGGGCTTGATCGGCTCTGAAAGGATCTCCGGGATCATATTGTCCGTCCGCTTGCTGCACCAGCTGTTGATCTCCCCGCGTGTGGATTCATCAAACGGCGCAAGGAACACATCCGCCGCATAATAATCCGCATTCTTTTGCAGGAATGCGGGATCGGGACTGATCCGCTCTGCCTCATCGCGCACCCAGATCGAATTTGCAATATTGAATTTGCAGTTCTCATTTTCAGGGAAGCTTGTTCTGCCCGTATAGAGGTATTCATTCAGCGTATCAATCGGAATGCCGCCGAGTACCTGCTCCATTTCGGCAAGCGTCTGATTCGCCGCACCGTTCGCGGTCATGGCAAGCGCCTGCATCGCGGAATAGGGCGAGAGCAATATATTTTTGTATGCATCCGACTGGATTGCCTTCTGCATCAGACCAAGCGCAAATCCGGTCTGTGCAATCAGATAGGTATCATCTGCATCCCTGCCGTTCACCGGCTGCGGCTTGATTTCCGCCATCGGGTCAGCGATCTGTTCAGACGGCTGATTCAGTCCGGGAACTGTCGTCTGCACAGCAGGCTGCTCCAATGCAGGAGCCTGCATATCGCCGCAGCCTGTCAGGCCGCAGCAGAGCAGCAGCGCCGCGAGAAACGATGCAGCAGTTCGATTACTTTTCATATTTCATTCACGCTCTTTCTGTTATGACGCACCGGGTACTTCATTGAACACACCGGTAAAGAGCGGTGTCATATTTTTCGTCTCCACGATCATATAGAGGAACGGCCGGTCGAAAGCGATTCGCTCCGGCGCGCAGCTTTCTTCCGAAACAACTGTACCTGCGGCAGCTTTTGTACCTTCCTGATCGACCTCAATATAAACGCTCTGATACGCCTCACCGATCCAGAGCAGCGCAGGATCTTCCAGCGTCCGGGAGAAATCAGCCGTATCGCCGTCAAAAGCCGATGTCATTCCCATATTTTTGAGCAGCGGCACCATGTCGGTCCTGCATTCCAGGCTGAACTTCGGCAGCTCCACATCAAACGGCGTACTCGCTACCTTGACATGCATCAGCATTGTGCGCAGGTCTTCCGGCTTGAGCGTCGGGAGATAGTGCTCCATGTCTTCATCGGGCAGAATTGCTGCAAAGGCAAAATCCTCGCCTGTATAGTATTTGACAAAGCCCTTCATGTTCTCGCCTTCCAGATAATACTTCTCCGAGGCGGCCATCATGGGAACCGTCTGTTCTTTCCCGTCATACCGGATAAACGTTCCTTCATTGTATACAGAACGGAATGCCTGCTTCCACTTGCCTTCAAAGCAAGCGGCATTGAGCAGCATCAGCGCAGTCGTATCAGGAATCTCCCCTGTCACAATCTCCGGGATCATCTGATCGGTATTCTCGCTGCACCATTGATTGATCTCACGCCGCGCAGCTTCATCAAGCTGTCCGAACGAGAGCTTTGCATCATAGCCCTTTGAAACGATTTTATCAAAATCCGGATTCAGATGATTGTTTCCGTCCGGACTGTTCACCCAGATCGCATTTGCAGAGCGGAATGTACAGGAACGATCCGATGTCAGCTTATCGCGCAGATCTCGCAGCGAAGCATTAAGCGAATCCAGCGGAATGCCGCCGAGTGTCTGTTCCATTTCGGTGCGCGTATTGCCGCCTGCACCGTTTGCGGCCATAGCAAGCGCCTGCATCGCAGAGTAGGGCGAGAGCAGGACATTCTGCTGTGGATTTTTCAGATACGCCTCTTTCAACAGATCGAGTGCAAAGTCGGTCTGCGTCTCCGCAGCTTTGGAGACCGGCGGCGAATATTCGTTCTGCGTCTCCGCATCTTCGGAGACCGGCGCCGGATTTGCGGTAAAGGCCGGCGCATCCTGCTTCAAATTACCGCAGCCTGTCAGGCCGCCGACAATGACGCATGTCAGAAAAATGGATAGAATCTGTTTTTTCATAATGATGCACTTCCTTTATTCTGTGAATGTAAAACGCGCTTTCTTTCCCGTCAGGCAGATCTTTTTATTTTTCCAGGCTGGATTTCAACTCCTGTGCAATGTCCTTCAGCGTCATGATATCTCCGGCTTCCATGCCGTTTCCGATCAGCGTCACCTGTGCATTTCCGACAATGAAATCCGCCGTCTGACCTTCCTCAGAATGATAGATATAGATTTCCCCGTCATCCGGTGCATGTTCCGGAACCGGAAGCAGATACACAGTCAGCATGACTCTGCGCTGTTCATCCGGATATAGGAATGCATTGCGTTCGTGGAGCAGATACCGCGCATCCGGATCCCATTCCAGCGAATAGCCCCAGAGGGTTTCCGGCGGCTGCCGGATTCCCAGCGCATCCAGATAATCCGCAGCAGAGAGCATTTCATCTGTGCCCGAAGAAGAATCCTCGCTTGATCCGGAAGAAGCATCCTCGCTCTCGGCTTCTTCCTCGGAATTTTCTTCCGCGATCTCTGCATTTGCATCAGCCACATCAGATTGATCCGCGCCTTTGCTGTCCTTGCGCTTCCCGTCAGATGTATTCGCCTGATTCAAATATTGCTCCGGTGCCTCAGCAGCCTGTTCCGCTTCTAACGTATATTCCTCGGAAGCTTCTGCTGCGCAATCCTCTTTTAAGGAAGATTCTTCACAGGAAACTGCATTATCTGCCGAGAACATATTTGAAGCCGTAAAATTGTTGCTGTGTAAATTCCGGATCACCAGGCCGCCGGCAACCAGTACGAAACACGCTGCAAAAGCAGCTGCTGCCCGGAACATATGCGTTCTGCGGCTGCGCTTCTGCTGCATATAAACCTGACTGCGGCGGAACACTTCCGCCTGAAATTCTTCATTTGTCATTCTCATACGGCGTGCTCCCCCCTCTCTCCGAGCAGACTTTTGAGTGCCTGCTTTGCACGATAGAGCAGATTGTCGATCTGCTTGCGTGTTTTCTTCATGATTTTCGCGGCATCCTCATAGGAATACTCCTCGAAGTATACCAGATGTACAGCGACCTGCTGCGGCTCCGGCAGCTGTTCGATCGCCTCATGCAGTCTGCGGTGCTCCTCATTTTGCAGCACATGCGCTTCCAGATCCTGTGTATCTGCGAGCTGCTCGGCTGCATCCTCAATGGAGACCGAAGGATGCCGTTTCTGTTTGCGCAGATAATCGAGCGCACGGCTGCGCGCCAGCACAAACAGATAGGTTTTGAGTGAAGATTTGAAATTGAACTTCTGCGGATTGACCACGAGCTGCATAAAGACATCCGCGGCCAGGTCTTCTGCGGCACAGATATCATGCACATACCGCTGAATAAAAAATGTGACGGGATCGCGGTAGGCCTCGATGATTTCTGCGAACGCGGTCTGATCTCCGTCGAGATACCGACGGAAAAGCTGAGCGTCCTGTTCCATGAAAAAACTCCGATCTGCCGGGGTGAAGCATCAGATGCTTCATGAAAGCTGCTTTCATAAACTGATACGTTCCGGCGGTCTATTTTCCTTATGCAGCGGCCATTTTTCAGCACATTGCACAAATCTTATCAATAGTATATAGACAATTCGTAGAATGTATGCGGATTGTATTGCAATTCACCGCAAAATATGATATAATCTAGATAATCATTTCAAACTTGTACCGACACCCTCTCATCCGGTGCAAGAAAAACCCTCTCTATTTTCATGTGGGAACCGTCCGTTCAGGGCGGTTTTCTTTTTG
>CAMNFV010000028.1 GCA_946537515.1 uncultured Ruminococcus sp. | reverse complement strand
AAAAAGTCCGCAGGTTCTTTTACAGAACCTGCGGCTTTTGCATATTTGCTTACTCGGCTTCAAACATGTCTTTTCCGACGCCACAGAGCGGACATACGAAATCCTCGGGCAGATCCTCAAACTTCGTGCCTGCCTCGATGCCGTTATCCGGATCACCGACGGTCTCGTCATAGGTGTAGCCACAGACAGAACATACATACTTCATAATAAAATCCTCCTTGATAATATATTATAGATGAGTTTCCTCATTCTATCCGAAATGGTGTCTGGGGATAAATCCCCAGCGAGGGGTTTGGGGGCAAGGAGCCCCCATTCCAAATTCATCGGAGATACCGCTGTTATTCAATCGGCTCGAAGTCGGCGGCGCCGTGCTTGCAGAGCGGGCAGATGAAGTCCTCGGGGAGCTCCTCGCCCTCATAGACATATCCGCAGATCGTGCAGACCCAGCCCTTTTTGCCCTCTGTCTGCGGCTTCGGTTTGACGTTCGAGAGATAATAGGTATAAGTCATGGTCTCTGCATCGGAGATCACGCGCGCCTCGGTCACCTCGCAGATGAACATGCCGTGCGTGCCGAGATCGACATACTGCTCGACCTTCAGCGACATCATTGCATTGATATAATGCGGCAGCATCACAAGGCCGTTGTCCGTCCGGATCGGCTTGCAGTCCGCAAATTTATCGGTATTTCTGCCGCTCCGGAAACCGAAATTCTCAAACACCCTGAACGGCGCTTCAACCGACAGGCAGTTGACATTCATGATGCCGGTCTGCTTGATGACATGATGCGAATAGTTCTCCTTGTTGATCGTCACGGCAACGCGGTTCGGGGTATTGGTCACCTGCGTCACGGTGTTGACGATCAGGCCGTTATCCTTTTCGCCGTCATTCGACGTGACGACATAGAGTCCGTAGCCGATCTTGAAGAGCGCAGTCAGATCATTCTTATCCGCGGTGTCATCCTTCTGTGCGAGATAGTCGCGGCAGAGCTCATCTGCAAGCGCCTGAATCTGCGCATTGCTCTCATCATTGAGCGCGGATTTGATATGCACGGTATTCTCGGCAAAGGTCAGATTCTTGCAGCCTTCGAGCATTTTCTTCATGACCTTTTCCGCCTGCGGTGCCCAGGAGCCGTTCTCGATCAAGCCGACGGTGCGGTTCGAGAAATTGCGCTCGGTCAGCTCTTCGATAAATGTACGCATAAACGGGAAAATCTCCGCGTTATAAGTCGTTGTCGCAAGGACGATTCTGCCGTAGCGGAATGCATCCTCGACGCACTCTGCCATATCCTCACGCGCAAGGTCATTGAGCGCGACCTTCGGGCAGCCGTTTGCCTTGAGTGCATCCGCGAGCTTTTCCGCAGCGCGCTTTGTATTGCCGTAGACAGAGGTATAGAACACAGCGATGCCCTCGGTCTCGGTGCCGTAGCTCGACCATGTATCATAGAGGCCGATGTAGTAACCGAGATTTTCGGTCAGAACCGGGCCGTGCAGCGGGCAGATGATCTGAATATCAAGCCCTGCGGCTTTCTTCAGAACTGCCTGCACCTGTGCGCCGTATTTGCCGACGATGCCGAAGTAATAGCGGCGTGCCTCGCAGGCCCAGTCCTCTTCAACATCCAGCGCGCCGAATTTGCCGAAGCCGTCTGCGGAGAAAAGCACCTTGTCCGTGCTGTCATAGGTAAAGAGCACCTCCGGCCAATGCACCATCGGCGCACCGACAAAGGTCAGCGTATGCTTGCCGAGTTCGAGCGTGTCCTTCTCCTTGACAACGATGCGGCGGTCTGCAAAATCGGTGCCGAAGAAATTCTGCATCATCTGGAATGCCTTTGCAGAGGAGACAATCTTTGCATCCGGATAGGTTTTCATGAAGTTTGCGATATTTGCGGAGTGATCGGGCTCCATATGCTGAACGATCAGATAATCCGGCTTTCTGCCGCCGAGTGCAGCAGCGAGGTTATCGAGCCATTCATGCGTAAAATTGCGGTCAACCGTGTCCATGACAGCGATCTTCTCATCCATGATGACATAGGAATTATACGCCATGCCGTTCGGGACATCATACTGACCCTCAAAGAGGTCGATCTTATGGTCATTCACGCCGATATAGCGGATATCATTGGTAATTGTCATTTTCGATTTCTCCTTTTACAGTATTTTGGGCATAAGATTGATTAGAAAGGATGCTTTTCTGAATGGACAATTCTCCGGCAGGGGATTGTCTCCATTTGCCCCGATTTCAACGGTTAGATCACATCCATGCATAAAAATGGGGGCTGGGGATAATATCCCCAGCGAGGGGGTTGGGGGCGAGCAGCCCCCATTACAGATCCGTCGGAGACACCTTATTTCTCCCCGTGGACGATTTCGCCGTCTTTCCAGATCAGCTCGTTTGCGCACTTGCCTTCATCATGGAGCTGAACCATATTCAGGACTGTTGTCTCCGCAATGTTACTCAGCGCCTCCTCTGTCAGGAACGCCTGGTGCGATGTCACGATGACATTCGGCATCGAAATCAGACGCGCAAGAATATCATCATTGAGAATATGACCGGAGAAATCCTCAAAGAAATAATCGGTCTCCTCTTCGTAAACATCGAGGCAGGCCGCACCGATCTGCCGCGCCTTGATTCCTTCCAGCAGGCACTCTGCATCAATCAGCGCGCCGCGGGAAGTATTGATAATCACAACACCTTTTTTCATCAGCTTGATCGTTTCGCAGTTGATAAGATGACGTGTTTCATCGGTCAGCGGGCAATGCAGCGAAACGATATCACTCTTTGCGAGCAGCTCTTCCAGCGAAACATATTCAATGCCGCTGTCCTTTGCCGGGAATTTATCATATGCGATCACATGCATTCCGAAGCCGCGGCAGATATCAATAAACACGCGGCCGATTCTGCCCGTTCCGACAACACCGACTGTCTTGCCGTGAAGATCGAAGCCGGTCATCCCGTTCAGCGAGAAATTGAAATCGCGGGTACGGATATATGCCTTATGGGTTCTGCGGACGATCGTCAGCAGCAGCGCCATTGCATGCTCTGCGACCGCATAGGGCGAATAAGCCGGAACATGTGCCACGCGGAGACCGCAGTTTGCAGCCGCCTTCAGATCGACATTGTTATAGCCTGCGCAGCGCAGCGCAATATATTTGCATTCGAGGTCGGCGAGCCGTTCCATGACATTTGCATCGAGTGTATCATTGACAAATGTGCAGACGCCGTCGCAGTTGCGCGCGAGATCGGCGGTATCTTCTGTCAGCTTGGTGTCGTAGAATTTGAATTTGATGCCGTGCTCTGCGCCGAAGCGCTCAAAGGACGGCTTATCATATGGCTTTGCATCAAAAAAAGCAAATCTCATGGTTTCTTTCTCCTCCTGTGGCAATGAAGATGCGAAAAAAGCACCCGCTCTGCCGGACAGCAGAACGGGGTGCCTTTTGTACGAACAGAATCAGTTAATGATGGTCTTTTCGGTTTCCTTATCGAAGAGGTGAATCTTCTCAGCATCGAATACAACATCAATCTCATCCTGCGGACGAGCAGTAGACTTCGGCGAAACACGAGCGGTCAGCTTGACGCCCTGGAAGTCGAGGTAGAGATAGGTCTCAGCGCCCATCAGCTCGGTGATCTCAACTTCGCACTTGACGATACCGGTCGTTGCATTTGCAAGATACTGCGGCTCGTCGTGGACGTTCTCCGGACGGATGCCCATGATAACTTCCTTGTCGATGTAGTGCTCAAGATCCGGTGTGACCTTGGAATCCGGCAGAATGACCTCAGACTTGACGCCTCTGGAAACCTTGGTATCCTCAGAACCAAAGACAACAACATACTTCTGGATGTCAGGACGGTAGGTGAGAACAGCATCAATGAAGTTCATCTGCGGAGAACCGAGGAAGCCTGCAACGAACTTGTTGCACGGAGTCTCGTAGAGGTTCTGCGGGGAGTCGATCTGCTGGACGAAACCGCCCTTCATAACGACGATACGGTCGCCCATCGTCATAGCCTCGGTCTGGTCGTGGGTAACATAGATGAAGGTTGTGCCGAGACGCTTGTGAAGCAGGGAGATCTCGGTTCTCATCTGTGCACGGAGCTTTGCGTCGAGGTTCGACAGCGGCTCGTCGAGCAGGAAGACCTGCGGGTTACGGACGATTGCACGGCCCAGCGCAACTCTCTGACGCTGACCGCCGGACATTGCCTTCGGCTTACGGTTGAGCAGCGGAGTCAGGTCGAGGATTCTTGCAGCCTCTTCAACCTTACGTGCGATCTCATCCTTCGGCACCTTGCGGAGCTTCAGACCGAATGCCATGTTATCAAAAACCGTCATATGCGGATAAAGAGCGTAGTTCTGGAACACCATTGCGATATCGCGGTCCTTCGGAGCGATATCATTGACCAGACGGTCACCGATATAGAGCTCGCCCTCGGAAATCTCCTCCAGACCTGCGATCATACGCAGCGTGGTGGACTTTCCGCAGCCGGACGGACCGACCAGAACGATAAACTCTTTATCGCGGATTTCGAGGTTAACGTCGGAAACGGCGACAACACCGCCGGGATACTTCTTGTAGATACCCCGCAAAGACAAACTTGCCATTCTCATGTCCTCCTGTAATCTTATCAAAAAATTTATCCATGCAGAGCCGGCAGCCGGAAGGAGAATCCGGATGTCTCATCCTGCAAGTATGCGCCTGACCGCATACATAATGAAACATGATTTACGGTGCATCCGGGTATCCGCAGTACGCAGAAATATCCCATTCCACCGCTGATACAATCATACCAGATTTTCAGCAAATAATCAAGATGATTATTGACCAAACTTATTTACAATCCTTTATCCAATATGACGAATAATATTCTGCGCAAAACGCGCAAACTTCCGAAATATCCGAATTTCTCAACGCAGAATATACATCTTTGTTGAAAATGTTGAGGTAGCTTCCGGGCGCCAGATCGGGCGGCAAACGGAGCATTCCGATGCCCACGCGCAGCAGGTTTTCAACATGATTTCCGGCTGCGGCAAACATCCGCTTGACCTGATGATATTTTCCCTCATGCAGCTCCAGCACCGCAAGATGCGATGAAACCGCTCTGCATTCCGCGGGCTGACAGAGCTCTTCGCTGTCGCCCTCGCGCAGCATCATTCCGCTGCGGAACATGTCGGTATACGCCTCGCGGAACGGCTCTGCAAGCCGCACGAGATAATACTTTGCGACATGATGCTTCGGGGAGAGCATCTGATGCGAAAGTGCGCCGTCATCGGTGATGAGCAACAGCCCTTCGGTATCAATATCGAGCCTTCCGCTCGGAAAGAGCCCCTGAAGCCTGTCCTCAGGTCTGAGCAGGTCAAGGACGGTTTTCTGCTTCGGATCGCGCGATGCTGTGATCACGCCGGCCGGTTTGTGCAGCAGATAGTAATGATGCGCCGCGTAGGCGATCTGCACACCGCGGAGCGTGACGGTTGTCTGCTCCGGATCAATCTGCGTATCCGGCTTCCGGACGACCTCGCCCCCGACAGTCACCGCACCGCTGCGGATCATTGCTGTCAGCTCCTTGCGGGAGTGGGCGGTCTGTCCCGATAAAAAGCGGTCAAGACGCATCTTTTTTGTGTCTCCTTCCGCATATTCAGGGGTGTCTGTCCCCCTGTTTGTCATAGCCGCGCCTGCTGATGCATATTATGCATCAGGGGGGCTTGCATATGGTAATCAGAATCAGGCAGCTTTTGCTGCGGATCGGAATTGTGCTCGCGTGCGTCATTCTCTTCACAGGCTTGTTTATCCTGTTGAAACGATCGGAACCGGTACAGCGTGAAGTGCTGCCGGAATCGGAAGAGGGCCGGATGGCCTGGCTGAATCTGCGCGGCTGGCAGGTCGGCACGCCGGAAATCTCACAGGCTGTGATGCCGGAAGAATGGCTGACGCCGAACGGTCAGAGCTGGCTGAAATTGCAGCACGCACAGGGCATCTCTCCGGAAGCCTTCGCCGGTGAAAGCCTGACGCGCTGTGTCTATCCGGTGACAAACGGCACAAAGCCCGGACAATATGCAGAGCTTCTGCTCTGTGAAAATGCGCTTGCGGGCGCAGTTGTTTACGATTCGGAAACGCAGCTCATGCGTCCTGTCCGTTAGCATTCTCGCCGGATTTCTCCTGCATCTCGCTGATGACACGGATGAAATCCGCGACATCGGAGAACGCCATATAGACCGATGCAAAGCGCACATAGGCGACGGTGTCGATCTTCATGAGCCGCTCCATGACCATGCTGCCGATGCGGTCCGGGGAGACTGTGGAGACCATTTCTCCGCTGAGCTCCGCCTCGATCTCATCTACAAGGCCGTTGACCTGTTCCATTTTGACAGGCCGCTTTTTGATTGAATTGACAATGCCGCCGATCAGCTTGTTGCGGTTGAACGGTTCAAGTGAGCCGTCACGCTTCGCGACCATGAGCATCGGGCGCTCGACGCATTCAAAGGTATTGAATCTTCTGCCGCATTTTGTGCAGCAGCGGCGGCGCTTCTTTTTTCCTTCGACCGAGCGGGAGTCGATGACCTTGGTATCTTCCTCTCCGCACCAGGGACAACGCATAGGACATGCTCCTTTCTGATTTTTTGTTCTACAATTTTTCTCTGTCCGGCTGAGCCGGTTTTATGCTTTTTCAGCAATGCGGATCAGGCGTTCTATCTTTTGCCAGTCTTCCGCGAGCTCGGCTGTGCTGCCGAATGCCTCACGGTAAAGCTCCAGCACGACGGTGCCGTCAAAGCCCTGTGCGCGGAGTGCCGCGAGAAACTGCGTGATCTGAAATCTGCCCTTGCCGATCCGGAGACAATCCCCGAGATCGCCGTTGTCGCTCAGATGCACATGCACGATATGTTTTCCGAGCAGCCGCACGGCCTCATCAATGCTCATGCCGGCGCGGACTGCCTGCTTGGTATCAAATGTCAGCTTTGCCTCATCGCCCAGGATGCGGCAGAATTCCTTGAGAAACCGCAGGTTCTGACTTTCAAACAGATTGACGTTCTCCTGCGTGACGGTCACGCCGAATTCCTTTGCGGTTTCCGTGAGCATATGGAAGCGCTCGCAGTAGATCTCCGGTGTCACTCTGCCGGGATAGCATCCGTGCAGGATATAATATTCCGCACCGACCTTTTTCATCAGCTCGAACACCTGCTTTGCTTCATCGAGAAAATCCGTGCATCTGCGTGCATATCTCGAAAAGAGCATGAAGCTTTCATTCGGCGCTGTCCAGGGGTGAACAGAGCAGCAGGCAATCCCGAACCGCCGCAGCATTGCGCTGAGATCATTTGCATAGACCGGGCGGCATTCGCTCGGTGCATTCAGAAAGATCTCGACTGTCTGTATGCCATGCAGACAGAGATCATAGAGTGCATCCTCTGTCGGCTTCGGGAACAGACAGGCTGTTGAAACTGCTGCTTTCATGGTTTTGCCTCCGTTGCTTCATCCCTTTCAACAAACAAACCGATTTTTCCACATTGTATATTATAACACGAAGCACCCTGCGATTGCAAGGTGCTTCGTTGATTTTCAGAAATTCACACAAGGAGCCGCAGAGAATGCCCGAAATTTTTGCAAATTCCTTGCAAGCTGCCGCAATTTATGCATATTACTCCTCGGTTTTTGCGGTGGTTTCCTTCTTGACGCGCGTCTTCCAAGCAGTCCAGAGCATCGGTGCGAGGCAGAGGGAAGAATAGCATCCGGAGATCATACCGACGGTCATCGGGATGCTGAAGCGCAGGATCGAGCTGACGTTATTCGTAACAGCGAGGATCGAGATAATCAGCATTGCAGCGATCGTGGTGATCGAAGTACGGACGGTTCTGCGGATTGTCTGGCTCAGCGAGATATTGACCAGCTCCGGCAGCTTGGTACCGGCCGGCAGCAGATTCTGATTCTCACGGATTCTGTCGTAGATAACGATTGTATCGTTGACGGAGTAACCGAGGATCGTCAGGATAACCGCCATGAAGTTGGAGTCAATCTCGAAGCGGCAGAGAATGAAGGTACCGAATACGACGACAAGGTCATGCAGCAGCGCGACGACTGCGAAGATACCTGCACTCCAGCCGGAAATACGCTTAAATCTCCAGGAGATATAGAGGATCAGAACGACCGATGCAAAGATTGCTGCAACGAGGCACTTTGCAAGGAACTTCTTACCGGATTTTGCAGCAACGTCGTTGGTTTCGAGTGCCTGGATATTGCTGTCCGGATACTTCTCCTGCAATTTTTCCAGCATTTCTGCCTGCATCTCCGAGGAGAATGCCTTTTTCATGCTGAAGGAGAGCGTAAAGGTCTTTTCCTTTTCGCCGGTAAATGCTTCACCGGTCTGGACATTGACAGCGGTACCGAGATAATCCTTTGCGAGCGCTGCAATGTCATTCTCGCTGATATCGCCGGAATAGCTGTAGGTCGAGAGCGTACCGCCCTTGAATTCGATCGAAACATGCACGCCGAAGATGAAGCAGCAGAGCAAAACTGCGACCATCAGGATCGCGGAAAGCGTGAAGAATACCTTGCGGGTTCCGTAGAAATCGCGGACCTTCACCTGCTCTAAGATCGACTGGATGTTGGTATTGGTCGTATTTTTCTTCTTAGTAGACTTACTCATTTCTCAGCACCTCCGTACAGCTTTCTGTTCTGGAAGCATTTAAACTTCGAGAGGGAGGTCAGCATCAGACGAGAAGCCAGAACGCCCATGATAAAGTTGAAGATAACACCGGTCAGGAGCGTGAAGCCGAAGGAGAAGATCGTACCCTCGGTCGAAACGCCGAACCAGCGGAACAGGAACGACAGCAGCTTTGCAAAGAAGCTGGACGAAACACCGAATGCACCCATGAGGATGATTGCAACGATGATAACCGTCATGTTACCGTCAAGGATCGAGGTAAAGGAACGCTTATATGCCGCCTGCAAAGCGGAATCCAGAGACTTGCCGGTGTTGAGCTCTTCCTTGATGCGCTCGCCGGTGATGATGTTGCAGTCAACACCCATACCGATCGCGAGGATGATACCTGCGATACCCGGAATGGTCAGCGTATTGGAATCCTCAAAGCCGAACCAGCCGGAGATGACCGCCAGCGTACCTGCAACCTGACCGAGCAGCGCGATCGCTGCAACAAAGCCCGGCAGACGATACAGCACGATCATATAGATCATAATCAGAACCAGTGCAATGATACCGGCCATCATCATGATCTGGAGTGCGCCCTTACCCATGCTCGGGGAAATGGTCTTGAACTGCTCCGTGGTGAGGTTGAACGGCAGCGCACCGCCGTTGATCTTGTCAGCGAGTGCCTTTGCGGCATCATAATCGAAATCGCCGGTGATAACAGCATTGCCGTCTGCGATCTCGGAGCTGACGGACGGATAGGAAATACAGTTGGTATCCATCCAGATCGAAATGACGTAGCGGGACTGCGAACCGTTGAAATCGAGGTACTCCGCTTCCTTTGCAACTGCATCATGCGTTGCCTGGCGGAATGCTTCCTTGCCGCTCTCCTTCAGGGAAAGCGCAACGGAATAGCCGCCGGTCTGGTTGCCGGAAGAATCACGCTCCAGCGTGACATATGCTTCCTCAACGTCAGTACCCTGCAGGATGATATCGCCCTCCGGGGTAATGGTCGTGGTGCCCTCGTCATCGACATCGGTCGAATAGCGATAGCCCTTGCGGAACTGGAGCTGCGCGGTATCACCGAGCTCCTTGACAGCAGCCTGCGGATCAAAATTGCTCTCGCCGGTCTGCCACGGGAAACGAACGATAACCTTATCGTTGCTCTCGTCGATGTACACTTCATAGTCATTGATGCCGAGCGAAACGAGTCTCGCCTTCATGACCTCCTGCACAGCCTCAAGCTGCGACTTTGATGCGTCGATGCTTTCATCCGCCGGTGCGAATGTGACATCGACACCACCCTGAATATCAATGCCGAGGCGGATATCCTTCATGCCCTTGATATAGGTGGTTGTCAGATCACCGTATTGATTCTTGACGCCGAACACGGTGGAAGCCGCGAACGCGAGAATCAGAATAAACACGATGAAAAAGACGGATTTGTTGGTCTTCACTGCCAAGCCTCCTTGTTTATTGAACTAATCAGGCATAGCAGCTCTACTGACATATGCCGACAAGTAATTTTTATTATAGTGCATTTTTGCGAAATTGTCAAGGGATTCTGCACAATTCTCCCGATTTTGGATCAACCGTTCAAACAGTCAGTTCGACGTCATCCGCAGTTTCTGCATCCTTCAGAACCGGTGCAATGAATTCCGCAAGGAACTCCTCGACCTGCTGGACGCTTCTGCCGATATAATTGGACGGATCGAGATTTGCTTCGAGCTCCTCTGCGGTCACGCCGAAGATCGGATCATTGACGATGCGCTCGCAGAGATCATTCTTCAGACCCTTCTGCTTGACCTCTGCACCGGCCGCCATGGAATGCTGACGGATATGTTCATGCAGCTCCTGACGGTCGCCGCCGCGTGCCGCTGCATCCATGATCACATTTTCGGTTGCCATGAAGGGCAGCTCATTCATCACGCGCTGACGGATCACAGCCGGATATACGACCATGCCGTTCGTGACATTCATCATAATATTGAGGATCGCATCGGCTGCGAGGAAGCCCTCTGCAACGGCAATGCGCTTATTCGCGGAGTCATCGAGCGTGCGCTCAAACCATTGCGTACCTGCGGTAAATGCCGGATTCAGCGTATCGGTCATGAGGTAGCGGGCGAGTGCGGTGATCCGCTCGCAGCGCATCGGATTGCGCTTGTATGCCATTGCCGAGGAACCAATCTGGCCTGCCTCAAACGGCTCTTCCATTTCCTTGAAGGACTGGAGCAGACGGATGTCATTTGCAAATTTCATCGCGCTCTGCGCAATGCCGGAGAGCACATTGAGAACCTGTGCATCGACCTTTCTCGAATAGGTCTGGCCGGAAACCGGAACGACTGCATCCGGTGCAAAGCCCATTTCCTTTGCAATTTTCGCTTCCATTGCGCGGATCTTTGCGCCGTCGCCGTGGAACAGCTCCATGAAGGAAGCCTGCGTGCCGGTCGTGCCCTTGGAGCCGAGCAGCTTCATTCTGCCGAGCTCAAAATCCAGCTCTTCCAGATCCATGAGCAGCTCATTCATCCAGAGCGTTGCGCGCTTGCCGACAGTCGTCAGCTGTGCCGGCTGGCAATGGGTATATGCAAGGCAGGGCTGTGCCTTCCATTCCTCTGCAAACTTTGCGAGATTGCCGAGAACGGTAACGAGCTTGCTGCGGACGAGCTTCAGCGCATCACGCATAATGATGATATCAGTATTGTCGCCGACATAGCAGGATGTTGCGCCGAGGTGGATGATGCCCTTTGCATTCGGACAGACGAGTCCGTATGCGTAAACATGGGACATGACATCGTGACGGCATTCCTTTTCGCGCTTTGCGGCTGCTTCATAGTCAATATCATTGATATGTGCTTCCAGCTCCGCGACCTGCTCTGCGGTCACATTGAGTCCGAGCTCATGCTCGGCTCTTGCAAGCGCAACCCACAGGCGGCGCCATGTGGAAAACTTCTTGTCTGCGGAAAAGAGATACTGCATCTCCTTGCTCGCATAACGGGTGCAAAACGGGGATTCATAGCTGTTGGTACTCATTTGAGATTCCTCCGGATCAGTATTTTAATATATTCACTGCAAATGCAGTTATAAAGCATAATTTCTTCTGTCAAAGCTTTCATAGCTGCCGAATGCCTCGCGGTATTCTTCGCGGCATTTGTCGTATTCCCACGGCGAAATCATATCAACGCTGCCAAGATAGATCAGTCTGCCGTCTAAAATGACGGCTTCGATTTCCCGTCCTTTCTCCCAGTCGCATTTGCCGAAGAGCCCGAAGCCGATCTGTGATTCATCCTTCGGAGTATAAAGCTCTAGCGTGTCGAAGTGGATATACTGCAAAATCTCCCCGGCGGGCGAATCTTCTGTCATCAGAACCGGACGGACGGCATTTGTTTCCTTCCAGCCTTTTGTGTCCAGCCAGTATTTCTTTGCCGCCCCACAGATCGCATCAAGCAGCGAATCGGGCATGTTGAGCAGCACATTCTGACAGCGGCGCATATACGGCTCTGTGACCTTTCTGCCCCATTGTCCTCCGCCTTCCACAATCAGCTCAGCGTTCAGCACCGGACAGAAAAACGGCTTCTTGGCAAAGCAGTACGGCAGCTCGGTCTGCACAAACTCATCCCACATCTCGGTGCCGGTGTAGTCATCTCTGCCGTTGTGCCATGCGCTGTCTCCGGAGCCTGTCAGACCGTTCGTCAGCTTCGCAAGTGCGCAGGGGATCGCCACATATAAAGCTCTTCCCGCGTCTTGCAGCGCTCTGCTTTCAACCGACCACCAGTTATGGATGCCGTATTCATCATCGGTTTGTTGTGTGTGATAGGAAATAAAGTAGATGCTATCTTCTGATTTCAGAACAAAGCTCCAGACTCTGTCCAGCGGGATATCAGAATACTGCTCCGGCGGTAAAATCCCGTCCTGATCCCGTAATTGCACTTCTATCTCGTCCATGCGGATGCCTGTGCGCGCAAACTGCGGCAGTGCATACAGCGCGTCCATCAGTTCTTTTACAGTCGGAACCTTGTCAGACTTGGTGATCACATCAAATGAAGTGCTCATATCTGCGTCCTTTCCAGTCAGTGAATATCAGACGGCTTTCGCCGCATGATAAACAGGATCAGTAACTTGTGACAGAGGCGCCGTTGGCAGTATGCCGGTATGAATAATGCCGGATGATCTTTGCCTCGGTGGTCTCGGCAAGTACAACATCTTCGCAGTTGCTGCACAGGACAGTATACCGCATCACGGCATCCTCAAACTGATCAAAGTATTCTGTTTCCACTTTTGCGGATTTCTGCATCAGCGCATAACAAAGCATGTATCGCATGTTGATTCTCCTCTACTTCTCTATTCAATTCATGAAGCCATAGTTTATAAGGCTCCAAATTCACTGCGGTCATTTTTCACGCAGACACCATTGCAGATATGCAAGGATCGAATCATGGATTTGTTTGCAGCTGTCAAATTGCACCTGAAAAACATCGCCCATCTCATTTGCGGCAATGATGATGCCGTCAATGCCCGCATCTTCCAGCACAAAAAGTTTTTCGGCAAGCGCCTCGTTCAGTTCACGCTCTCTCTGCGTCATGTTCACGACATTGAGATATCCGTCGAAGCCAAGGCCTGTCCATTCATGCGCGAAAAAGTCGATGCTGCCGTATTTGCGCAGAATCGCACGATATTCCTTCGGGAACAGTAATTGCAGCGTCTGTTCTGCTTCATCAATCTCTGCATCGGAGACGCCGCCGGAACTTCCGAGATCTGCGATCTCTCCGAGTGCTGCAAGGATCGGAGCGGTGATCTGTTCATCCGTCAGCGCATAATTCCACTGCATTCCTTTTCCGCTGCTGTAATAATCATCATCTGCTTCCACATGCTCAAAGGAACCAAGATAGAAAAGCTGATTGTCGAGAAAATCCGCCTCAATGCCATACTCGATCTCCCAGTCACAGCCGCCGCTGAGCCGGAAATACAGCAGATCCTCATTCTCAATTCCGTCGATCACCAGACTATGAAATGACACAAGATGCAGCAGCTCGCGCGCGGGCGTATCCTTCGTAACGCTCTGATACGGCTCTGTCACTTGATATTCATCGCCCTGCGCATCCTTTTCAGCACGAATGAACGCCAGACAATAGCGCTTTGCCGCCTCGCAGATCTCATCAAGCATTGCGTCAGAAAAGCCTTCGACTGCATCCACACAGCGCTGTACATATTCCTCGCTGATGTTTTCAGTTATTTCAGCGGAAACATCCAGCTCACATTGAAAACGCTCGCTGAAATATTTTCCTTCAATCCATCCGTCATTCCGGATCAGTTCAATTTTCATAATGCTCCAATCGCTCAGATCGCAGGCATCACACGACCGCCCGATACAGGAATATAGGCACCGGTCGTGAAGGAAGCGAGCGGGGATGCAAGAAATGCACACATCTGTGCGATTTCTTCATCTGTTCCGCGTCTGCCGAGCGGCACGGATTTTTCATAATCCGGCTGCGATTCGGTATGATTGCGGCGGTCGTTCTCGGTAATTGTCCAGCCGGGAGCGACCTGATTGACCGTGATCTGATGCTGTCCGAGTTCTCTTGCAAGCACGCGGACAAGGCCGTCCAGACCGCGCTTTGCGGCCGTATAGGCGCCCCATGTTTCCTCTGCAAGCGAGGCAAGTTCCGTGTTAATCACGACAATTCTGCCGCCGTTGCCCTTTGCAATGATCTCCGGCACGAACGCCTGCGTCATATGGACAGTCTGCATTACGCAGGACTGATACTGGCTGTCAAATGCCGCAAGATCCTGCTCGATGATCGGCTTGCGGTCATACTGGATCACGGCATTGTGTACGAGGATATCCGGTACGCCGATGCGCCCCGTGACCTCCTGCTTCATGCGCTGCACATCCTCTGCCGAGGTAATATCCGCCTGAACGGTCATGACTCTGCGGCCGGTCTTGCGGCGCAGCTCTCCTGCAAGCGCTTCAACTTCATCCTTGCCATGAAAATAATGCAGCACAAGGTCTGCACCGCAGTCGGCAAAGGTTCTTGCAATGACACGTCCGAGCATACCGGATGCGCCTGTAATCACGGCGAGATTACCGCGAAGATCAATCGTCAGCATAAAGTATTCCTCCCAAAAAAAGGTATCTTGTTTCGATGATCGGTTCCGGGACAATGTCCCTGCGGAAATGCGTGAATTTGATATGTCTATGCGAAAGAATCGCTGTTTTTTTCGATGTTGATTTCTGCTTCCTTCCCCCGCGGAAAACAGAGTGAAACTACGCGGCCGGAGCCGTCTGTCAGCTGTATGAACCGGACATGTTCCGCTTCCGGATGATGAAAGCTGACTGCCTTCTCCCCGAGCGTAAACCGCAGCGCGGAAAAATCCAGCCGGATGCCTGCTCCGGTGTATTTTGCATATGCTTCTTTTAGTGTCCAAAATCGCGAAAATGCGATATTTTTGTCATCTGATGCCTGAATCTGCGCAAGCTCTTCCGGCGCACAGACCTTCTGCATCAGCGCATCCCGCACCGCACGCGGCGCCTCTGCATCCACGCCGAGCGGCATCCGCCCGACCGCCGCAACAGCAAGCCCCCTGCAATGCGAAAGATTCATATGAAGAAAATCATGTATCAGCTCGGGTTTTCCGAGTCCGGCACGGCGAATAACCACATGATGCACGCCGAAATCCTCAGCAAGCGCTGTGCCGAGCAGATCAAGCGCAGTCAGATGCGCCAGTCTGTGATTCTGCCGCTTCCCGTTCTCCGGAATTGCAGCGGAATAGACGCGAAACAGAAGCTCCTGCGTCCTTTTATCGTATCCGCTGAGCAGCGTTTTCATGCCTCGTCAAAGAGAATTCTCGCGGCGCTGCATCCAATCCGGTCGCAGCCGGCTTCGAGGAATGCGACCATTTGCTCTCTGGTCCGGATTCCGCCCGCCGCCTTGATTTTCACATTCGGACCGATATGCTTTTTGAACAGCGCAATATCCTCCAACTGTGCGCCTGCAGAGCCGAAGCCCGTCGAGGTCTTGATATAATCTGCGCCGCCCTCGGTCACGAGTTTGCAGACACGGATTTTTTCCTCTTCGGTCAGATAGCAGGTTTCAACAATGACCTTGAGAATCGCCGTATGACAGGCCGTGCGGAGATTTTTGATATCTGCGAGCACCGTTTCATCATCGCCGTTTTTCAGCGCAGCGATGTTGATTACCATGTCAATTTCGCGCGCACCGGCAGCGAGTGCCAGTCCGGCCTCCTGTGCCTTTGCCGCGGATTCCTCATAGCCGAGCGGAAAGCCGACAACCGTGCAGACATTCAGCTCCGGATAGGTTTTCTTCGCTCGCGCCACATACCAGGGCGGGATGCAGACCGATGCCGTATGGTACTGCAATGCTTCCTCGCAGATCTGCGCAATATCCTCCCATTTTGCATCGGCCTTCAGAACCGTATGGTCAATGTGAGAAAGGATCTCCGCGTTTGTCATAACTCGTTACCTCTTTTCATCGTGATACATCATCGTTCGCGCCGCGCCCGTCACAAAAGCAACCAGCGCACCGAGGATCAGCTCTGCGACCGAAACCGTAAAAAACAGCCCCTTGTCCCAGTCCTCGTTCAGAATGCTGCCGACTGCAAAAAAATAGATCAGTCCCTCCGCAGCACCGACCAGCACCGCCTGAAGCAGATACCGGAGATATTCGCTGCCGAATGCGCGAATCCTGCTGTATTTTGCAGTAAAACTCTGAAGCTGCCAGAAGGACAGCGCCAGATCCGCAAGCATCGTCAGCAGCACAGTTATCATCATAAAAGTTCCGCTGTTTCCCGTCATGCCGTATGTCAGGAACAGATGCAGCGGAAGTATCAGAATAATCGCGAATTTACGCAGTTTTTCTGTCATATTCTGTCACGCTCCTGTTCCGGAATGCCCTGTCGGCGGCAGCAAATATCAAGAGCAGAATTCCGTTGACGACAAGCCGGGCCGCATAGAGTGAAACCGTTTCTGTCAGCGGTGAAACGCCGTCCAGCTCCGCGCTCAGCAGACTGAGATTCGGATGCCGGACTAGCTGCATGACAGAGAACGTCAGAGCAAGCAGAAACGGTGCGAATATCGCTGCGAAAAATACGTTTCTGCGTGATAATCCGGTCTGTTCCTCTGTTTGCAGAAAGTGATAGAGCAGCGCCGAGATCACAGCGGAAAGCCCGCACATCCAGACGCGCATTTCCAGGAGCGAATAGATCGCCCAGAAAAAGATCTGCACAAACAGGCTGCCGAGAAATACGCATATCCATTTTTTCAGCATCTGCGAAAATTTCATGCGGCAGCCCCCTGTATATTATTCGTCCTGATCCGAATCGGAATCCGGCTCTTCAGCCTCGTCCGGTTCATCCGGTTCATCCGGTTCGACCGGCTCCTCCGGCTGTGCAGCTTCCGCGGATTCCTCCGCAGCAGCCTCGGCCTCCTGTGCCTTCAGCTCATCCTCGGAGAGCTGCTCGACCTCGGTGATTTCGGCATCATCCTCGTGCTCGGTACGTGTGAAGGACATCACTCTGCCCTCCTCGGAAACACGCATCACGCGGACACCCTTTGCGATTCTGCCCATGATGCGGATATCGCTCGTGCGGATGCGGATGATGATGCCGTCGCTCGAAATCATCATAATATCGTCAGTTTCATCAACGACCTTGATGCCGCAGACCTTGCCGCGCTCATCATCCGGCTTATAGTTCGTCAGACCGTAGCCGCCGCGATTCTGGATGCGGTAGCTGTCGATCTCGGTGCGCTTACCGAAGCCCTTATCAGTGACGGTCAGCAGCGTTGCGCCGGCTCTTGCGCGTGCCATCGAGACAATCTCATCGTCGCCGCGCAGCTTCATGATGCGGACGCCGTGCGCACTTCTGCCCTGCGGACGGATGCAGTTTTCATCGACACGGATTGCCATGCCGTTTCTGGTCGCGACAAAGAGCTGATCCTGACCGCAGGTCATGCGGACGCCCTCAATCTCGTCGCCTTCTTCCAGCTTGATCGCGATCAGGCCGTTTTTGCGCACATTTTTGTATGCGGGCAGCGGCGTTCTCTTGATCTTGCCGTTTTTCGTGACGATGACGATATAGCTTTCATCGTTGAATTCGCTGACCTTCATCATGGCAGCGATCTTTTCATTCTCTGCAAGCGGCAGCAGATTGACAATATTCGTACCCTTGGAATCCTTGCCGCCCATCGGAATCTCAAAGCACTTGAGATCGAACATGATGCCGCGGTTTGTGAAGAACAGCACATGATCGTGGCTTGAACCGACGAACATCTCGGAGACAAAGTCCTCCTCGCGCTGCTTCATGCCGGTGACACCTCTGCCGCCGCGGCGCTGCGATTTATAAACAGCAGCCGGTACGCGCTTGATGTAACCGAAATTCGTATAGGTCACGACGCAGTCTTCAACCGGGATCAGATCCTCGATATCCATTTCGCCGCTGACATTTTCAATCGTGGTGCGGCGCTCATCACCGAATTTTCCGCGAATCTCCTCAAGATCGTCGCGGATGATGCCGAGTACGCGCTCCTTATGCGCAAGAATATCGCGCAGATCGTTGATTTTTTCACAAAGCGACAGAACTTCGTTGAGAATTTTGTCGCGTTCCAGACCGGTCAGCTGACCGAGACGCATCTGCACGATCGCATCTGCCTGTGCATCAGAAAGACCGATCGTCGGGTATTCCTTTTCCGAAGGATCGACAGCCATGCCCATTGCGGCACGGTAAGCGGAATCCTCCAGCAGCGAAGTCAGATCAACTTCCTTGAAGCGCTCGATCAGGCGCTCCTTGCCTTCCGGAATCGTTTTGGAACTGCGGAGAATTTCAACAACTTCATCAATAAAATCAAGCGCAACAACAAAGCCTTGAAGGATATGTGCGCGCTCACGCGCCTTGCGCAGATCGAATCTGCACGCACGCTGCACAACATCAATCTGATGATTGAGATATGCTTCAAGGATCTCTTTCAGCGAAAGCTCCTTCGGGATGCCGTTGACCAGTGCCAGATTGATGACGCCGTAAGTATCCTGAAGCTGCGTATAACGGAAGAGCTGATTGAGGATCAGGTTCGCATTTGCGTCCTTTTTCAGTTCGATGCAGATGCGAAGACCCTGTCTGTCGGATTCATCGCGGATGTCGTGGATACCATCGACACGCTTTTCCTTTGCAAGCTCCGCGATCGACTTGATCAGCTCCGCCTTATTGACCATGTACGGGATCTCCGTTACGATGATGCACTGACGGTTCTTGATCTCGGTGATCTCGGTTTTCGAGCGAACGGTCAACTTGCCTCGTCCGGTCGCATAGGCTGCGCGGATGCCGGCTCTGCCCATGATGACACCGCCGGTCGGGAAATCCGGTCCCTTGATGAACTGCATCAGCTGCTCAAGGCTCGCTTCCGGATTTTCGATCAGATAATCGAGTCCGTCGATGACCTCACCGAGATTATGCGGCGGGATATGCGAAGCCATACCGACCGCGATACCCTCCGAGCCGTTGACCAGCAGATTCGGAAATCTCGCCGGCAGAACGGTCGGTTCTTTCAGACGGTCATCATAGTTCGACTGGAAATCAACCGTTTCCTTCTGGATATCCGTCAGCATATTGACGGACATTTTTGTCATTTTCGCCTCGGTATAACGATAAGCAGCAGGCGGGTCGCCGTCCACAGAACCGAAGTTTCCGTGACCGTCAACCAGCGGATACCGCATCGAAAAGCTCTGTGCCAGACGAACAAGCGCCATATACACGGAAGCATCGCCGTGCGGGTGATATTCACCGAGCACAGAACCGACGATGTCCGCGCACTTACGGTACGGCTTTTCCGGTGTCAGACTCTTCTCAAACAGCGTATAGAGAATGCGTCGGTGAACCGGTTTCAGACCGTCGCGCACATCCGGCAGCGCACGCGAAGTGATAACAGACATCGAATACGCAAGAAACGATGACCGCATCTCCTCCTCGATATCGCGGTGGATCATGATTGCATTACTTGTGTCGTACAAAGGATTTCTCCTCCTTCATTCTCGTTATATTTATACGTGAAACAGTTTTTTCAGCGTTTCAATCTCATCTTCCGAAAAATCCTTCTTCGGGATCACATAGAAATTCCGCTTGACCAGATATACCATGAAATATTCCGGAAATTCGTAGATTTTCACATCCGGGCCAAAGACGATCTCAGTATCCTCGACCGGATTCTTCCTTACCGGCTCCTCCGGGAAGATCTGTTGAAAACCGTTCCCGTCCGGAGATGCTTCATCAGCAGGGGAGTCCGCAGTTTTCTTTGCTTCCTCCGCCGGTTCATCGGCCGATTCCTCCTGCGGCGCCTCCTCGGTGTGGATCACGAGCCTGTCATCATAGACAGTCAGCTCATAGGTATCCGATTCGATTTCCTTCAGCGCATTGTGTACCGCACGGCGCAGCTTGAATGTCTTATACCAGCGCACCATGATAATCGCAAAGCAGGCGACGATCAGCAGGTAGACAAGCGTATTGCTGCTGTCCTTGATTGCAGCATGGATATAGACACCGGCAATCAGAAGCAGCACGACAGTCAGCAAGATATTCGCCGGAAATACGTGCTTTTTCTGGAATCTGAAAAATGCGTCATCAAACATCGGCAGCGGAATATGATAGCTGCGGCTGATGCGTTTGGTCCCGTTATTCTGCATCTGCCTGTTCCTCCGCTTCCTCTTTTTCTTCCGCGATGATGCGGTCAAATTCCGCATCGACATCGAGCTCCGGCTCATCCATGATGACCGTATGCTCCGCTTCCAGCTCTGCATCCGCTTCTGCGTCGAGTGCTTCGAGCTCCTCTGCTTCCTCCTCATCCGGATCCATTTCAACACGGTGTCCCTCTGCATCATAGAGATGCAGCTTTTTCGCGCCGTAATACTGATCGCAGATATCAGAAGTCAGCGAAGTATCATCATCCGTATCCTCCGGAACCGGCATTTCCTCATCGGTCAGAACTGTTTTGCCTTCCAGCAGCTGATATCCGCCGGAGCAATTATTCTGCGCAAAATCCTGAATCGCAGAAATCGTGGCCCGGGAGAGCGAACGCTTCGGAATATACAAAAACTGATTGATGATCTTACCCTCTGCAAAGAGGAATCCGCGGGCATTCTCATACGCAGCAAGATTGCTTGTGGAAAACGATGTCGTTGCTTCCTCGATCTCCTCTGCATCCATTTCTGCCGCCTCATTTTTGGAAAAGATTTCCATAGTCGTGACAGAATGCGGATAGAAATGCATTTCACGCCATTCGCCAAATTGCAATTTATTTGCCGCAATAAATTTCTTATTAACCGGCACCAGATAATACGAAATGCCGATGATCGCACATCCGAGTGCATAGATCAGAAACGTGATGCCCTTTGTCGCGATCGTTATGACAATGCAGATCGCGATCAGCACACCGCATGTAATCAGGCCGATGCGCTTATCCTTTGTCTTTTCCGTTTCATTGTAGATCCGGAACACATCCTCAAAATCCCCGTCATTCAGCTTACATTGCACGGAGAGGATCTTCTCTTCTTTTTCCATAATAAACCTTTCGGATCAGACATCCAGATTGACTGCATATTTCGCATTGGACTCAATGAATGCGCGGCGCGGCTGTACCTTATCGCCCATGAGGATCGAGAAGATTTCATCCGCCTTCATCGCATCATCCATTGTGACCTTGATCATCGTGCGGGTCTCCGGATCCATTGTGGTTTCCCAGAGCTGAACCGGATCCATTTCACCAAGACCCTTATAGCGCTGCACTTCGACCTTTGCGCCGTTTGCAGAAAGCTCCGCAATGTACTTGTCACGTTCTTCATCGCTGAATGCATACTTATGTGTCTTTCCCTTTGTCACGCGGAAGAGCGGCGGCTGTGCGATATACACATTGCCGTTTTCGATCAGCGGCCGCATGAACCGGAAGAAGAAGGTCAGCAGCAGCGTCCGGATATGGCAGCCGTCCACATCGGCATCGGCCATGATGATGACCTTGCCGTAGCGCAGCTTGGTGATGTCAAAATCCTCACCGATCGAGGTACCGAGCGCCGTAACGACCGGCTGCAGCTTATCATTGCCGTAAACCTTGTCGATGCGGACACGCTCAACATTGAGCATCTTGCCCCAGAGCGGCAGGATCGCCTGATAGCGTCTGTCTCTGCCTTCCTTTGCGGAACCGCCTGCGGAATCACCCTCGACGATGTAAATTTCAGTGAATTCAATATCACGTTCGGAACAGTCTGCAAGCTTGCCCGGCAGAGATGCGGATTCCATTGCGGATTTGCGTCTTGCAGTCTCACGCGCTTTCTTTGCAGCTTCTCTTGCACGCTGTGCCGCCTGCGATTTCTCAAAGATTGCCGCCGCAACGGTCGGATTCTCCTCAAGATAATCCATAAGCTTTTCGCAGACTGTCTGCTCAACAAACGGCCTGATTTCCGGGTTTCCGAGCTTAACCTTTGTCTGGCTCTCAAACTGGCAGTCCGTCAGCTTGACGGAGATGATCGCGGTCAGTCCCTCGCGGACATCCTCGCCCATGAGCTTTGCGTCATCCTTCATCAGGCCGAATTTCTTGCCGTATTCGTTGATCGTCTTGGTCAGCGCATTGCGGAAGCCGACCTCATGCAC
>CAMNFV010000027.1 GCA_946537515.1 uncultured Ruminococcus sp. | reverse complement strand
CCGTCTGCGGAATCGGTTCAGGCTCCGGCTCAGATACCGTTTCCGGTTCCGCTTCAGGTGCTTTCTCCGGTTCCGGTTCGGATTCCGGCTGAGACGCTGCCTCTGTCACAGCCTTTGCGGCCGCATCACATTGTTTCTTAACCTGCTCGACATATTCATCGGCAGTTTTCTGGGCGGTTTCAAAGAGTTCATTCAGCCGGACGACCGCCTCAGCGATCGACCCGGCCTCCTGAATTTTCAAGTCCCTCTTTTCAAGCGCATCCCGTAACGTGTTGATTTCTTTCTGCATCTCCTGCTCGCGCCGCTGATACTCATATATAATTTCGATCAGATCGGTGCGGCTGAGTTTTCGGAATTCTTTATCCGTCATTTACAATCACCAACGCCGGATATTTTCCGGCTATAAATAATTACAGATTGTATATTTCATATGTGGAATATACAACCCTGAATGATACAACTTATTCGCGGTTGCCCGCCGGAATTGTGTTCTGTCAGGATTTCCTTTGTTGTTGTTTCTTGCTGTTGTTTTATGGTATAATTATATCACTAACATTTCAAAAAGTCAATGCATTTTAGCGATTTTTTGCGCATTTTCTAAATTTAATGAAACCTGTACAATTCTGACAGGCCGTTCTTGTGTAATCCTACAGAAACGCGCAAAAAGTATTATGTTGCAGGAAATTTGGATAGAAATGCGCCGCTTGACTGGATGCCAAATACCCGTATTGTAATAGTATTTTTACAGTTAGTAATATTTTGACGGATTATTTTGGTTAAAAGTGTGTGCATAAACGGCATTCTGCATGAATTAAACAGCTATAAATTAGAAGATGTGACAGAATTTTCCGCATTGATTGACTTGCATCATTTTTCGATGTATAATAAAGGAAAAGCGCAGTTTTCATAAAAGAAACCGTCTGGAGGCAGCTATGACCGATAAAGAACTCCGCAAACTGAAAAAACTCGAACTCATCGAAATGCTCTACTATCTCAGAAAAGAAACGGACGAGCTGAAAGCAGAGAATGATCAGCTGCGTGCAAAACTCTTGCTGCTCTCCGGCGAAGCGACCAAGAAACCGGAGGAAGATCATGCGGAAGTTTGATAGCCTCAGCGATCTGCCGACCGCTGCACAGCTCCGCAGACTCCTGAACCGGAAGCGCTATAAAAAGATGTTCGCGGCAACGCTCTGGAATACGGCGCGCTCTGTGATGGTCGCGGGTGCGGCCGCCGTGCTGATTTCCGCGCTGCTGCTGCCCGTCATCCGCGTAACCGGCACGAGCATGGAGCCGACGGTCTCCGGCGGACAGATTGTGCTGTGCAATAAAATGCAGGACGCAAAGCGCGGCGATATCATCGCGCTCTACTATAATAAAAAGATTCTGCTCAAGCGCGTCATTGCCGTCGCGGGCGATGTCATTGAACTCGACAGCAGCGGAAACGTCCTGCTGAACGGTGAAGCACTCTCCGAGCCCTATCTCAAGGCAGCGGCTCTCGGAGAATGCGACATCGAATTCCCCTATACCGTCAAGGAAAACCGCTGGTTCGTCATGGGCGATAACCGCGCCGTTTCAGTTGACAGCCGCGTATCTGCATTCGGATGCGTTTCGGATGAGAACATCCTCGGCGTCGTGCGGCTGCGGATTTATCCATTCGATCAGCCGCATCTGCTCGGAGAATCATCATGAAAATATCGCGCAAAGCTGCCAGCCGCGCGGTGACGTTCTTTTTTGTTATGGTCATGCTGTTCGGCATCGCTGTGTTCATCTATCCGATCTTCAGCAGCTGGTGGAACGAGCGCTCGCAGACCAGAGTCATCGAACAGTATACGCAGTCGGTCGGCAAGCTCGATACATCCGCCAAGGATGCGCTCTTTGCAAGGGCACATTCCTATAATCAGGCGCTCGCGGAGCTTCCGAATCCGCTGAAGGATTATAAGGAAATCCCCGCATATGACCAGATCCTCGATATCACGGGGACGGGCATCATCGGCTATATTGACATCCCGAAAATCAATGTGCATCTGCCGGTCTATCACGGCACAAGCCCGGAAGTGCTCAATATCGCCGTCGGACATTTGCAGGGAACCTCGCTGCCGGTCGGCGGTGCGGGGACACATGCGGTCATCTCCGCGCACAGCGGACTGCCCTCTGCAAAGCTCTTTACCTCGCTCGATCAGCTGACAGAGGACGACCGCTTCACAATCTCTGTGCTCGATGAAGTGCTGACCTATGAGGTCGAATCCTATGCGGTCGTGCTGCCGCATGAGACAGAATTACTCCAGCCGGAGCCGGGGCGCGATCTCGTCACGCTGCTGACCTGCACGCCCTACGGCATCAATACGCACCGGCTGCTCGTCCGGGCGCACCGCATCGACACCATATCCGATGAGGAAACCGACCAGATAATCCGCATCCCCGCAGATGCCGTTCTGGTCGAGAATATCATCGTGCTTCCGTTCATTATTCTTCCGCTGATCCTGCTGCTCATCATTTACTGGGCAACGGCGGGCAAGCCGAAGATGAAGCATTATATCTCCGCATATACGTGCAAAACCTACATTGACAATACCGAAAGGAACGGTGAATCATCATGCAAAAAAGCAAAATAAAGAGAATCGCTGCCGTTCTGCTGGGGACGGGTCTGTGCCTTTTGATGCCGATCCGTCCGCAGACCGCAGATGCCGCTGCGGATCAGAAAATCACGCTCACCTGCCGCCAGAATGAAACCATTCTTCAGGGCGTGCAGTGGACGCTCTATGAAATCGGTGAGCGGGACGGCAATGAAATCCGCTTCAACGATGCGCTCGCCTCATACAGCCTTGATCTCGGTGATCTTTCCGCGGATGCCGTCGATACCGCCGCGAAAACGCTCGAATGCTATGTCATTGCAGCCGGATTGCAGCCGATCGCGCAGGGCAAAACCGATGCAAACGGTGAACTGGTCTTTGACGGGCTCGATAACGGGCTGTATCTCGCTGTCGGCAAGACCTTGCAGGTCAATGAAATCTGCTATTTCCCCTCTACCCTGCTGCTTGAAGTCAAAGACGGCGATACCGGACTCAGCTATGATGCCTTTCCGAAATTCTATGCGGAAAATCGCAGCAGCCTCGATAAAAACTATATCGTCAAAAAGGTCTGGGTCGATGACGAAGCAGGCAATATTGCACGGCCGGTCAATGTCACGGTCGATCTCTATGAGGACGGCGCGCTGCGTGATACCGTCACGCTGAGTGATGAAAATAAATGGCAGTATCGCTGGGAATCGCTCGATGCTACGTCAAGCTGGACGGTCGTGGAGCGCGAGATTCCGGTCAATTATGAGGTTATGATCGACTACAACAGCCAGCAATACCTGATCCGGAATTCCTATAAGCCGACAACGGAAGTCACAACGACCGTCACAACTGTATCCGCACAGACGACGACCACATCAGCGCCCCCGACAACGACAATCACGACGGCAACGAAAGAGCGCCTCGTCCAGACCGGACAGCTCTGGTGGCCGGTGCTGCCGCTATCGGTCGGCGGTGTCCTGCTGATCGGCACGGGCATTACTGTGAAAGACGGAAAGAAGAAAGATGAAGAGTAATGTCTGGAAAGTTCTGATTTTGCTCGGCTGCCTGATGATTCTCGCAGCCGCGCTGCTCTGCGTATACAATATTCGTGAGGGGAAAAATGCCGGCGCTGCTGCTGCGGATACGCTCTCGGCGCTCCGGCAGGAAATCCCGGAGCCGGCCGGGACAACCGCCGTGACGGAGACGGTCCCGACCGGTGAAGATTTGTTTGCGCTCTATGAGACCACGACCGCCGCGTCCGAAACTGCGCCCCCGGATATCGTCATCAATTCTGACGCATACTGCGGATATCTCGAAATTCCGGTTCTCGGGCTGGAGCTGCCGGTACAGAGCGGCTGGAGCTATCCGGCGCTGAAAAAATCGCCCTGCTGTTACAGCGGTTCCGCGCTGACCAATGATTTCATCATCTGCGCGCATAATTATCCGTCGCATTTCGGCAGACTCGGCAGCCTGACGACCGATGACCGCATTTTGTTCACCGATACCGCCGGAATCGTCCATACCTATGCGGTATCCGGCACGGAGATCATCGACGGCGGCGCGGTCACGCAGATGTTCAGCGGACAGTCGGAAGACTGGGACCTGACGCTCTATACCTGTACCCTCGGCGGACAGAGCAGAGTCACCGTCCGCGCATACAGAGTGACCGATGATGCAGATACCCCGGACTGATTCAAAAACATAACGCCATAGTATTTCTGGCTGCGGCCGGAAACGCTATGGCGTTTTTTTCTGCATGGGCAATACTGATTATCAGAAATGTGGTTCCATAATGGTGTTTTATCACATCTCACACAGAAATCATAAACATTTTTATGTGTAATATGACACATTGACGAACGATACCGCCTATGATATAATAAGATATAACAATATATCAAACCGGACACAAAGCTTCAGCATCAGAGGGCCGCAGACAGATCCCGTCAGGTTTCTTCCGCAAATCAAATATGAAAGGAGTCGTTCAAGTATGAAACGATTATTATCCGCACTGATCGCAGCCGTTGTGAGTATCTGCGGCCTGCTTCCGTATCTGAACGGGATCCCGATTTTCGCCGCTGCGGCAGATGCTTCCGCTGTGATCTCTGATGCTTCTGTGGACATCCAGGAAATCTATGAGGTCTGGATCGAAAATGTTACAGCATCTTTTTATGCAGGCGATCAGCCGCTGTTTACTGCGCAGTCCGGTGATGCATCGCGTTATCAGATCCTGACCGAACAGTGGTCGGACGGCACACATATGATCCACAGCAATCCGGTCTACAATGCAGAAGATAAGCTTCCGGCCGAATCAAGGCTTGACCGGTTTGAAGAAGGCGTGACCTACAAGTATAAGATCGTTGTGGCCGCAGCCGAAGGATATCAGTTCGGAGATTTCGTGAGGGTGTTCGTAAACGGCGCAGAAATGCCGGAGCCCTCTCTGCTGAATGCGAGCTATGTCGGATGCGATGCGTCGATCACTTTCACGGCCAAGCAGCCGCCGATCACAACGTCAGCACAATCAGAAACAAAGCCAACCACGGCAACAACCGTGCAGACAACGGTGCAGTCTGTTCTGACAACGGCTTCGACAGCTGCGACTGTGCGGGAAACGACCGCCGTATCTTCTTATTCCGCCGGGACTACAGTACAGAAAACAACGCTGACAACCGTCACGACAACAGTGACAACCACGGAAGTCCTGACGACCGGTGCGGTCATTGAAGGCTTGCTGTACGGCGATCTCAATCAGGACGGAAGATGCTCGCTTTCCGATGCTGTTCTTCTGCTCCGGTATACAGCTGAGGACAGTGTATTTCTGCTTTCCGAGAAAGGGCTTTCCGCAGCGGATATGGACAGAAACGGCATCATTGATATGGCCGATCTGCGGGCATTGCTCCTGCTTCTGAAAATCCAAACTGCGGAACCGGTTCCTGCCAAGGATCTGTTTTCATGGCTGAAGGAAAGTGATTTTACGGATGAGGGCAGCAGTTCTTCTGTCGCGGCAGAAAAGCCGCCGCTCCGGAAGCCCGCCGGAAACAGTCAGGCATATACAGAAGAGCCCTTTGAGGGCCTGAAAATCTCTGTTCCGGAAAATGCGCTGTCCTACGACGGTCAGCTCAAAATTTCCCGCATGAGCTTTGATGAGGAAAAAGAGCTTGTTGAGACTGTTATGACAGACGAAATGCTGGTCGTGGACGGCTGGTCGGTTGAAGCAGGACTGTCACCGGACGATCATTTGCCGGGCAAATTCCGCTCTGAATATGATCTGACACAGCTGGAACTCCCGGATTCGCTTTATGACGGCATCTGCGTGTTCCGCGTAGACGATGAGGGCGGTCTCTGCCGGATCGCAGCAAACATAGACGGCGATACGCTGAGCTGGGAAAGCGATCAGAACAGCGCCGTCGTCATCGGCGTGGTCATTTCCGGCGCGCTGATGGTAGCCGGAAAGCTGCTTGCTTCCCGCGTGGTCTTTTATATCGCCTGCATGTGCCTTTACGGTACCGTTATGAACGAAATCGTCGATCAGGAAAAAAACATCTGGAACAGCGAAGAGGTCAAATGTCTCCGTACATATAAAACAGATCATTTCCTGATCTGGTATTCGACCGCAGACAGTATCAGCAAGGAAAGACAGGCACGCATCAATGCCGCTGTCAATAATGCGCAGATCGCAGCGTGGGATCAGGCCGTGCTGGAACTGGATGAGGATCCGAATCTGACGACCGTATTCAAGATCGGAAGACGGGCTGCAAAACTGGAAAAGAAGCTGCTTGACCAGAATGCGGCTTATCAAAAGGATCTGATTGATTCTGAAAAGCCGCCGCTTGATGTGCTTCTGCTGGAGCGTCAAATGGAAACGGCCTATGATTTCATGATCAAACAGGAAAAGGCCGAGGATCTGGGGTATCAGCCCGATATTCTGTATTGTCTGTCTACCAGTGATCTCGGAAATGCTTCCACGCCGTCATCTCTGGCATTCTGGCGGAATCCATATATGGTCGTAAAGCGTGACCAGAACATCGGGGATCCCACAGTCCCGACCGAAGGAAAAAACGTTGAGCAGCTTCTGGATTCCCAGTATTTTAATCGGAAAAATGCCGATGAGCTTCTGATCACCGCAACCCATGAGCTGTTCCATATTTTCCAGAATCAGTATTTTCCCGGCAGCAGCAGCGAACATCTGAAATTCTCTGAGACATCCGCGATCATACTGGAACAGGATTGCGCCGCGTATTACGACAAACGCGGGCTGACTCTGACGCCTTATGAGTGTCAGATCAATGAGAACTATGAGACCTATGCAATCGCAATCGACAATAACCATATCTGGAGCGCGATCGACTGGATCCCGGAGGATTGGAAGGCAAAAGAGGAAAAGGAAAAATATGCACAGTATTCCGGGGGACTGCATTCTGATCTGCAGCGCGTCAAATCGGAGCATCTGATCGCAGAAGGCTATACGCTTTCCAATTTCTTCCTGTGGCTTGAGAATAAATCGGGAATGAAATATTCCGCACTGGAAATGCTGCAATACTACTGCCAGTACGGCAAAACAATGTCCGGCTTTTTCTGCGGATTATTCGGTGAATCCGGTAATATGAAAATGCTGGAGGATCAGTGGCGCAGCTATCTGAAAAGTACCGGAAAAACGATCGTCAAACGGATAAACGATCTCGAATCGGTACGTTCCAATATTGATTATCCGGAATATATCCGCAAACTGTTTTTATATCAGGAAAAGCCGTTCAGCTATATGGAGATGCGGCCGAGAGATCTGTCCTTAACTCCGATCAGACTGTACGGCGAAGCGGAAAAGGAATGGTGTGTATTCCTGAAACCGGATGAAACCATGGAATGTATGCTGCCGAATCTGGAACTCTTTTTTACGTCGGCAGCTTCCGGAAATAAACTCAGACAAATGACCAGAAGCGGACTTGCAATCAAACCGGGGCAGCCGAATTATCTGTTCTTTTCTTTCCAGGGTGTCGGAAGCTGTGGGAAATCCGGCTATGAAGTGCGTTATCTGGTTGCACCGGACAAACCGAAAGTTGAGCTGGATCCCGAAAAGAATACGCTGACTGTCACGCTGCAATCAGCGCCGAGTATCTTTTCCGCTGACGGCACGACCGACTGCTTCCTGCTGGAATTCAAGGTCGGCGGAAAGGACATGCTCCGCAAAGAAGTCGAATTCAATAAATCCGACAAACCTGTCGTCATTCCGCTGGATGAGCTCGGCATTGATCTGCTTGATCCGAAGAAGGTGGAAGTGACGGTCGCTGAATATATCCGTGCAGAGGAAAACGGCTATCCGGAATATGTCGGTCCGCGGTCAGAGACGGCGGAACTGGAGTTCGGCATTACGCCGCTCTCCGCTGAGATGTCGTTCAGCGGTTCCTTCGGTGGGGTTCCGGCTATACACAGTGATTCCAAGAAAGCAAGCTTTATACTGAAAGCGGATGGCAGCTTCACATTCTCCGTACCGGGCGACAGCGGCGAAGAGAAACCTGCTGACAACTCCGGCAAGAGCCCGTTTGATCCGGATGTCAGGATCGTACAGTACACAAAATGGGGATATGACGGATTTTCTGTGTCCGGCAAGCTGGATTCGCTCGCATCTCCGACAGAATGGACGGCAAAGATATCAGACTGCTCCGCAGACGAATTTTCAGCATTTGTTGTAGACATTATGAAAACAGCGAAGCTTGACGGCCCACAGACTGATATTGATACATCTTCCGTTCAGGGATCAGAAGACGATAATGGCAAACTGATCAAGTTTGAAAGCAAGCGCGGAAATGATTTCTACGGTGAACTGAAATATCAGGAAGCACTCAAAAAAGATGTCACATACTGTTACGTCACATTAAAACTGTATGCTGAGGCAGGAACCATTACGTTCTCCGGCAGCTTCAAGAAGCTTGATGCCATGCAATGACAGATCAGCCCCGATATTTCCAGATATCAGAAGGCAGTCTGCCTATAACAAACAGCACCGCCGATCAGGTTCAATTTCTGATCGGCGGTATTGCTTTATCTGCAATGGTATTATAATTCACGTTTCCTCTGCGACAAACTCTTTCAGCTTCGTCAGGAACGGAAGCGGCTGCCCCTGCGGCTTCTTTCCAAGCAAATCATCCCATGTGACTGTTTCGCCCGAAAAGGCAGCGCACCGTGCCTGATACAAATCCGCTGAAAACTGTCATATTTCAGGTTCGGATCTTATGCTTCATGGCGCACTTTTTTATAGAGCTTATAGCGCGTCACATTTTTGAGCACATCATCTTTTTGCGCCAGGATTTCTTCATATTCCTCTGACATATCCATATACAACATCAGCGTCGGATGAAACTGATCGACAATGAAATAATCAAAATCATAGGGCGCAAGAATCTTCTCGATCTCTTCCGCGGAAATTTTCTTTTTCAGCGAACTATATTCAAGAATCACGTCTTTTTTCCCGTTGACAAATTGCAGATACGGCTCGGTCTTCGGTTCGATATAGATATTTTCAAAGCCGCGCCATGTCATATAGCCGCCGTTATTGAAATTCGTAAACAGCTTAACGGTTTTCGGATCCTCATGTTCCAGAAGATATTCTGTTGCATGGATCGGAGTCAGTTCATCATCCTTCGGATCCAGCCCCTGTTTCCCGCTGCAAGTCGAAACCGTCAGCAGCAAGGCCGTTCCAATGAGAAATGCGGATGACAGCACATAAAACCGTTTCTTTTTTTGAAACGATTCTTCCCCCTTCGCCCATATTTCGTCCTCTTTGCTTCTGCGGTAAACTGCTGCATCCGCCATCATGATCAGAAGAACGAGTGAGAACTGAATCATACAGCGCTGTGCTGCAAGATACAGTACGCTCAGGACAAAAAAGAGCGGGACGGTCACATTATTCAGCAGCTTTTTCCGGTACAAATAAAAATAAAGACATACACCAAAAAGAAAATACAGCATGTGTACACTGAGTCCGTCAATCGGTAGCAATTCTCCGATCTGAATTTTCCGGACAGAACCGGAATGGAACAGCAGCAGCGCAGCACGCGCACCGTAAACATTGAGAAAAACCAGCGGAACAGAACAAGCCAGAACGCCGAGTCCCGCCTTCCAGCCGATCGTACGGTTTTGCAGCTTCGGGAATCGAATGCAGTACGGCAGAAGGAACAGCACATGGAATACCCAGAATGTCGTATGTACATTCGCCTCAATCCAGAAGACAAGCGGAATCGGCAGCAAAAAGCGCAGTTTCTTCTCTGCCGCATATTTTTCAAGGGATATCAGCTGAATCAGAATCAGAGAATTGCTCAGCATCTCCGGACGGCAGTTGATATATCCCGCCATGAACACGCAAAAGAGCGGTGCAGAGAGAAGTGCAGTCATCTGCGCCGCACCGCGTATCCGCATATATGCATAGCCGAGCGAAGCCATTATGACGCCCTGAATCCAGACAAACATATTCAGTCCGATGATTCCGAACCAGGCATAGATCTGATACAGCGCAGCTGCATACGGCCATTGCTGCAAGACAGTCGGCCAGCCCTTCTCTACAAAAAACGGATTGGTCCGCATGATGCCGTGTTCTACGACCCATCTGCCCGCAGATGCCATATTGTAAAAATCATTGTCCGGATAGCCCTGCATACAGAAAAACAATGTCCAGGACAGAAAGAACAGCAGGAGAAGCATCCATACCATTGATCTCTTTTTTGTTTTTGATTCCATTTTTACCTCTTCTCATTATGCAGCATTTTATTCTCAGATGTTCGCCGGTGCAAACAGGAGAACATTTTCTATTATACACAATATATAGTTCAATGTCAATACAAAGCAGCAGCGCACCGTTCTGCTATAACACGGTGCGCTGTCCATGTAATGATATTATGTGCCTTTTAGGATTTCCTCCCAGGTCAGCGGGACATGTGCCAGATCATTCGAGGTATAATGAATCAGAATCGTCATTGCGTCTGTAGTCGTTATTTTCCTGTCGCCGTCTATGTCGCAGGTATAGTAAAATACGCTTTCATTGGACCAGTTGGTTTCGCCGTTCGGCTTGATTCCCACGGCGTATTCCGTCACTTTTTTGCCGTCAATTTCGCGTTCCCGTGTTTCAAAATCCTGATACGACAGCTCAACCGCCGTATAGAGTTGCAGCACGATTGTCGCGTCTATGGAATCGACGGAATGATCTCCGTTTGCATCGCCGCGCAGCACCTCATCAATCGTGATATCATAAGAGGCAATGGCCCTTTCCAGCGGCTTTTCCGGCCGGAATATCGCATCGACCGACTCATCCGGCTGATAATACAGATACACCGTGAACGACTGGCCGGATTTCGGAGATTCCGCCTGTTCCCAGAGCTTTGCCGGTGAATTCAGCTCCTCCTTCGGCGTCAGCTTTCCGATATACGAACGGTCCATAATCGAATTGCCCGTCATTTTCACCGCCGGATCATACTGAATCTTCCGGCCTTCTGCGGTCAGCAGCGGTTTGCCGTCTGCATCGAGCAGATAATTCTCCGCGTCCACGCAATACTGAAACAGACTGATCGTCGCATTGATGCCGTCCAATGGCTGCTGATCCTCGGACGTAAACCGGAAAGACCGCGGCTGCGAAGCAGGATCAACCGCAATGGACAGCTCTGTCACATAAGATGTCACAGTCTCCGCAGCCGTCGTTTCGGTGGAAGATGTGCCGGATGTCGTCTGTTTTGTCTGCTCCTGAACAGTCTTGCTGAGCAATTCCTCATCCTTCGCATCCACGCTGCCGTCCAGATTCAGGTCTGCATTCCGCAAGCCCTGCCCGGTGAGCTCCGATGTTTTTGCAATATAGGCTTTCAGAAGCGTCAAGTCGGATTCATTGACAGACCCGTCAAGATTCAGGTCGCCCGGCAGCGTATCCGGAGATGTCGTCACGGTCGTTTCGGCGGTTGTATGCGTCGAGCCGGACGATGTGATCTGTATGATAGATGCGGTTGTCGAAGTCGTCGCCGCAGAGCGCGATGTCGATACGGTTGTCGTAACAGACTTTCCTGTTGACGATGTTGTCACGCCCGAAACAGTCGAAACAGTTGTCCCTGTCGGCTTCGTGACAGTCGTTGTGGTCACAGTCACCGAGGCGCTGCTGACCGAAGAAACGGTTGTCTGCGTAAGCGTCGATACCGTCTGCGAAGTCGTGCGTGTTGTCTCCGAATATGAAGTCGTTTGCTGCACGGTCTGCGAGGTTGTCTCCGATGCAGAAACACGCGAGGTGCTTGTCTCTGTCGTACTGCTGCTGCCCGCAGAATCCGATGTCAGCGGTGTAGTGGATGTCGTTGTGCGGATGCTTTCTGTTTCGGTGAATGTTGTCGTTGTTTCGCTTTTCGCGGTGATCGGCTGAAATGCGAGGCCGTTTTCCGCAGCATAACGCTCCGCAGAAGAACCTTCCGCGCCGTGAAGCGTCACCGTATCGGGAATGGTATCTCCCGCAATCGCGCATTCATCATTCCGGATATAAATATCCTTCAGCGCGTCACAGCCGGAAAATACCTGCGTACCGACCGAGCCGACCGATTCCGGCAGCGTCACGGTTTCCAGCGCCGTACAATCCGCAAATGCATAGTCACCGATATATTCGGCAGACGGGCTGATCGAAACCGTTTTGATCTCATCACGCCGCTCATACCAGGGGCTGCGCGCAGAATCATCATCCGAATAATTCTCCATAAAGCCGGTACCGGTAATTGTCAGCGCGCCCGCATCATTCAGCGTCCAGCGCAGATCTTCGCCGCAGCTTCCGCTGCGCGGCGGCGGTGCAATTTTGATCCAGCCGTCCTCTGTCTGAAAGGGCAATGCATCGCCGTTTTCGTCCAGCCATTGATCGACCTTCAGATGAACCGCATAGATATCGCCGCGCTTTGCATCTTCCGGAACATGAAACCGGAAGGTCATATAGGTACCGTCCGCGGTGCAGCGCGCATCGCCCATTGTACCGGCCGCAATCGTATGCTTTTCCGGATCCGCGGATGCAAAGGCCGTCATGCCTGCCGCTGCCTTGCCTGTCTCATAGACCGGGACATCGACTGTCCCGCCGAGAATTTCCGGTTCAAGGCTTTCATCATAGGTCAGCAAAATACCGCCTGCCGCATAGCCGCCCGCCGCTTCCAGTCCTTCCAGACTGATGCTGTATGAAACCGTTTCGCCGGGCTCTGTCTCGATCTGGTCCGCTTTGATCAGCACAGCTTCCGGGTCCGCCGCGCATACTGCGGAAAGTCCGGCATTTCCGAGCAGAACGATCAGACTGCAAAATCCGGCCGCAGCCCGTTTTATCGTATTCATAAAACCACTTCCTTTCGCTCTGATGTGCCGTCAGTCAGAATCGGCAGGATACTGTTCTGCATTCCCGACGATGACCTGACAATACGCGATGCCGCGTGCGGTACGAACCGTAATCAGCGTGTGGCCGTCTGTTTTCGCAGTCACAAGGCCGTCATCCGATACGGTTGCAATCGCCGGATCAGAAGAACTCCAGACCGGTGTATCCGCGCCGCCGTAATAGAGCGTGAGCTGATATGTCCGGCTTTCGCCCTCTGTATTCAGCATCAGTTCAGAATTGTTCAGCGTCACTTCCGGCTGACGGACATCGGCAAATGTTCTGTCCGTATGGCCAGCAAGATGCTCAATATAATAGGAAAGAATCAGCTGTGCATCCGCAGCATCCAGATTGCCGTCATCATTGACCGCGCCGACCAGATACTGCACGAGCGATGTGCGATACCGTTCATCCGGCTGATCCGCCGCCGCAAGCAGCTTGAATTCGCTGCCGATCAGCGCAGAATCCACATAAGAACGCAGCGCGCGCTGTGCATCGTCTGCGCGGATCTGATCGTCCAGATTATAGTCGCCCAGCATACCGATATAAACCGGGATATCGAAACTGATCGTATCACCGCTCCGGAAGAGCATATCCGTCACGCCTTCCGGCAGCTCGCCGTTTTCTTCCCGGCTGCGGAAATCCGCCATTGCTGCCGACAAAGAAATGCGATATGCATGTGCATGTGCGCCGGTTTCCTGATTCCAGATCTTCTGCGGCGAATCCATATCAGCATTGATCGTGAACCAATCCAGCACATCATATTCCCATGCTTCGAGCATGACAGCTTCTTCCGTGACATTGCCGTCCGCATCCAGATACTGCCCGTCTTCGTTCATGGCATAGATGCCGCCCCTGACCAGCAGCTTACAATACGGCGAGAGGCCGATCTCCGCAAAGGTTCTGGTCTCCTGCGAATGGCAGTTGAACTGTTCCGCAAGCGTGAATACAAAGGCCGCATCCGCGACTGTAACGGTCGTTGTTTCCTGCGGCTCGGTCGATTCCGGTTCGGTCGCAGTATCCTGCGTGACGCTCTCGGTTGTTTCGGTGTCTGTGATTTCGGAATCCGTCGTGTCGGTTTCCGTCAATTCAGTCTCCGTCGGGCGCGTGGTTTCCGTCGTGGTTTCCGTTGTTTCGGCGGTATCATCGGTCGTGCTGACCGGCTCTGTTTCGGTTTCCGTTTTCACGGTCGTTTCCGATGTCGATACAGTTGTCTTGGCCGGGACAGATTCCGTACTTTCAGAAAGGATTGTCGTGGTAGTTTTCGCGGTCGAATCCGAAGAAGAACCGGACTGCACGCTCTGCGCGGTGCTGATTGTCGTCACAGTCGTTGTCTCCTGCTTTTCGGAAGCAGAGGTCGTTGTTGTTTCGGTTGATTTTGTCGTATCTGCTGTTGTTTCGCCGGTCGATTCCGAGGAAGCGGCTGTTTTCTGCGTCGTTTCCGTTGTCACGGTGACGGCCGGGGTTGTATCGGTTTTCTGCGATGTGGTCGGGGCTTTCGTCGGCATGGTTCCGGTCTGCGTATCCGTCGTGCCGGTCGAAGTACCGGATGTCCCGGAAGTACCGGACGTTGCAGAGGTACCCGATGTGCCTGATGTACTTGAAGATGCAGTCGTCCCGGATGTACCGGATGTCCGCTCCGAGGATGTGCTCTGCGCGGTCGTATGGGTATCGGTCGTGCCGGGGACAGTCGGTGCCGCGGTTTCGGATGCGGTCGTATCCGTCGTACCGGATGTGGCCGAAGCCGGAACGGATGCCGTTGTGTCGGTATTCACAGGCGCACTCGTCTTCGCTGTCGTCTGCGTAGAAATTGTTGTCAATGTTGTCGTGACCGGAGATTTCTGCGTATCGGTCGGCGCAAGTGTCGTTGTCGTCACGGTCTTGACGGTAACAGTTGTCGTTGTCGTGACAGTCGTTTCCTTCGCAGAATCCGTTTTCGCGGTTGATTCGGAGCGCGTGGTTTCACTTGTGCGTGCGGTCGTGACAGTCGTCACGGTCGTTGTCACAGTCGTCTGTGTGGATACCGTTGTTTCCGCATCCAGACGGACAAATTCGCGCTTGTAGTTTTCTGCATATTGCTGTGCCGTCGAACCGGATAAGCCGGAAATCACGGTACCTTCCGGAATGGTATTTTCCGAGTCTGCGATCTTGCATTCCGGATTCAGAATCGTGATCGTTTTCAGTTTGGAACAGCCGGAAAAAGCATCGTTTCCGATCGAAGCGACATTCTTCGGAACGGTCACGGATTCCAGGGCTGTATTACGGAACGCCCAGCCGTCAATTCGCGTCAGGCTGTCCGGCAGCTCCGCGTAGTCCAGCCTGGTGCAGCCGTCAAATGCATAGGAATCGAGCATTGTCAGCTGCTGCGGTAAAATCAGCGCTTTCAGTCGTTTGCACCCGCTGAAGGCATGGCTGCCGATGCGCGTACAGGTTTTCGCCAGAGAAACCGAGTACAGCTCTGTGCAGTCGTTGAAGGCATAGCTGCCGACATTTGTCACGCCGTCATCAATCGTGATCTTTTCGATCATATCGCGGCAATCGGCCCACGGCGTTTCCTCATACGCCGTATAATTCTGCATTTGGCCCTTGCCGGAAATCAGCATTATGCCGTTTCTGCTCAGTTCCCATGTCACATTGTCGCCCTCATCGCCGCAGGTTCCGTTCAGCTTCAATGCAGGCGGTATCGGCTTCGGAACAGTTGTTGTCACGGTGCTGACGGTTGTGCGCGAGGTCAATGTTGTAGTAACTGTTTTCGCTGTTGTGGTAACGGGCTTCGTCGTTGTGTTGACGGGTTTCGCCGTTGTCGAAGCCGTCGTGGTTGTTGTGGTGACGGGTTTCGCTGTTGTCGGAGCTGTTGTGGTCGTTGTAGTAACGGGTTTCTTCGTTGTCGAAGCCGTCGTGGTCGTTGTGGTAACGGGTTTCTTCGTTGTCGATACCGTTGTGGTTGTAGTGGTGACAGGCTTCTTTGTCGTCGATACCGTCGTCGTTGTGGGGACGGGCTTTGCAGTCGAAACTGTCGTGGTGGTTGTGGTGACGGGCTTTGCAGTCGAAACTGTCGTAGTGGTTGTCGTGACGGGTTTTGCTGTTGTCGAAACTGTTGTCGTTGTTTCAGTAGATTTCGCAGTAGACTTCGTGGTCTCGCTGCTGATTGTTGTCGTTGTCGCGGTAACAGGCGCCTTTGTCGTAGATGTCACCGTCGTGACAGAAGGCTTCGATTCCGTTGTCTCTTCCGGATCAATCGCTACAAACACATAATCGTTTGCGGCTGCATAGGTCTGCGCCGTAGAATTGCGGTATCCCATAATCACGGTGCCGCTGTCCAGACCGGGTTCATCAATCAGGCACAGCGGGTTTTCAATGCGCAGCATCGAAAGCTTGCTGCATCCGGAAAATGCATTTTTGCCGATTTGCTCGACACTTGCCGGAAGAATCATGTCGCCTTCCAGATTGATGCAGTTTGCAAAGGCATTCGTCGGCAGCGCTTCCAGACCGCCCGGCAGATTGACATACCGGATCGCTCCTGCAAACATCGGATCATTCTGCCACTCCAGCGCAGCTGCCTCTGCCATTTCGCCGCTGCCGTCAATCGTCAGAATCCCGGCGGTTTCATCAAACATATAGACCAGATTGTCGCCCTCTGCACCGCATATACCCTGACGCGTCACCTTCGGCTCTGCAAGCGGGCGGTTGCGGTCGGGCAGGCCGACGATATCTCCGCCGTTTGTGCTGCTGTAGCTGCGGACCGTCATTGTGCCCAGGGATTTCAGTCCCAGATTCGGGGAATAGTAAGTCTCTGCCGGCAGAGCATTCTCCGGATACTCCCGGTATTCTACATTGATAGAGGGCAGCACAGAAAATGTATTGATCAGATCTGATCCCGGCATACAGATATTCGCATTGAAGAGTGCGCCGTTCTGGAATGAATAGGCAGCATCTATCTGGCCGAACAGCGTCACATTCGGAATATACTGATATTTGTAAATATCCGGATTTCCGCTCAGAACATCATCCGATTCCGGATCTGTCAGCAACGCATAGGACGGACTTCCGATCACCGGCGTTTTCTCTTCCGTCTGGGTAATCGAATACGCGCCGGTCGTCACGAGTTTGAAATTCTTCATCATAAACGAAGGCATCCCGTAGCTGCTTTCAGGCGGTTTCAGGAAAATCAGAACATCCTGCCTGCCGGGAAGAACGGCGCCGCTCTCTTGCGCTGAAACTGCCGCAGGCATCGGAGATGTATAGTCATACCCGCTGCCGCTCATGTGATAGTCAGTATTATTATTGACCAGAATTGTCAGCGGATTATTCGGATTGCACTGCGAGAGATCCAGCAGAATCGCCATCGGGTTCTGCTCATCGTAGTTGTTTGCCCGCGGATCAATAAAAATGAAGTTTTCCCTCGAACCGTCTCCGAACCGCGGCGTAAGCGTACAGCTTTGCGTGATGACCGGAACAGATTCGATATTCCATTCTCTTTCGGCGCCGGAATAATCACAAGAAAAGAATCTGACATTGGAACGTCTTACATCCTGCTCAGTATAGGAAACCTGTCCGGCTTCCGGATATGTTGCTTTGAATTCTGCTTCATCCGCAATGATACGATACGGCGCTCCGTAATTTTCCCTAAGCATATCAGACGTCAGCGGAATGCCGGAAGGGATGCAGCCGCGATAATAGCCCCTTCCCTCACACACCGGGGCAAATCTATTTCCGCCGATGCCCTCAGCCTTTATGATCTGCCATTCCTGTCCGCGGGCAATCCCGGCCTGTATTTCAGGATCATTCATGAGCATTTCCTGCGCTTCGTCCATTGAACCAGCAGCCAGATCCCAGCGGACATACTGCTCCAGCAGGTTTTCTTTTCTGGCATTGACAGGGAAGAATGCATAATGATACGGTGTCTCCGACTGCATCTCCGAACCGTAAAGCAAACGGTCCATATCCTCACGGATCATGCCGGGATCGTCTGAAAAATAAACCCCGGTCTCATCATGAAAGACTCTTTCCGGTTCTCCGTCATACCATGCATACATATCCATATCCGTCATCCATTCGCCGGAATACGTATAGATATGGCCATGCACCCGCACATCATCCTGTCTGTTTCTCTGAACATTCATGGTTCCGGCACATATGATATCTCCGTAAACCTCCAGGCAGCCGGTAATATTCAGCACACCTTCCGGATTGGCAAAGACCAGATCGCCGTTGATGACGGTCTCCTGATCGCGCGAACCAATGGTCAGGCTTTTATTGTTGCAGTAAATGTTTCCGAGTCTTGTTTCTACGGTCGGCTCAGCCTGTTCATCCATTGCCGGCGTCTGCATAACAGGATACTCTGAGTCCCGGAGCCGGAACACCGTACAGCTCAGCGTGGAGTCGAGTGCCGGATCATACAGACAGATATCGCCCTTGCCGTAATACCGTGTATCCTGCGTCAGCTGCATAGCACCTGCATAGATATTGACCGGCGCCACGGTGCGGATATCCTGTTCTGCCGTTTCATGCGCGCCGAATTCCAGCGCATTCGGAAACGTGCTGGAAAAAATACCGTCTACATAAATATACGGAATCTCCTGATACAAAGCCTTGATATTGTTATTTACTTTCTGAAAGCTGTCCCAGGACGCATTTACATTGAACGCACTCCCCGCTTTTAAATTTCCGTAAACCGTCAGTCCTTCGCCGGGATTCTGAAAATCCAGATTAACATGATTGTTGCTGTAGACGCTGCCGGTAAATACCGTATCACCGACAAATACGCAATCATTCCGCAGTTCATTCACGGCGCTTGCGCCATAGCTTCCGGATGAAGCCGCTTCCTCGACATAAAATCCCCTGCCGGCCGGAATCTGCCCCGCACCGAAGCGCTGTCCGCCGTAATAGCTGCCGTTATTGCTCTCCGCATAATCCATCGTAACCGTCGGGTACCGCATAGAAACCGGTGCCTGCGTGCCGTAAGCCTGAACCGGCTCCGGCTGCTGCGCCGGGAATGACATCCCTGTTACGCAGAGTACCGCTGCCGTTGCCGCGGAAAGCATCTTTTTTGCAGATGTAAACATCCAATCATCCTTTCACCATAATCACGGTACAACCAGAATATAGCCCGCATCAACCGAAATCGGATTGGAGACCATATCAATACTTGTGAACCTGTCAACCTCCGGCCGCAATTTGTACATCGTACCGGGCGCTGCATCCGCCGGGATCGTGAAGTAACAGGTAAACACTTCGCCGTCATCGGTTTCATTCTCTGTTCCCATTGCGCCGCAGCCGAGCATTCCCTGCTCTGCATTCAGAACAAAGGCCGGCGTCACATCATCCAGGGCGCTGCCTCTTCCGACCTTCGGCTTGCCGCTGTCATCGGTTTCGGGTACGAGCGCCGTATCATAATAGAGCGAGAAACCGCCCGCTGCATAGCCCGGATTGTTGAAGAGATGCACCCGGAAGGCAACGGTCTCGCCCGCATGGCCGCTGATTCTGTCGGCACAGAAGGCCGCGCCGTCATAGGTATTCGATACCGGATCAATGACGTAAACGGTGATGAGCTCAACCTTCGTCACGGTATCCTCTGTATACTGTACGGAGACCGTCCGGACGCCCGCCTCATTGAGGACATTGTCGCGCACGGTATAATCGCTGTCAATCGACTTCTTCGTGCCGTTGGAATAGGTCGCTTCGAGGACAAGTCCGCTGAGATCGACCGTATCACCGACCTCGTAGACGCGGCGCTCCGGCTGCGATACAACCGAAAGACCGGTCAGATAGGATTTCTCCGTGACATTGACCGTGAAGGTCTGCGTCTTGCCCTGATACTTGACCGTGATCTTCTGTTCACCGGCTGTCCGCAGCAGCGACGGCGAGCATTCAAAGCCGCTGTCGATCGCGGTGCCGGTTCCGTTGTTATACTTTGCCGTCAGCGAGAGGCCGCCCGTTTCGAGGGTATCGCCGACCTGATAATTTGTTTTCAGCGGGAGCGTCCGGATCTCAATGGAATCGAGCTCAACCTTCGCAACATTGACTTTCTGCGCGACCTTCTTGCCGCCGTAGCTGAATTCGACATCCTGCTCACCGGCCTGGGTAAATGTTTCCGGCGAAACGGTGATGCCGCCGCCGCTGACATCCCATTTGTAGCCGTTGGAGCCGGTCGCCTGAAGCTTTAAGCCGCCAAGATTCGGGGAATCCCCGACAAAATAGGTATCGGTGCCGTGCAGCCAGCTGGTGACGCTGAGCGTCGAGACCGCAGGCTGTCCGACCTTGACCGCGAAGCTTGTCAGCTTGCCGTTATAGGAAACGGTAATCGTCTGCTCACCGATCTGATCGAGCGTCGAAGGATAGCAGAGGAAGCCGCTCTCCAGCGTTTCGGTCCTGCCGGAATAGACAGCGCGCAGCTGCATCCCGCTCGTATTGAGCTGATCTCCGATGTAATACTCTTTCTTATTCGGCATTTTGCTGACTTCAATGGATTGCAGTTCACTTGCGCGGACTCTGACGTGATAGCTGACTGTATGATCCTGATAGCTGACGGTGATCGCCTGCTTATCCGTCACCGTCGAAAGCTTGGTCGGTGAGCCGCTGAAGCCGCTGCGGACTGTCTCCTGCTCGCCGGAATTATACTTCACGAGCAGTTCGAGACCGCTGGTCGAAAGGGTATCATCCTGATAATACTCCGTGATCTCTGCGGCGCGGGCGATGCTGACCGATTCAATTTCGCGTCTGCGAACCGTCACCTTGCAGGATGCGGAGACATTGCCGGTATTGGTCTTTGCGGTGATCGTTGCGCTGCCGGTGCCGGCTACCGTGACAAGGCCGTCTGCGGAGACCGCTGCGACCTTCGGATTATCCGAGCTCCAGAGTACGCGCTTGTCATCTGCCTTTTCCGGCAGAACAGTCGCGGAAAGCTGCACGCCGCTGCTCTGCGACGGGGTATAGAGCGTCAGGCTGGACTGACTGAGCGAGACAGATGTCGGCGTGACGCTCGCTTTGCCCTTGCTGACGACGACCTGGATCGTCTGTCCGAGATAGGCTGTGCCGCCGGACGGATTCTGCTCCATGATCCTGCCGGATGCGACGGTATCGCTGAAGCTCTCTGTCTCATTGACAAGGAATCCGGCATCGCGCAGACGCTTGACGCCGTCGGCGCGGCTGAGATTCAGAACAGACGGAACATTTGCCTGCTCTCTGCCCTCGCTGACATACAGCACGACCTTTGCCGTACTCGGCAGCACGACGGTATCGGGATCCGGCGACTGCGAAACGATCAGATCTCTTGCAAATACGTCATTTTTGACATATTCAAATGTCGCTTCGATGCCGCTGCGGCGCAGATCTGCGAGAACCGTTTCGAGATTCTGCGCATAGTAATTGCCGAGGCGAACCGTCTGCTCACCGAGCGAGACCGTCATCCGGATCTCTTCGCCCTGATGCACCTCGGTACCGGCCGCAACGCTCTGCGAAATGATCGTGCCCTCGGGCTGCTTGCCGTAGACTGTTTCCTTGCGGATCGTGATTCTGGCCGCTTCGAGTTCCTTCTGAACCTCATCAAACCGGCGGCCGACATAGTCTTCCAGCTTGAATGTGACATTCTTGTCGATGCTGTTCGGATCAATACCGAGCGAGACAACGATGATGACATCCGAGCCGTATTCATAGGCGCCGGGCTTCGGCTCCTGCCGGCAGACGGTTCCGGCCGCATAACCGGAATACTGCTCCTGCAAGGTGACATTGAAGCCCATTTGCGTCAGCGTCTGATAGACCTCATCGCCGGATTTACCGGTCATATCTTCGAGATCGAGCTTGCGGCGGCCGAGACTCATGACCAGTTCCAGATAGGAATTTCTCTGGACGGAACGGCCGCTCGGGATATTCTGATTGACAATCATGCCGAAATCAATGGTCTCGGAATAATCGCCGTTCATGATCATCGGTGTCAGACCGGCGCCGCTGACGAGCGAGAGCGCCTGTTCCTCATTGCAGTTGATGACATCCGGTACATTCGTCATGGAGTCATCCTGCAAAACCTGAAGCGCTGCCGGCATTTCACCGGTCATCGCCCAGTAGCCTGCGAGTCCGATCGCAACAGCCAGTACGCCGACGACCGTCACGAGCAGCGCCTTATGCCAGGGCTTCCAGCTGCCGATATCCATGAGCTTATGCGTATTGCGCAGCCGCACGACATCCGCATTGCCGCTGATCTGCTCCTTGAATTCCGCAGGCGTCTGCGTCCGGTTATCCTTATAGATATTCAGCGCATTCATCAGCGCGGTCTGTAAGCGCTTGTCGATCTTGATACCAAGCTTGGAAGGCGGTTTGAGTTCATCCTTGATCGTGCGCTCCATGGCGTCCTCGGGCGTGATGCCGGTAATCATCTTATAGAAGGTCGCCGCGCAGGCATAGACATCCGACCAGGGGCCCTGTTCGCCGCGGGAGCGGTACTGCTCCTCGGGGGCATAGCCGGGCTTCAGGATGACAGAAAGACTCTTGCTCTGATTGCTGCTCGCATAGCGCGCCGCGCCGAAATCCAGCAGCTTGATGCGCCCGTCATTCGTCAGGAAGATATTATCCGGCGAGATGTCGCGGTGAATGATGCCCTTGCTGTGGACGGCCGTCAGCGCATCGAGGATCGGCGTGATGATCCGGATCGCTTCTTCCGGCGTAAGCTTGCCCTCACGGCTGAGTCTGGTCTTGAGATTCTCACCCTCAAGAAATTCCATGACGATATAGCTTGTACCGTTGTCGTCGAATTCATCGAGGATTGAAACGACGCCCGGCTCCGATGTGAATTTCGCAAGCCGCCGCGCTTCATCGGTGAAGCGGTCGCGGCCGGTCTCAAACATCAGCGTTTTCTCGCCGGAATAGATCGTGACATGCATATCGCCGGGCATTCTGGTCGCGAGCTCACCGGGGAGATATTCCTTGATCGCGACCTTGTGATTGAGCTTCGTATCGAAGCCGAGATAGGTCACGCCGAAACCGCCGTAGCCGAGTACTTTTCCGATCAGATACTGCCGGAGCATCGTGCCCGGTTCGATATGATACGGCTCTTTGGCCGGTGTACCCTTGACATATCCGCAATGCGGGCAAACTTCCGTTTCCGCTGCGGGGTTCATGCACCCGAGGCATAATTCCTGCATAAGGTGCCCTCCTTTTTCGTCAGTCTGGATTGC
>CAMNFV010000026.1 GCA_946537515.1 uncultured Ruminococcus sp. | reverse complement strand
CCGAAAAGCTTTGCCGGATTCTCTTCCGCTGCGGCTGAAGCCGGTGCAAGACAGGTGAAGGTCAGCAGGCAGGCTGCAAGAGCGGCTGTGATACGTTTGGTAACGGATTGCATAATAATTCCTCCTTTCGGTAAACAGACAGGAATACGGGCCATACTTTCTAATTGTATACTATCATTTTTGCACAAAAAAGTCAATAGGTGAATCTACGAATTGTAACAATGAAAATTTTTTTATTTTGGTGTAACGGTTAATATGCACAAATTGGAAACGAATGATTTGTTTGAAACAGCGAAAACAAACGCACCGCCTGCTGACGGTGCGTTGCTGAAATCAGGACGGATTCGGCGGAATTCTGCGGGTACGGCGCTTGCGGATCGCTGCGAGATCTTCGCGGAGATGCTGATCTGCACGCTCATAAATCCGTTCAATCAGCAGGCCGCTGAGCATGGAGCAGATAAACACAAACGGAACGACCAGCGGCGCAAACCAGAACCGCTTCGGAATTTCTTTCACGGATTCATTCAGGTGCCGGTAGGCGATGCAGTCGAACACATAGGAGATCAGATAAGCTGCGAAAGTCGCGTTGCTGAGTGTTGAGAGCATCTTCGCCGTGCGCGGCTTTTTGATCGTGATATCAAAGAGCAGCAGGAAGAGCATTGTACTCATGGCAACCGTCGGCCATGCAGCGTAATCGTCATTGTGCCAGGAAAGCCATGTGAAGTTCTTTTCCTCATTTTTCAGGCTCTGCCAGAATGTCATCGTTGAGACATAGATCAGCGAAAACAGCAGCACGATCACATATACCATTTTGTGCTTGAGATCGCGTTTCGGCGGGAATTCGCGGATATAGGCTCCGATGAAATAATAGCCGATCGGGTAGCAGCGGGCAAAATAACCGGGGAAAATCCGGATCTGATCTGCACGGACATTTCCGATATAGAATGTCGGGGAGATCATGGTCAGCAGAATGACCGTTGCGAGCAGCGCTGTTTTCCTGCCGCGGGTTTCCATTGCCTGATAGCCGGCATTGAGAAACGGAATCAGCAGAAAGATTGAGAAGTAATACTCGACATACCACGCATACTGCGCATCGGAATACATAAACAATCCGCGGACAACCTGCCAGCTTGTATATGACAGATGAAAATAATGCTTATTAAATATGACGCAGATCAGGCTGATTACGATGTAAATACACAGCACGCGCAGAATACCGAGATAGTATTTGCCGCTGAGCTGCTTGTTTTTCATCAGGAAGCCTGTCGTGATCATGAAAAGCGGGACGCAGTTGAATGTGAAAAACCTGCCGTAGATTGCGAGAATGCTGATCCCTGGCGTAATCGGCATGGAATAGAATTCAGAATTCCGGAAAAAGTGTACCGCAACAACAAGAAAGCAGGCAAGAATCTTGACGATGTCAATGCCTGCAAAGCGCGGTTTGGGAGGCGGTAACGCGGCCTTAGCTTTCTGATCGACAATCTGCTGAAAGACCTCGCTGAAATGATCTGTATTCATTTGCGCCCCCCTTGCCCGGATTCCTGTGCAGCATCGAGCGCAGCCTCTGCCGTTTGCAGGAGCAGCGCGGAGTGATCGTCACCGCCCATGATGCGGGCGATTTCCTCGATCCGCTGTGCACGATCCAGAACCGAAACAGAGGTGCTGGTTGAAGTCTCGGTGCTGTGTTTTTCGATGAGCAGATGATGCGTCGCCTGTGTTGCAAGCTGTGCCAGATGCGTGACGCAGATCACCTGATGATGCTGCGAAAGCGCACGGAGCTTCAGGCCGATTTTCTGTGCAGCCTTGCCGCTGACACCGGTGTCAATTTCATCGAAGATCAGCGTCGGAATCGCATCTCGTTCCGCGAGAACGGCTTTCAGCGCGAGCATCATACGGGAGAGCTCACCGCCCGATGCGATCTGCGCAATGGGCTTCGGCGGCTCGCCGGGATTCGCTGAAATCAGAAATTCTGCATGGTCCATGCCGTTCGGCGTCAGCTTGCCCTGTGTCAGTTCGACAGAGAGCTTTACGCGCGGCATGTTGAGATACGCAAGCTCTTCACCGACTCTGCGGGAGAATTCTTCGCCGAGTTTGGTGCGGTATGCAGTCAGCTGCTTTGCGAGTTCCGTGACGCGGTGCAGACGCTCGGCACGTTCATCGGTCAGCTGCCGGAGCAGATTGGAATCCGATTCGATTGCTTCGACCTCTTTGACAGCATCTGCGTAGATTTCGCGCAGACCGTCCGCGTCGGTATGATAGCGCAGCGCAATGGTATTGACAGCATTGCGGCGCTCATTGAGCTTTGCAAATTCGGCCGGAGAAAGCTGTCCGGTCGTATATGCGCTGACCTCATCCGAGATATCACGCAGTTCAATATTGAGCGCTTTGAGCCGTTCACAGAGCGCAGCGGCATCCGGTGCGGCAGACGCAAGCCGGTTCAGCTGGTCGATCGCGGTGACGAGTGCATCCGAGAGATTTTCGTCGCCGTCGGTCAGCATTCTGCAAATCCCGCCGGCAAGCTCTGCGGTATCTTCCGCACGCGCCGCTGCATGATACTGTTCATCAAGCAGCGTATCCTCCTGCGGCTGCGGATCGAGTTCGCCGATCTCTTCGATCGTTTCCTGCAAGGTGCGCAGGCGCTGCATTTTCTCCTGTTCTGCTTTTTTGAGCTGATTGAGCGACCTCGCGCAGCTCTGGAGCTGCTGAAATTCATGTGCATATTGTTCTAGCAGAGAAGTATCCCCGCCGAAGCTGTCGAGGACATCCAGATGCCGTTCCGGGCGCAGCAGGATCTGATTGTCATGCTGCCCGTGGATATTGACGAGTGTTTCACCGAGCGCACGCAGAAGCGCCGCCGGTGCTGATTTTCCGTTGACTCTGCCGATGCTGCCGCCGTCCGCAGAGATCTCGCGTGTCAGCAGCAGTTCATCATCTTCCGTTTCATATCCGTATTCTGCAAGCACAGCCTTCGTTTCATCCTTCAGCGGAGAAAAGACTGCCGTGATGACGGCTTTTTTGCAGCCTGTCCGGACGAGATCCTTATTGGTCCGCTGTCCGAGTACAGCCTGAATGCCGTGAATCAGAATGGATTTGCCCGCACCGGTTTCGCCGGTAAAGGCATTGAATCCGTCCGCGAGCGGAATGACTGCGGATTCAATGACGGCAAGATTTTCGATAGAGAGTTCCTTTAGCATTATTTACCCCCAGATCTGGGATTCGAGCATTTTGATCAGTTGCTTTGCGCTTGCCTCCGAGCGTGTCAGGATGAAGATCGTGTCATCACCGGCAATGGTGCCGACGATTTCGGGAAGCTGCATCCGGTCGAGGACTGCGCAGGCAGCCGGTGCAGAGCCTGCATGGCAGGATACCGAGACCATATTGATCGCATAGTCGATTTTTACGACAACATCCGCGAGCAGATTGGTCGGGGCGGCCGGAGCCGTCGGAGCTTTAGCATAGCAGCTCAGCCCGGATGCGGTCCGCCGTTTGCGCAGCTTGAGCTGCCGGATATCGCGGGAAATGGTCGCCTGCGTGACGGAAAAACCGTTCTGCTCCAGCAGATCGCGCAGCATCTCCTGCGTACTGATGTCTTGTTTTTGAATGAGCTGTAAGATCATCTCATGTCTTGCATTTGCCAACTGTATCGCTCTCCTTTATGTCTGATCTGATTCTGTGGTGATAATCGTCCTTTTGAGGATTCCGCAGAATCACTCTGTTTTCTTGAGCGGCTGCATCAGTTTACCGTTTAATGCATCATAGAATGCATGTCCTTTGCAGTCCACAAACGGCATCGCATGTTCCGAGCAGGTGACCGTGAAGGACTGCATATTGCGTAAAACGGTTGTTTTTGCGCCGTCTACAAAGACGGAAAGGCCGCCGCCGCCTGCACCGCGGTATGTGACGCTGATCTCACGGCGCGGTGCAAAGAGCATCGGCCGCGCAAACAGCGAATGCGGGCAGATCAGGTTCATTTCGATCAGCGAGAGATCGGGCTCCATGACGGGGCCGCCCGCTGAAAGTGCATAGGCCGAGGAACCGGTCGGGGTTGAAAAGATGATGCCGTCCGCACGGTAAACGCCGATTTCACGGCCGTCGGCAGAGACAGCAAAATCACAGATCCGTCCGTTTGCGCGCGAGGCATAGATATCGTTCAGCGCGTGCAGCGGTTCAGATTTTCCGGCATCTGTCTGAATGGCAGTTTTCAGCATCATGCGGTTGCTGATTGCGTATTCACCCGTTGAGAGGCGATTGAGCATGTCGAGCTCATTCGCTTCAAATGCGGCGAGAAAACCGAGTGTGCCGGTGTTGATGCCGACAATCGGCGTTGGTGCCTTCTGATGCCGGAATGCATAGGAAAGAATTTTTTCGGCGCAGCGGAGAATTGTGCCGTCGCCGCCGATTGCGATTGCAAAATCCGCATCGGAAAACAGCGTATCAGCAGGATAAAACTGCAATCCCGCTACCGAACCGAAGGTTTCGGTCAATCCCTGCTCCATGCAGATCTCTGCGCCGTTTGCGCGCAGCTGTTCGCATACTTTGAGCGCCGTTGGAAAGGCCGCTTTTTTGGATAAATTCGGATCAATTACACATTTCATAGATGTGCCTCATTTGCTCTGTGCTGTAATTGCAGATGCAGCAGATATTCGGTATTCCCGCTGCCGCCCTGAATCGGGGACGTGCAGGAATGAAGCGGCAGAAAGCCGTGCTGCGCGGCAAAATCGCGGATATCGCGCAGGACCTGCTGCCGGATCTTTTCATCGCGCACAATCCCGTTTTTATTGAGCGCCTGTCTGCCTGCTTCAAACTGCGGCTTGACCAGCAGCACCGCCTGTGCAGAATCTGTCAGGAGCGGCGGAAGCAGCGGAATGATCTGTTTGAGTGAAATAAACGAGACATCGCAGGCTGCAAATTCCGCCGGAAGTCCCTCTGAATCCGGTGAAAGCGCCCGCAGATCGGTTCCTTCACGGACAATTACGCGCGGATCATTCCGGAGTGCTTCGGCAAGCTGATCGTGACCGACATCGACCGCCAGCACGGATGCCGCATCGTTTTGCAGCATACAATCTGTAAAGCCGCCGGTCGAGGCGCCGATATCAAGACAATGCAGTCCGCTGAGCGAAAGCTTGAATTCCGCAAGCGCAAAACTCAGCTTATAGCCGCCGCGTCCGACAAAGGGGAGCGGTTCGGTGAGTACAAGTGCATCATTCTCCGAAACTTTCTGCGAAGCCTTCATGCAGACAATGCCGTTGACTGTGACATGCCCTTCCGCGATGGAAGTCTGTGCGCGGTTTCTTGATTCGCAGATGCCGCGCTGCACGAGTGCAGCATCAAGCCGGAGACTCATTTGCAAGCTCCTTTGCACATGCATACAGCGCATTTTCGCCGAGTCCGACACGTTCAAGACATTCGCAGACCGAGCCCTGCTGCACAAATCCGTCAATCGCACGACATCGCCAGCCGCCGCGCCAGCCTGTGCCCATCATAGCAGCAACAAATTTTTCGGAAAGTCCGCCCGCTCCGGAGCTCTCTTCTACGAAGAAAATCCTCGGATATTTCGCGGCGATTTCCAGCGCATCTTCCGGGAACGGATAGACGGTCGTCAGCTTGAGCAGACCGCAGGAAATGCCTTCATTGTGCAGTCTTTCAGCCACATGATAAACACGTTCGCTGATTTTGCCATAGGTGACAAGCAGCAGCTCGCTGCCTTCGATATACGTAAACGCGGTATCCTGCCGGAGCGGGAATGTTTCGGATTCCTTGCCGCGGGGATACCGCAGCGCAACGAGTCCGTCATCCTCACAGACTGCCTTGCGCAGGCACATCTGCAATTCCGCATAGGTCGCCGGGGAATAGATCCGGATACCGGGGATCAGCGACAGATAGGGGATATCAAAGATTCCCTGATGCGTTTCGCCGTCCTCACCGACAATGCCGGCACGGTCTACGCCGAGAATCATATGATAGCGCGAGATCGCTGCATCGTGGATGAGCTGATCGAATGCACGCTGCAAAAATGTCGAATATACGGCAAAAACAGGCGTCATGCCCATAGAGGCGAGCGCCGCGCAGAATGTGACGGCGTGCTGTTCCGCGATGCCGACATCATAAAACCGATTCGGATGCGCCGCATAGAAGAACTGTAAGCCTGTGCCGTATTTCATGGCAGCAGTTACCGCGCAGATGCGGGTGTCGCGCTTGCCGAGCTGTGTCAGCTCCTTGCCGAAAACCGTCGAGAAACATTCGTCAATCGAGAGCTCCGGATCCTTGGAATCGAGGTCGATGCGGTCGATATCGGGATTTTCGCGCGGTACGCCGTGATATTCGCCGGGATTTTCTTCGGCAGGCTTATAGCCCTTGCCCTTCGTCGTCTGGACATGTACCAGAACCGGGCGGCGATAACTCTTTGCAACGTCGAGGACTTCATCGAGCGCCTCGGAATCATGTCCGTCAACCGGCCCGAGATAGACAAAGCCAAGATCCTCGAAAATCGTCGTCTGTACGAGGTTTTTGCGCAGCTTATCCTTCGCGGATTTCAGTTTGACTGCCATCTGGTCACCGATGGCCGGTGCCTTCCGGATCACGGATTCAAACTTCCATTTTGCGCGGACATAATCCGAGCTGCTGCGGATTTTTGTCAGATATTTTGCAATCGCGCCGACATTCTTGGAGATCGCCTGATTGTTGTCATTGAGAATGACGATCAGGTTTGAGCGCGATTTTCCCGCATTATTGAGGCCTTCATAGGCGAGTCCGCCTGTCATGGCACCGTCGCCGACGACAGCGATCGCATAGTGATTATGGTCACCGGAGATCCGCATTGCTTCCGCCATGCCGAATGCCGCAGAGATTGCGGTACTGCTGTGACCGGTGATGAACGTATCATGTTCCGATTCCGAAGGCTTCGGGAATCCCGCAAGACCGTCCGCCTGCCGCAGCGTTTCGAGCGCACCGGCGCGGCCTGTCAGAATTTTATGCACATATGCCTGATGCCCGACGTCCCAGACGATCCGGTCCTTCGGGGAATCAAAATTGCGGTGCAGCGCAAGTGTCAGTTCGACGACACCGAGATTCGATGCCAGGTGACCGCCGGTTTTCAGGACGGTCCCGATCAGCAGCGAACGGATCTCCTCGCAGAGCGCGGTGCATTGCGGATAGCTCAGATTTTTCAGATCTGACGGCAAATCCATATCCGCGAGCTTCACACTTTTCTGCACGCTGAATTGTCGTTCTTTGTTCATTCTTTTCTCCGTACAGCGAAGCTGTTTCGCTGAATTTAAGATTCCGTTTTGTCTGCCGCAGGCTGCTTCTGGCTGTAATATTCGGAGACAGTCAGCTTTGCCTGTTCCAGTTCTTTTTTGCAGGATTCTGCAAGCTTCGCGCCCTTGCCGTAGAGCTTGACGGCTTCATCGAGTTCGAGTCCGCCGGATTCTAGCTGTGCGGTGATTTCCGCGAGCTTTTGCATACTCTGTTCAAATTTCATATCTGCTCTTCCTTTCGGATTTCCGTCACATTTGCGATGACGGTGCCGTTTGCAAGACGGACAGAGATCTGATCGTCCGGATGCAGCATCTCCGCATCCCGGATCAGCATATTATCATGATAAAGAAGCGCATAGCCGCGCTGTAAAATCGCAACAGGGCTGTAGGCTTCGAGCCGTTCCAGCTGGGTTTGCAGCGCACCGGATTTTTCCAGCAGACAGTTCTGCATGGCGCGGTGCATCCGTTCCGTACACGCATCGAGCTGTGCGGCGAGAACCTGTAAATGCCCCGCAGGTGAAGATACAGTCAGACGCTGCTGAAGCCGCCGCAGCTGCTGTTCTTTTGCATCGAGAATCGACTGCATCGCGTGCTGCATCCGGTCATTCTGAATGCTGACCGCCTCTTTCAGCGCAGCGATTTCAGGAACGGCGAGCTCTGCTGCAGCCGAGGGTGTCGGTGCGCGCAGATCTGCGACTTCATCCGCAATGCAATGATCGGTTTCATGGCCGACCGCGCTGATGACCGGGACAGGTGACCGGAAGACAGCCGTCGCGACTTCCTCGGACTGGAATGCGGAGAGGTCTTCATTGGAGCCGCCGCCGCGTCCCATGAGGATCACATCGCAGCCGTCTGTACCGGCGATTCGCAGCGCCTCTGCGATCGAAGCGGGTGCAGATGCACCCTGCACAAGCGCCGGATAAATGCAGACCGTCCCGACCGGATATCGCCGTTCAAGGATTTGCAGCATATCATGCAGCGCAGCACCGCTCCGTGAAGTAACGATGCCGATTTTCTCCGGCAGCGGCGGGAGCGGACGCTTGCGCGCCGGATCGAAATAACCAAGCTTTGCGAGCTTTTCACGGCGCTGCTGTAAGGCGAGCGCCTGTGCGCCGATGCCGTCCGGCTGCATGTCTGTGACATTGATCTGATAGGCACCGTCGCGCTCATAGAGTGTGACCGAGCCCTGTAAAATCACATGCATTCCGTTTTCGGGATCGAACGGGAGCCTGTCCGCATTCGAGCGGAACATCACCGCCTTGACGGATGCTTCCTCGTCACGGATGCTGAAATAGCAATGCCCGGAACGGAAATTGCGCGTAAAATTTGCGATCTCTCCGCGCACGAGTACGGTGCGGAGCTTCGGATCCTCATGCAGTTTGAATGCAACATAGCGATTGAGCTGACTGACGCTCAGGATTGACATGCCAGAGCCCTCCTTGCTGCAAAAATTGCGACGCCTGCTGCGTTATCGCAGGAAAATTCGGGTGCAGCAAAAGCCGATGCATATGGCAGCGCACGCAGCTGATCCTGAATCAGCCGGTCAGACATCACACCGCCTGCATAGAGCACTCTCTGATGCGGTTCTGCGGCAGCTTTCGTCATGGCGCGCAGCACAGCTGCAACGGAATTGAGGCAGTAACGTGCGATATCAGGCGCAGATTCGCCCTTTTTGACCATTTGCTCACACTGATTCTGCAAGCCGGAGAGCGAACAGCAGCCGTCGCGCAGCTTCACCTGCATATGCGCCTTGCTTTCGCTCTGCATGGCAAGCTGTTCGAGCGCCTGTCCGCAGGGAAAGCGCAGCCCGAGCATCATCCCGACTCTGTCAATGGCCTGTCCTGCCTTGAGGTCGAGCGATGCGGAGACCGGTTCAATGCGCACGACCGATTCTGCATCGGGGATGCAGCGAACGCAGTCCGTTGTACCGCCGCTGACATGGAATGCCAGGAATGCAGGTGCATCCGGATCGAGCCAGGAGAGGCAGTCCGCAGAATAGAGCGCCGCGAGGATATGCCCGGTCTGATGTGAAGTCTCATAGAGCGGGATTCCGTGCGAGACAGCAAGAATCTGCGCGGTGCCTTTGCCTGCGAGAAAGCATGGCATATAAGAACCCTCCTCCGGGCGCGGGGAGACCGAAACACCGATCGCATCGGGCTTTAAGGGCGTACCGTCCAGCGCCTCTGCGAGCTGTGTCATCATCTGCGGGAGCTGTCTGGTATGATGGAATACCGCATCGCTCTGCCGCAGACCGGCTTGTCCCTCCGCAACGGGAAGGAGCTGCTTTTTCTGAAGAATCCTGCCGGTATCGGTATCATACCAGGCGCAGGATGTTGTGTAATTGCTTGTATCTATCCCGAGCAGCTTCATGATTCAGCGGCTTCCGGCTTTTCGAGGTCTCTTGCATAGGCGCCGAGCAGACCGTTGATAAACCGGACATCCTCCTCATAATAGGAGTAATTTTCCGCGAGCAGAATTGCCTCGGAGATTGCGGCATTGGTCGGTGTTTTATCATCATAACGGATCTCAAACATCGCGAGCCGCAGAATCGAAAGCGTCAGCTTGGGGATGCGCTTGATGCTGCGCTTCGGGCTGTATTTCTGAATCAGCTCATCGAGCTCATCCTGATGTTCAAGGGTTCCGTCAACGAGCGTCCGAACAGCTTCATTGACGGTGATCTCTTCGATTTCCTCTGCGATTGCGTAGAGCGAATCCACGGGATCATCGCGCATGGTTGTTTCAAACAGCAGCTTCATTGCGCTGTCACGTATTTCACGTCTTGTGATATTCGGCATTGGGTATTCCTTTCAAGTGAATCAGTCTTCAAACATGATATCCGAGGCAACGACATGTACCTTGGAGACAATGACGCCCGTCATGCTCTGTACATTATCCTTGACCTTCTGCTGGACCTGTTCCGCGACATTGCTCAGGCGGTAGCCGCTCATGAGGACAAGACGAATGGTGATCTCAACCATATCATTGACAACGGAAACGCTGACCGGTGCGGCAGCGGGCAGCAGGAAGGAGCGCTGCAATTCAGCAAGCTCGGCAACACCCTCGGTTTCCTTCGCGGCAACGCCGGCAATGGAACGAATCACATTCTCGGAGATTTTGACTTCACCGGATGTAGTTGCTTTTTTGGGATAAGCATTGCTCATTTTGATTTCCTCCTTGGATCCTATCCTTGTAATCAGGCGGACGGCAGGAACGAGCCTGCCGATCTGCCCGCAAATATACATCATTTATTATACCATACTATTGCGAAAAATGCAATGGGCGAACGAAATAAAATGAATATTTTGTGAATCAGAAGTAAAATGCCTGATTATCAGACCGTGCATAAAATGAAACTACAGATTCCGAATTATGCAAATACGGTATGAGAAGTCATAATCTGTCGTGTTTAATCGGCGGGAACTGCATCCGCGGGAGCGTCCGCTGCGACCTCAAAGATCCGGATGCCCTCTGCCGGTACATCCGATTCCGCGAGGATAATTTCCTTGATTGCGGCAGCCTGCGAGGCATTCAGCCCGTCACTCTCAACGACGACCTTTGCGGAATCACCGTCCAGATAGACCACACAGTCGCGGAAGCCCTGCGAGAGAATCAGGCTTTCAATCACGCTTTCACTTTTCATCTGATTGGAGATGCTGACTGCGTCGATTGCGTTCGTGACCATTTCATCATTGCTGAGGTCACCGCCGCCGATGATGCTCTGAAGCGTCTGGACGGCGTAATCGCGGCTGGTCTGTTTGTCAAGACGCGCCTGCGCAAAATAATCAGATTGCTGTACCGGTGTGGCATTGACCATTTCCGCGGTGCCATAGCTTGCGAGGTCATCTGCGTCCGCGGCAGTATTGTGTTCGACCGGACCGGCCGCAGCAAGATCTGCGGGCATCAGGCCGTTTCCGCCGGCGAGCACATAATTGAGATAGACCGCGGCGCCGAGCACAAGCGTCAGACCGCTGAGAATGAGCTGCTTTCTGCTGATAATCATAGTGGGCTTTTTCATAAGAATGACTCCTTTCAGTTTGTGGAGAATGCTGCTGCCTGCCCGACATAAATCTGATTGACCGGAATGCCGAGCAGCGCGGATGCGGCTTTTGTGATGCGTTCCTGTACGGCAGCATGGCCGCCGCCTGTGCAGAGAATCGCAGCGCCGCAGATTGCAGGATAACGTGTTTCAGTCAGCAGCGCAGATTCCCCGCCGCTTGTGCGTGTCAGGACGGGCGATGAGGAGATTTGTGTGCTGCTGTCGCTGCGGGAATCGCGGATTTCCGTTGCATAAATCTGCTCAGAAGAGCCGTCAACTGTAATCATGACTGTGACAGCGCCGACGCCCTCCATTCGCGAGAGCAGTGCAGTCAGGCGTTCCTCCAGCATGATGCGGTAGGCATCCGGATCATCCGCAGCAGATTCATAGGGCGGCGGTTCGGCGCGTGCCTCGGTTTTCTGTTTTTCAGGCAGCAGACCGGAGAGCAGTATCATCGCAATTCCGATGATTCCGAGCAGAACGATCAGCCGCAGCCGGTTTTCCTCTTTGAACAGGATGCGCAGCTTATCCGTCAGATGCAAGGTCTGTACCTCCCTCCGTAATGGCCACGTCGCTGCCGAGCCATTCGCGCAGAAAAACGGTGCCGGTCAGCAGATTGCCCTCTGCTTTGACCTCATTGATAGATATGCACCCGTCCTGCTGAATATGCAGGCAGACTTCCGTGACGCGGCAGTTGACCTGCTTCTCTGTGAGTTCACGGTTCAGCGCATTGCAGATTCGTTCGGCGGCGGCCTGCTCCTGCATTTCCGCAGCAGCTTCGATCAGATCGGATGCCTGCGGATTATCGACAGACAGATGCGCGGTAAAATCTGAAAGATCAAGCTTTGTCAGCGGTGTCAGGATGACGGTCATCATCAGAATCGCGGTCAGCAGCCGGATTTGTCTGGTGAACCGTTCAAGCGGCAGAATCAGCTCCGCAAGCGTCAGGCCGAATGCCGCGCAGCATCCGAATAATACCGCATTTCGCAGATTTTCCATTGGAATCCCTCCTCAGCTGCCGAGCAGCAGCAAAATCAGCGCAGTCGAAATAATCATCATAACAGCAAAACAAACCAGCATGGCAAATGCTGCGGAAAGAACGCTCTGCATATTCTGATACAGCTGCGAGAGTGCCTGTACGCCGCTCATTTCCGCGAAAATTCCGTTGATGCGGAATACCAGCCGGTAACAGATCAGCGAGAGCAGCGGCGGCAGCGCAAGCCAGAGAATGACCGCGATCCCGACTGCTCCGACGCCGTTCCGCATCAGCCGGATGCTGCCCTGCACGGTGCCGTATGCATCTGATACAGCGTTTCCGACGATCGGAATCAGCCCCGAGGCCAGCAGCCTGACCGATTTCGATGCAAGCGAATCCGCAGCGGATGCGACTATGCTCCGGATTGAGAGCAGCGCGGAGAACATTGTCATCACAAAGCCGAGCAGCCATGTGACCGCTGTCCGCATTCCTTTGACAAATCCGCCGAGCCGCAGCGCCGGATTGACTGCATCCGCGATGCCGAGCGCCGCAGACATTTGCAGGACAGGAAACAGAATCCCATGCATCAGCTGCATGATGCCCTCTGTCAGAAACAGCACACAGACCTGATAGGATGCGCCGCCCGCAACATGTCCGCCTGCCGCGATAAATGCGCCGAAAACCGGGATATAGCTGCTCATGAACAGATGCCCGTTCTCAAGTGCCCCGGCCGTCCGGATGAGGCAGTCACAGAGCGGCGAGGCTGCAGCCCCGATGCAGAGCAGCGTACAGAGCGCGTCAAAGCATCTGCGGAGTGCCCCGTCTGCTGCGGCATCCCCGAGATTCCCAAGAATCGCTGTCAGTACCGTCAGCGTCAGGAGAATGCCGCAGAGCCGCAGCGGTGCAGAGAGCTCTTTCGCAGCGGTTTCGAGCAGGCTGTGCAGGAATTCTTCCGGTGATAGCGTCAGCAGCGATTCCGGTTGTCCGGGTTCAATACCGAGGCGGGAGAGCTCTGCGTCGATCTCCGCCGGAATTGCAAGTGAGTCCGCTGCCTGCTGCAATGAATCCGCAGGGTTATCATCCGCCGCACAGCAGAGAATACCCGATGAAATCATCAGAAATACAATCGTCAGGATTATGCTCATCCGAATGCAGAAACGCATGAGAGCACCTCCTCCAGCCTTGTCAGCAGCGGATGAAACAGCGGCAGAATCAGCAGGATCAGCGCGATTTTCCCCGAGAGCATGACCGCAGATGCGATCGCGGATTCTCCCGCATCCTTGCAGACATCGGATGCCAGCTCTGTGACGCAGCAGATTCCGGCAGCCTTTGCAATACATGCGGTTTGTTCCGGTGTCAGGCCGCCTTTTGCGAGCAGATTGTCGATTTCATTGAAGATCGGTGTCATTGCGAGAACGCCTGCCGCGGTGATGCCGATGCCCGCGAGCAAAGTCAGCAGGAGCGCCTGTTCTTCGGTATACCGCCGGATGAGTTTGGCGATCAGAACGGCGGTGAGCGCCAGTCCGGCCGTGCGAAATACGGTTACCATAGGCCGAACACCGATTTGACCGTGTCGAATAGAGACTGAATCTCCGATATAATCAGCATCAGAACGACGATGAGTCCTGCAAGTGTTGTCAGCATGGCCTGTTCCTCGCGTTCTGCACGTTTCAGTACCAGATTTAAAACTGCTACGATAATACCGATACCCGCGACCTTGAATATCAGGTCGATGTCCATGTCAACCGCTCCGTTTCAATGGGATTACAGCAGCAGAATCGCGGCGAACAGCGCAGAGAGCACGCCCATGCTGCGATAGAGACTGCCTTTTTGAGCCGCGAAGGATTCCGCATCTGCCTGCAAGGCGCCGAGCCGCTCCATGCAAAGAGCAAGCGCTGCAAGCTGCCCGTCCAGCGCCGTACTGCCGAGCGTCTGGCCGACGGTTTCCAGAACCGCCGCCATTTCTGCGGTCAGCGCCGGATCCTGCCGGACGGCCTTCTGCCAGCTATACGGGAAATCATGAGGATGTGCCGCTGCATCCTGTAAAAATGTCAGCGAACGAAATGCCGGCATGTCCGCGAGCGTTTGCAGCAGATCTGCCGTTAATGGAAGCGTATTCCGCAGCTCCTGCATCATGGCTGAGAGCATCTGCCGGAGCAGCCGCAGCATTGCGGCACGGTGTTCCAGTTTCTTTGCTGCCGCGCAGCCTGCCAATATCCCGGTAAACAGCAAGATTCCGGCACCGATCAGCTTCATATCCGTGCTCCTTTCCAATGCTCCATCGTGACAACCTGTCCGCATTGCGCGCCGCTGCCAAGCATTACCAAACAGCGGAAAACATCCGCATCCAGGAGTTTTTTGATCTGCGGCCGCATTTTCAGCTCTTGCAGACTGCCCGCATGTGCCGCCGCGATGATCCGGACACCGGTATGCAGCGCGTGCAGCAGATGTTCGGTTTCCGCTTCATCTCCGATCTCATCACAGATCAGGAATTCCGGCGACATCACGCGGACCGCAATCGCAAGGCCGTCCGCTTTCGGATAACCGTCGAAGATATCGGTCTGCGTGCCGAGCGAGAATTGCGGAATGCCGTTCTGTACCGCGGCAATCTCACCGCGCTCATCGAGAATGCAAACCTTATGCATGTCCCCGAGCAAACGGGATAAATCACGCAGAATCGTTGTTTTCCCGGATGACGGAGCACCCGCGATCAGCAGACCGCCTGTTTGCAGATCCCGCTTGATACGGCTGAAGAGCAATTCTGCGCAGCCGAGGCGTTCGGATGCGATCCGGAAGTTCATGCTGCTGATATTGCGCAGCGTTTCGATCCTGTTGTTCTGCATGACCGCAGTTCCGCAGAGCCCGACTCTGCATCCGCCTGCGATCGTGATAAAACCCTGCCGGATTGCAGGCTGCCAGCTGTGAACGGAATGTGCGCAGATACTTTGAAAACAGCTGTCAAGCATCGGCCGCGTGACGAGGATGCCTGTCTGTTCCGGCGGGATGCAGCTGCCCGCTGCGGTAACCGTGAATGCTTCATGGCCGCAGATGACCTGCATCGGTCTGCCAAGCCGCAGCCGGATCTCGCGAATCTCATCCGGACGGGAGAGCCGTGAAAGCGGAAGTCGCAGTTCCGGCGGCAGGTAGGGGAGTGCATCCTGAATTTTGCTGGTAACTGTCATGAGGGGAAACCGCCTTTCGCCTGTCTTGGTACATCCTATGCAGCCCGGACAGGACTTAGAAGCAAAAACAGAAAAATCCCCGAAGCGGCCGTCTGACCGTTTCGGGGATCATGAAAAAAGCCATAGTATCCGGAAGATACTATGGCTTTCAGATTTTCATTCAGCGCAGTTTTCAGGGGATCAGATGCCGATATTGCCGGTGCTGTCCGCATTGAAGAACTGGTTGCTGGTTTCGGTATAATAATCGTTTTCTTCGAGAGAGGTGAAATCCTCGTCCTCCGGATCAGGCAGTCTGGCACCGCAGACACCGCAGAAGATGTTCTTCTCGCTGTTTTCTGCATCGCACTTCGGGCACATTTTGTAGCCGCGGAGCGTATTCAGCTCAAACTTCATTTTCTTGATGCGGCGGCGGCGTGCATCAATGTCGTCGCAGAGTGCGCGGAATACGGAAGGATCCTCATCGGGATTCTTATAGTATTTCTTGCCGAGATCTGCGAAAATCTCAACAATACGCTCTTCCTCGTACAGGATCTTGCGTTTGAGATTGCTGACTTCGGACACGTTGGAAGCTTTCTCGCTCAAACCGCGTCCCATGTCACTTACCTTATCAAAGATGCTCATGTTACACACTCCAATCCGCACAGAATCACAGCAGATATGCTGTTTTCCGGCGTTATGATGTGCAGAACCTGCAAAGAGGCCTGCCTTTTATCTGTAATATTATTATACACAATCTGACGTGCCTTGTCAAGGGCTGACATCAGAATTCAGCAGAATTCAGCATTTCGACGGGATATCGTCTTGCAAATGCTGCTTCAGCCGTTATAGGCTTCTTCAGGAGACAGGATCTCGATGCCCTTTGCAGTCAGCGCCTTCAGCGTGGTCTCAATGTCATCGACTCTGAATACGGTATCAGCTCTGCCGGGGATGCGGTTGACGAATGCATACATGTATTCGACATTAACGCCTGCTTCATTGATCGCTTCGAGCACTTCTGCGACGCCGCCCGGTCTGTCGGGCAGCTTGACACCGATGACATCCGCGGTCTTATAGGTCCATTCATTGGCCTTGAGGAGTTTTTCGGTTTCATCCGGCTTGTTGACGATGACGCGCAGGATGCCGAAATCACGGGTATCCGCAAGGCTCAGCGTGCGCAGGTCGATGTCTGCATCGGCAAGCAGGCGGGTGAGCTCTGCGAGCTTTCCGGGCTGATTTTCCACAAAAATCGAGATTTGCTTGATCGTATCCATGAGAATCCTCCTTTTTGACGGGGCGGTCGTTTTCTGATAGCCCCGGAGATTGATTAAGAGATTATCGTAAATCAGTCATGCAGCTTTCTGCGGTCGATGACGCGGACAGCCTTGCCCTCGCTGCGGGCAATCGACTTCGGCGAGACCAGATGCACCTTCGGATTGATGCCGAGCATGGTCTTGATCGCGCCTGCGAGCGCCTTTTCCTTATCCTGAACGTCCTTCATCTTATCGGAGAACTGATCCGGATTCATCTCGACGCTGATATCAAGCGTATCGGTATTGTTCTTGCGGTCTACCTCGATGAGGTAATTCGGGGAATAGCCCTGCTCGATGAGAACTGTTTCGATCTGCGACGGGAATACATTGACGCCGCGGATAATCATCATATCATCGCTTCTGCCCATGGGCTTCGCCATTTTGATGAGCGTTCTGCCGCAGGAGCATTTTTTGCGGGAGAGTACGCAGAGATCGCGGGTACGGTAGCGCAGCAGCGGGAATGCTTCCTTCGTGATGCTCGTGAAGACGAGTTCACCGACAGAGCCTTCCGGCAGAACCTCGCCGGTCTCCGGATCAATGATCTCAGGAATGAAATGATCCTCATTGATATGCATACCGGACTGTTCCTCGCATTCAAATGCAACGCCCGGGCCGGAAATCTCGGTCAGACCGAAGATATCATAGGCCTTGATGCCGAGGGATTTTTCGATCGAGCGGCGCATCTCCTCTGTCCAGGGCTCAGCGCCGAAGATACCGGCCTTCAGCTTGATATCGTCGGGGGTAAGCCCCATGTCATGCAGCGTTTCACCGATATATGCCGCATAAGACGGCGTGCAGCAAAGAATTGTTGCACCGAGATCGCGCATGAACTGAATCTGGCGTTCGGTATTGCCCGAGGACATCGGAAGCGTCAGGCATCCTGCTTTGTGAGAGCCGCCGTGGAGACCCATGCCGCCCGTGAAAAGGCCGTAGCCGTAAGCGATCTGACAGACATCATCCTCATTGCCGCCTGCCGCGGTAATGGCTCTTGCACAGCAGTCCTCCCAGAGATCAACGTCATGCTGCGTATAAAATGCGACGACACGCTTGCCGGTTGTGCCGCTGGTGGAGTGGATACGGACGCAATCCGAGAGCGGCTTTGCGAGCAATCCGAAGGGATATGCCTCGCGCAGATCGGCCTTGGAGAGAAACGGCAGCTTGTGCAGATCGTCTACCGAACGGATATCCTCCGGCTTGACGCCTTTTTTGTCCATGAGATCTCTGTAGTAGGGGACGTTTTCGTAGACATGGTGTACCTGCTTGACGAGGCGCTCGCTCTGAAGCTTTTTCATGTCTTCGGGGGACATTGTTTCCATGTCCTCTTGCCAATACTTTGCCATTGGGGTTCATTCCTTTCAAATAAAATGATTTCCGTCTGTTCTGATTTGTATGCGATTGTGTATGAGTTTGTTGTCAGCTCATATTGTGCAGACGGAAATCGTGCTCCTGCAAGTGTTTACAGTATTTCTCGGTTTTCCGTATTTCTGTTCAGCAATCAGCGGAAGCCCGGCAGATCAGGCATCTCTGCCGAGTGCGAATGCCTTGCGGTTCATCTCGATGAATTTTGCCGGGACACACTGGTTCAGCGCCTCCTGCCAGACGGATTCATCGAAATCCATCTTCTTGGAGACAACGCCCATCAGCACGACATTGGAAGCCTTTGCGCTGCCGGCCTGCTCCGCGAGGGAAAGTGCATCGACGGCGGTGACATCAATGTTCATCGACTTGAGATTTTCGATGATGCCCTGCGGATAGGCTGCCGCACCGGTGATGACCGGCATCGGATCGAGTGTCTGCGTCGAAGTAACGATCTTGCCGCCCTTCTTCAGATAGCCTGCCCAGCGAGCCGCTTCAAGCAGTTCAAAGGAGATGATAACATCGGCCTCGCCCTTCTCAACGGTCGGGGAGTAGACCGCATCGCCGTATTTGACATAGGTGACAACGGAGCCGCCGCGCTGCGACATACCGTGTACTTCGCTGACTTTGACGGCAAAGCCCTGCTGTAAGAGCACATTGCCGAGGATGCGGCTTGCGAGCAGGGAGCCCTGTCCGCCGACGCCGACGATCATAACAGATTTTGTTTCCATATTCAATACCTCTTGATATTCAATCAGATTTCATCCATTTCCACAGTCATCTTTTGCTGCGGAGCCCGCTGTGCGGGCGCGGGTGCGGGCTGCTGCGGCTGCATGAGTGCCTGAGGGCTTCCGCCCTTTCCGTGAACCATCAGCAGCTTCTGGAATCTGCGGCGGTATTCGCCTTCGAGCTGCTGTGTCGCACGGACCGGAAATTCCGCAGCGAGCGTATCCATAAGTGTGTTGAGAGAAAACACATTCGGTTCCATTGTCTGAACCAGCGCGACCGCTCTTTCAAAGCATTTGATCTGATCCTTGCGCTTCGGGAACGGCTTGAACATATGCTCAATATCCTCGTAGCTGCTTTTCTGAATTTCAGTACCGTAATTGCAGGTGCCGCAGAGCAGATAATGCGCGAGGACATCGGATTGCAGCGGGATCAGATTGATTGTTTTTGATTTGACGCGGCGTGCCAGATACTGTTCCGTAAATTTCTGACAGTTCGGACACCAGTCAATGCCGATCATCAGTTCTTTTTTGATTTTTTCATCGGAACCCCAGAAAATCGGAATGAGCATTGTTTCCACCTCTCTTTAGTAGAAGTCTTCGCTGTCCTTCCAGTTCTTATAGGTTGTGATGAGCTGCCAGACAGCAACGATTATGCTGATTACAACAGCGATTGCGGATTTGATGATAAAGCCTGTACTGAGCGTAAAATGCGTTGCAAGAAAGTAAAAAGTGACAAAGAGCAGCACGGCAAAAATCGGTACACAGACACATGTCCGGATAAATTTTCCCTTCGGGGAAAGCTTTTCATAATTCAGCGGCATCTTGTGACCTCATTTTGCGCGAAACATTTCGATCTTGCCGCAGCGCGGGTAGACATAGAGCTGTACATCGAGCGAACCGGCAACCAGCTGATCCCAATGTTCAACAAACCATCCGTATCTGCCGAGCTGGATGCGGTGTGCGCCCTGATATTGAAGCAGCACATCGCAATACGGGCAATAGATCTCCCGGATTTTCGATTTCCGTTTCATAGTTCAACCTCTTTTTCGTATGATGCTGCGATGAAAAGTGAATTATTTTTGGATTGCGCCGAACTTGCAGAGCTCTTCGCAGATGCCGCAGCCGACACACTGTGTATGGTCGATGCAGGCCTTGCCGTTCTTCATGGAGATTGCCGGGCAGCCGAGCTTTAAGCACATCTTGCAGCTTCTGCACTTATCGTTATCGACATGCAGCGGCGGATTGTGCTTGACATATTTGAGCAGCGCGCAGGGACGGCGGCTGATGATGACAGAAGGCTCATCGACAGCGAGTTCCTCTGTAATTGCCTGCTCCATTTCTGCCAGATGATACGGATCTGCAACGCGGACGCGCTTGATGCCGATTGCATGGCAGAGTGCTTCCAGATCAACAGCCGCAGCCGGATCGCCCTTGAGGTTCTTGCCGGTTGTCGGATTCTGCTGGTGACCGGTCATACCGGTGATCGAGTTATCGAGAATAATGACAGTCGAATTCGATGCGTTGTACGCGACATTGACGAGCGAATTCAGGCCGGTATGCATGAAGGTCGAATCACCGATGACAGCGACGGACTTGTTCTGGGACTTCTCGCCGAGCACCTTGTTGAAGCCGTGCAGGCAGGAGACAGAGGAGCCCATGCAGATCGTCCAGTCGATAGATTCAAGCGGCTTTGCAGCGCCGAGCGTATAGCAGCCGATATCGCCGGAAACGGTGATCTTGTGCTTTGCGAGCGTATAGAATACGCCGCGGTGCGGACATCCGGCACACATGACAGGCGGACGGATCGGCAGCTGCTCCGGATACGGTGTGACCTCGGGGGTGGTGCCGAGCAGCTTCTCTGCGATGATGACCTGATTGAGCTCACCGATGCAGCCGAAGATCTCCTTGCCCTTGCAGTCGATGCCGAGTGCCTTTGCGTGCTGTTCGAGGATGCCGTCGAGCTCCTCAATGATATAGACGGTCTTGCATTTTGCAGCAAAATCGAGGAAAAGCTTATCCGGCAGCGGATTGGTCATACCGAGCTTCAAGTAGTTGACCTTATTGCCGAGTGCATCCTTTGCATACTGATAGGCAGCGCCGCAGGTGATGACGCCGATCTCGGAACCGTTGTCCTCAACCTTGTTGATCGGAGCGGTCTCCGCATAAGCGATCAGCTTCTTTGTGCGCTCTTCCACGACAACATGACGTCCCTTTGCATTTGCCGGAACCATGACGTATTTCTGCGGATTCTTTGCGTAGGGCTTGAGCTCCTTTTCCTGTCTCGGAAGCTGCTCCACAGCGCTCTGGGAGTGTGCAACTCTGGTCGCGGTGCGGATGAGGACCGGTGTATCGAATTCCTCGGAGAGATCATAGCCGAGAATTGCAAAATCCTTGCACTCCTGTGAATCCGACGGCTCCAGCATCGGAACCTTGGATGCGATTGCATGGTGGCGGGAATCCTGCTCATTCTGAGAGGAATGCATACCCGGATCATCTGCAACTGCGATGACAAGACCGCCGTTGACGCCGGTATATGCAGCGGTGTAAAGCGGGTCGGCAGCGACATTGAGGCCGACATGCTTCATCGCAGCAAACGCTCTTGCACCTGCAAAGGATGCGCCGAGCGCCGATTCCACAGCGACTTTTTCATTCGGAGCCCATTCAGCATAGACTTCGTCGTACTTTGCAATCGTCTCGGTGATCTCGGTGGACGGGGTGCCCGGGTAGCTGGATGCAAACCGGCAGCCTGCCTCATAGAGACCTCTTGCGAATGCTTCGTTTCCAAGCATCAGTTTTTTCATGTGTATTCTCCTTTGCTCGGTTCCGAAATCAGAACCGTTTATGATACATGTTGATACGTGACGAACCACGAGTCGAGCCCGTATTCGCCTTCCTGCGGTGCGCGGAAGCTGTCAATCTTGACATAGGAGCGCACAATGGCGTCCGGTGAAAGCGTACCGTCCTCAAAGAGATTGGTCTTTTCGGTTGTGATCTCCTGCTCCGGAATATGGAACAGATAGTTTCCGCCGACCTCAAGCTGCTCACAGAGCTCCGGCGACAGAATGATGAAAAAGGGAATATCCTGGAAGAGCTGCAAAACCGCAGCCCGGACGGTCTCCTCATCATTGACGTAATCCGGCATGAGCGCACGGACAGTTGCGTTGAAATCGCCTTCAATCGTGACCGTTTCATACGGATCAAGTGCGCCTGTACTGTAATCAGGCGGCGGAACGGTCACAGACGGCGCTGAATCTTCTGCGGCGCTTGCACCGGTCACATCCGGCTGCGCGGCGGAATCGGTCAGCGATGCATCTGTGCTGTCCGGTGCTTCCGTGACGGTTTCGGATTCCGCTGTCTCGATCGGTTCATCGGTGACAGCGGGCGGCTCGTCGGGAACAGAGGCCGTTCCGGTCTGTCCGGTGCAACCGGTACAGAGCAGCATTGCGGTGAGCAGCATCGCTGCTGCTGTGTGACGTTTCATGTTATACCTCCGCGGTAATGTGCCTGCAAATAGTTTGCGACAGCATTTTCTGTGTTTTTGCCGATGACGAGATCGGCAAGTGCTTTAAGGTCGTCCGCCGCATTTCCGACTGCGATTTTCAGATCAGAGGCCTGAAAGAGCGGCAGATCGTTGAGATTATCCCCGAAGCCGATGATCTGATCGGCGCCGGTGAGCTTTTTGAGCTTTTGAATGCCGTGATATTTGGATGCTTCCGGTGCAGAGACTTCGAGATACCAGATATCCGGCTCATAGACATCGCGGTAATAGGCGATCGAGATGCCGCTGACGGATTGCAGCGCTTCATAGACCGGATCGAGCTTTGCTTTCGGCGCATTGAGCGAAAGATACACAGGATTCCGCTCCGCGAGCATGGCAAGCGTTTCGACCTGATCGAACGGTTTATTGTAATTGACGCGCCGTTCCGTGTAGTAGCGGTGCATATGGGGCGTTGTCAGCTCTGTATAGCAGCAGCGGATATGATCCTCCGGCACGCAGAATACAAAGCCGTTGAAGCCGTGCGCCGCATAGATCTTCAGGACCTGCAAATAAGCTTCCGGCGCAATGGATGCCGCGGAAACAATGCGGTCGCTGACCGGATCATGCAGCACGGAACCGTTTTGCAGAATCAGCGGAAGCTGAAAAGGGAGTCCGCGCAGAATCGGCATCACGGAAAAGCTGGTGCGCGCCGTTGCGACAGTCAGCGGAAGGCCGGCTTTCAGCAGCTTTTCGAGAATGGCAGCGCTTTCATCGGAGATCGTGACATCGGGCTGAAGCAGCGTACCGTCAAGGTCTGTTACATATAGAATCT
>CAMNFV010000025.1 GCA_946537515.1 uncultured Ruminococcus sp. | reverse complement strand
GGAAACAATCAGAATACTGTGCGTTCCAAAACGCTGCCGGAAAGCTTTAGATCAATGGAGGCGGGCCCTGCCCGCAAATTCTGATTTTTCTTAGTAACCGTATAAAATACAATGCCCCTGAGTTGATACACTCAGGGGCAACATTTCTATATGGGTATCTTTCCGAACGCTTCGGGGCTTCGTGTTTCATATGGAATTCAGTTACTTTTCAGCCTTTTTGCTGTAAAGCAGTATTTTTCTTGCGAAGAAATTCCAGAGGAAGGAGACAGCCGTTGCGACCAGTTTTGCAATGATCTGGAACAGCGATGTCTTGTCGGCAAGCAGCTTTTCAAACAGCTTCGTGATGCCGATCGTGATCAGCAGACCGACAACACCGATCGCCGCAAAGCTCAGAAACTCAAGCAGCTTATTCTCAACCTTTGAATTCTTAAATATCCAGAATGTACTGATGAGATAATTGACCGCCAGACCCGCGATAAATGAGAGCGAATTCGCCACCCAGCCAAAGGATGCCCGCTCACCGAATACAAACCGGAAGAGCAGATAGGATGTGACAAAATCGACCAGAAACGCAAGTCCGCCGACAAAGCAATACCGGAAAAACTGAATCAGCGTATTCTCGGTATCCCCGACAAAGAGCTTTTTCAGTTCTCCTTTTTTGCAGATTTCCAGAACCTCTTTCAGCGCGTCATTCATGTTGATTCTCCTTTAATGCCAGAATGCAAGCAGCGATTCCGTCTTCTGATAGAGCAGCGGGAAATTCTCGTGAACCGGGCCGTCACGCTGCGCCGTCATCATCAGGATCACCATCAGCGCCGAGCCGACGAGCGCGAGCCATGTAACGCGGTAGCGCAGTTCTGTTTCCGGCCTTACTGTCGTCAGCAGAACAAGCGCTGCACAGATGCCGAGCACCGGCGCCACATCAAAGATATACTGTGCACCGTTTCCGGCAAGACAAAAGTCCATCCAGGCAACAATCGCTGCCACCGCAAAGCCCGTCAGCAGGAGTGCTTTCTTCTGAAGTGCCGTCACGCCCTTCTGCGGGGTTTCCGCATAGCTGCCCTTGCAGGATGTCCGCAGCAGCACCAGCGCGAGCGCCAGCATCGGCACCCAGAGAATACCCATATTCGAGTACGTAAAGCGATACCGCTCATAATTCGGAAGTCCGATCCAGGAGAATGCGACAAACGGGAATGTGCCCCTCAGCTCCGGCGGCTGAAGCAGATAATGATAAATGCCGTCCGGAATTGCATAGAGCCGGAGTGAATTTGCATGGATATTGCTGACCGTCAGCTGATATTCCGCGCCGAAATCGGTATAGGAACCGAACCGCGCATGGTTATAGGCGAGGATTCCCGCGACAACCGCAAACAGCGGCAGCGCGAATGCACCGGCCTTGAGCAGCTTCTGCATCCATTTTTCATCCCGTCTGAAGAGAATACCGAGGAACAGCGGAATCATAATCGCAGCGGAGATTGCAACACTCGGTCTTGCGCCGGCACAGAGGCCGAGTGCGAGGCCGGAGCAGGCAAAATGTGCATACATTTTCCATTTTTTCTTCGGGGTCATGCAGGCCAGGAAGCCCTGCCAGAGCGACAGCATCAGGAAGCAGATTGCAGCGCCCAGCGGCAGCACATACATGCCGCAGCATGCGACCGTATAGAAAATACCGATCGTCAGAACCGTTGCCGGCAGACTCAGGCATAGCAGCAGGAAATTCGGCTTTTTCACCAGCAGATTCGTACCTGCTATCACGGCAAAGCAGGTAAAGGCCGCTGCAAAGAGCGCAAAGAAGTTGATCGCCCAGCGAATTGTCGGAAGCTTATGCGTCAGCCAGTATACCGGATAGTAGAGCGTGATCAGCGGCGTGATGCCGAAATAGGAATAATACTTGCCGTCCTTGAAGGCATGATCCCAGGCGTAATACACGCCGGCTTCATTCCGGGCGGAATTATCATATATTTCCGATTCAGAGAGTGCCACAAGCTCCGGGCTGACATCCATGCGAAGATGCGCCTGCCCGTGCTGCATCGCATCAAATGCCTTGACGAATATATCCTCATTGGAAACGTCCCGGTCTAAACTGTATTCGATCAGATCCTGCGGCGTGAAGAGCAGAACCGGCGCGACGGTACACGCAGCCGTAATCACCGCAAGCACGAAGCGGTGCTTTTTGTTCGTCCGGTCATAGGTCACGCGGTGCAGCCCGAATACACAGACTGCCGTCACCGCTGCCGCAAACAGCAGCAGGAGCAGATACCGCGCCGTCATAAATACAAAGGGCTGTGCGGATGCTTCCGCAATATCGTAAACCTTCACCGGATCGCCGACATTTCCGAAGGTCAGCCGGACAGCATGAAGCTTGCCGTAAGGATCGAGATTCAGCGTGAAGACTTCGCCGTTGCCCGCAATAAACCGCTGATCGGTCTGCTGAAAAGCCTTTGCGAAGTTATCATCCTTCATCGCGGATGTCACCTGAAGCATCCGGTTCTTATCTTCTTTTTTCAGGCGAATAATGATCGCCCGCGTATCCTGTCCCGGCATACATTCGATGACCGCGTTATCACCGTTCAGCTGAATCATCGAATCAGCCAGGGAAAGCTCCGCATTTTCAAGAACAGTAATCTTGGAAACCAGGCTGATGCGCGGCGCAGTCGTCAGGCTTTTCGCTCCGAAAAAGAAGCATTCGGCCAGCAGCAAGACTGCCGCTGCGACCGCAGTTCTGCTGAAAAAGCGGTGCGGGCGTGTTTTGCTGCCATAGAGCGCAAACAGAATCGCCGTAAATCCGAGCCAGGAAACCAGCAGCATCGGGAAAATATCCATGCCGCTGCTGCCGGGGAGCTGTGCCGTCCCGCCGATCGTAAATGCAGAGAGGATCCCGTCGATCACGAGGAAGGCGATCATTTGCAGCGCGGCTGTGATGCCGATTTCGGTAAATGCGAGCTTATTCCCGGTCAGTTTCCCGCCGCACATCTTGGCAAACCGCCCCGGTATCGGCACCGGAGCGGTTTTTTTTGTCAATTCGGCGGCAGTCGCAGCCGCAACAAACGCAGTACAAATCGGGATCAGAATATCCGCAGCAATTGTTCTCATAACAATTCTGTACTCCTTTTATTTCGATTCGTGGTATTCTTTTTCCGTGTTGACATTCCAGATATTTGTCTTATCCGTGCTGCCCGCCTTGATCGCAGCCGCGGCATTGATCGCCGTCAGCATCGAGTGATCCATATTGTTGTATCTATGCTGGCCATTTCTGCCGACACAGAAGAGATTCTCATAGCCGTCGAGGAATTTGATGACCTGATCGAATTCGCTGTAGGTATCAAAATAAGCAGGATATGCCTTCTTCACCTTTTCGCGGTGTGCATCGAGGCAGACGCCCTTTTCGATAACGCCCATTTTGCGCAGCTCCTTGACCGCGAATGCGATGCACTGCTCATCGGTCATATTCCAGAATTCGTCGCCCTCATCACAGAAGTATTCCAGTCCGATCCAGACGGTCTCTTCCGGTTTCTTGACCATGTACGGCGACCAGTTGTTGAAGATCTGGATTCTGCCGAGCTTGACGCCCTTATCCTGCACATAGATCCAGCAATCCGGCACAATATTAGCGAGTGTGCGCTTATTGGTTTCATTTTTCAGATTCAGCTTCTTGACGAGCAGACCGACCGTCACAAAATCGCGGTACGGCAGGCCGCCTGCGATGCGCTGAATTTCAGCATCGGCATCCTGCATTCCGCCGACAAGATTCTTGATCGGCATCGAGGAAATGAAGATATCGCCGCTGATCTCCTCTTCGCCGTCAGCGGTCTTGCAGACGACGGAAGTGATCTTTCCGTCTGCGGTATTGATGCGCTCCACGGCATGACCGAAGCGGATCTCGCCGCCCATTTCCTGCACCTTTGTGCCGACGAGCTCCCAGAGCTGACCCGGGCCGTATTTCGGATACCAGAACTGCTCGATCAGCGAAGTTTCAGCATTCTTGTTATTCTTTTTGCCGGTCAGCTTGCTGAACATATCCTTGATGATCGCCGTGATCGAAAGGCCCTTGACGCGCTGGCTGCCCCAGTCTGCGGAGATCTCGCGCGGATGTCTGCCCCAGAGCTTCTCAGTATAGCCCTCAAAGAACATCGAATAGAGCACCTTGCCGAAGCGGTTGATATAGAAGTTTTCGAGATTATCCTCCGGCAGCTTTTTGACGGTCGATTTCAGATAGCTGAAGCCGGCCTTCATGGTGGTCAGGAAGCCCATGTTTTTGATCGTGTTCATGTTCATGCTGACCGGATAATCAAAGAAGCATTTATTATAGTAGATACGGGAAACTCTGTCACGCACCAGCATGACGGCATCCTCTTTCTGCGGATCGGGACCGCCCTTGACGAGCGGCTTTTCTCTGCCGAGCACGCGGTCATCGAATGCGGGCTTACCCTGAACCGGCATCAGATCGCTCCACCACTTCATGACGGTATCATCCTTGGAGAAGAAGCGGTGACCGCCGATATCCATACGGTTTCCGTGATAGCGGACTGTCTGCGAAATGCCGCCCAGAACCTCACTTTCCTCAAGAATCGTAACGCGATATTCCTCGCTGCCGTCCTTGAGCAGCTCATATGCAGCAGTCAGTCCGGCAGGACCGCCGCCGATGATGATGACATTCTTCATTTCTGTTTCCTCTTACTCTATGATTTCTGATCGTGTCGGTCTTTCGTGATTCCGCGAAAAACAAGACAAAATAATTATAGCATACGGCAGCCGGATTGTCAATACAGCGCTGACAGTGGTGCCAATTATACCAGACCTGTATTTCCCTGCAAAAGTTACACATCCGGGATGACTTTCAGCTGTTCGTATAAAAACATGCTGTTTTCATTCCGTCATTCTGATGATCTGTGCATCACTCCGGCATCCGGATTGCCGCGGCCGTCCAGGTCATCGGCTCGCTGCGGAATTCTGCCGGCATCGGATAAAGCCCCTGCCCGATCGGGATCAGCGCAGCAAGGCGCAGTCCGTTATCGTTCAGTTCCTTTTCGAGCGCATGGCGTGTCCAGAAGATATCGTAGATCTGATACTGTCCCCAGCCGTTGCTCTGGCGGTGCGGGATCTCAAAGCGTGCATTCGGCACATCAAAGAGCAAAACGCCGTTTTCGCCGATCAGCTGACGGAGCTTTGCCCAGAGCACGCGCCGCGTCCCGTATTCATAATGCCGGATAAAGCGGAATATGGTCACAGCGTCATACTGCCCGTCAATTTCATCTGAGAGCAGGTCGAGCTGCCGGATATCGACATCCCGGAACTGCTCCGAAAGCATCCGCAGCATCGCAGGAGAGGCATCGCAGGCCGTACAAACGCCATAGGGCAGCAGCTCGCGCAGAATTCTGCCCGTCCCGCTTGCAAGATCGAGCAGCTGCGGATTTCTTCTGCCGCGCAGCAGATGCTCCAGCAGAACCGAAACACTCTGCCGCTCCATGAGATCAAAGCAATTCTGCGGATACGACGAGAACCGCGAATCCTGATAATTCTCCACGACATCCTGCCGCTGATAGTAGGCACGCAGCGGTGCATTGCCCTTGATCAGATGCAGATTGCGCAGCTTCAGCTGCCGATCCCATTCATAGAGCGTGTGAACGCCCTGCGGGACTGCTTCCGCGATGCATTCCTCAACATAGCGGACAAACTCCTTGCCGGAGAGCATCCCGCGCAGCTTTTCGGTGCGCCAGGGCTCCTGAAAGGCCGGCGCATAATCCGGCAGCATCCGCAGCGCCTTCGAGAGTGCATCTGCATCCGTCCCGTCCGCGACCAATCCGATGCCGCAGGCCGCAATCAGCTCCGAGACACCCGCGCACGGCGTCGCAACGGTCGGGATCCCGAGCAGCATTCCTTCCACAGCCGAAAGCGAGCAGGCATGATTATAATTCTCCTCTGCATAGGGGATCAGCACGCAGTCGATTTCCCCGTAAAATGCAGTCATATCGCAGTTTCCGATGCGAACCTCACAGTTTTCCGCATCGCGCAGCACATCCGGAACCGGCACCGCATCCGAATCGCGCCAGAGCACGATAAACCGGATATCGGGATTCTGCCGGACCACTTCACAGAGCGCCGGAATGCCTCTTGCATCGGACTGCTCCTGTCCCATCGGCGAGGACGCAAATCCGACCGTCAGATGCTTCGGATCCAGCGGGCGCGGTCTGCGGGTAAACATCGGCTTTTTCATGTTGATATAGGGGTACATCACCGCCGGGCGCCGGAAGCCGTGCTGCTCCATGATCTCCGCGGCGCGGTTCGACGCGACACAGTAATGCTGCACGCCGAAATCACAAAGATGCAGCAGCTCCTGCATTTTGCTGCCGCCGAGCGCCTGTGCGGGATTCTGACCGCTGAGCCGCAGGATCGCATTGCGCAGCAGCATACACTGCGCGCCTGCCGTGAGGATCGCGGTGGTACTCTCGCAGAAGATCAGCAGGGCGGGATCATATTCACGCATCCAGCTGCTGAGCCGGTCATCCGGAACATAGTGTACATCCCCGCTGACGGCTGTTTCGCCGCCTTCCTGCTCAATCGAAACGATATACACCGGATGTCTGCCGGAATCGCGCAGCAGCGTATACAGATCCCAGATCTCATTGCGGATCGCTTCCATACGCGAGCCGCTGCCGAACGCATTGCAGACGATCGCGATCGGCTTCATCAGCTTCGGATCGGTCAGCCGTTCAAAGGATTCCGAGAGCAATCTGCGGTAATCGGCGCTGAGCGTTTCCAGCGCGGATTCCGTTTCCTCTTCAGAACGCGCCTTCTGAACAGCATGAAACGCCTGAAAGAGCGATTCTGTCCCGATCACCGGGAGTTTTGTCAGCGGCGGCTGACCGACTCCGCTGCGGCTCTCAGGCGCCGCGATGCAAAGGCTGCGTTCCAGATCTGCGGAGACCGCGCCGATTGCTTCCTGTTCCTCTGCATGGGCGCGCGTCAGCGTCTGTCTCGTTTCCTTCCGGAAATCGGAGATGCGCTGTTTGCTCTCTGCCCGGACGATCGCGATTTCACCTTCAAAATCGGTCATGCGCTGACTGAGCGCTTCCAGCATCTCCGTTGCTGCGGCATTAAACTGATTCTGCGCCTCACCGAACGGTGCAACATACCAGTATGACATCTTTCTGCCGAGCCGCTTTGCCAGCTTGAATTTTCCGGGCGGCGCCGGGGCAACCGTAAAGCTCTGTTTTGCCGCGCGGACAGCACGCAGCTTTTTACCCAGTACATCCTGTTCCATTGAACCATCCCTCCGCCATAATTGATTATTCGGAATTCGCCTGATTCTATCTGTTTATCTGATTTCCCATGTGTGATCGAGCCTTGTGACGCCGGTTTCGTCGATCGGATCATAGACTGTGAACCGAACGGCCTGCGCGGCATAGTCATAGGCAAACATATCCATTCTGCGCAGCCCGACATCAAACCAGTAGGTGCCTGCCACGAGATTCATCGGTGCAAATTTACATTGGATGACGCCGCGTTTCTGAAGCCTGAGCGGCTGCATCCGTTCCCGCTGCGTATTCGTGCCGTAGCAGAGTGCCTTGTCGGCACGATAGAGCGCAAGTCCGACGAGCGCCTCCTCCGCCTGTGCGGGATCTGCCTCATAGGTCAGCTGCAAAATCACGGTATCGCCCGTGCGGAATTTGTCGATCTTCTCGCCCTGTTCATTGAGCAGGCAGATATCCTTCCATTTCGCCGGAGATTCAGCAGGCTCTGCCGCTTCCTGCTTTGCAGCCGCCGAAGGGCTGAGCTGCCGCCGTTTTCCCATATCCTCCAGATATTTCGGATGCACCTCATTCGGCGCACCCTCCATCCGGATTTTGCCGTTCTCGATCCAGATCGTGCGGTCGCAGATGCGTTCCAGCTGCGCCATACTGTGCGATACAATGACGATCGTCGTGCCGGACGCCTTGATCTCCATGAGCCGTTCAAAGCATTTTGCCTGAAATGCCGCATCACCGACGGCGAGAATCTCGTCAATCAGCAGGATATCCGCGCCGACATGGATCGCGACGGAAAATGCGAGCCGCATATACATGCCCGAAGAATACGTCCGGACCGGCGTATCAATGAAATCCTGCATCTCAGAAAACGCGATGATCTCATCGAGCCGCGCCTCGATCTCCTGATGCGTCAAGCCGAAAATCGACGCATTTGTGAAGATATTTTCGCGTCCGGTCATATCCGGATGAAATCCCGCGCCGAGCTCGATCAGCGAGGAAACGCGCCCGTTGAGCCTGACGCTGCCGCTGTCCGGATAGAGGATCCGGCTCATCAGCTTGAGCAAAGTCGATTTGCCGCAGCCGTTCTTGCCGACCAGACCGATCGCCTCACCCGGCTCGACCGTCAGCGAGATGCCGTCGAGGACGGTGCGCTTCTGATAGCGCCGCCGTTCAGCCGAGAGCAGCTTTTCCTTGAGCGACTGTCCCCTGTCGGCATAGATGCGGAATGACTTTTTGAGATTTTCGATTTCGATCGCAGCCAAGGCGCTGCCCTCCGTTCTCCGGTCTGCTTCCGGTCATTCAACGCCGCAAAGCACCGGTGTATTCTCGACGCCCTTTGAAAGATCAAACGCCGCCCCGTCCGTCAGCGTCAGCTGATCGCCGTTGCAGACATCTTTATAATAGAGCGGATTGCCTTCCGTATCAAACAGCGTGATATTGAAATGCTCCGGCACAAGTGTCCGGAAGGTCAGCGTCCCGGTATGGAGAGCGCTGTCCGTTTCGCCGGTGACGGCAAAGGCATAGTTGCCCGGCATCCGCATACAGAGCGTATGCTTCTCCGCACTCAGCTCCGCCGGATCGTGAATAAAATCAATCTGTTCCGGATTATAGATTTTCAGATAATCCTCGGTATAATTGCGCGCATAATGAATGCCGTCATTATCCGGCGCACAGAGCTGCCAGCCGGCATTGCAGTCAGGCAGCACCTGCGAGATCACATAATCAAAATTGCGGTAACGCAGCGAAAGCTGTGCAAATGCGGGCTTCCACATATTCGTGACAGCGCTCGCTGAAAGACAGATGCAGAATGCGCAGCCCGTCAGAATAACACGCGCAGCCTTTTTCCGGTTTCCCGCAGGCGCACTCTGATAGATCAGAACCGCAGCGCCCGTCAGGAATACAACCACAAAGAAATAGCTGTAGAAGGAAGGCAGATAGCCGTCTGTTCCGCGGCGCGTCCATGCCATATATTTCTCACTGACTGCCGTCAGCATACAGGGCAGGAAGATGCCAAGTCCCGAGAGCAGCAGGAGATTCCGCAGTTTCTCTGCCTGCATCCGGATGCGCGGCAGCAGCAGATAGCAGGTGCCGGCCGTCAGGAGTGCAGAAACCCAGGCTGCAATATGCATCAGATTCCCGAAGAACTGCGGCAGCGTGATCGGATGCTCCTTTGCAAGCCGCAGCAGTTCCCAGAGCGGAAAGAACGAAAATGCATATGTTTTCACGGAAACCATGCTCATAAACGGCTCATGCAGATTCATCGCAATGCCGTCATAGGCAGGCGGATACACATGCTGCCATGCAAAATACACGATGCAATAGGCCGTGACGGTCAGCAGCTGCGGGAAAATGCGTCTTGCGCTGCCTTTGAGCCATGCGAAGAACTTGTCTCCGCTGCCGCACGGCGTACAGAGCGACCAGAGCAAAAAGAGCAGCAGCATCGCGGAAAAAGCCTCATAGATCATCACCGCGAGCAGCAGAAAGACGCAGCTCAGAGCGGCATCCTTTTTGCGTTTCGATTTCAGACAGTTGCCGAAATAATACAGCGAAAGGAAGCAGAATCCGATCGGGATCTGATGACAGAGCGCATAGGAGATCAGCAGATTGTGATAGGCCGAAATACAAGCCCATGAGAGAAAGAGCACCGCCGCGAGGTCTGCGAGCTTCCGGTCAACATGCGTTTTGAGCAGCTTCCAGCCCGCAAAGACATCGAACAGCAGCGATGCATACTGCACCAGCTTATAAAACCAGACCTTATTTGCCCGGAAGGGCAGCGCCAGCAGATGATGATTCCAGAGGTGGGAGATTCTGCCGGATTTCGCGGAACGGACCGCATCGGAAAAGACCAGGCCGCGCCGCACCAGCGTATAATTCCGCATGTCGTCATGTGTTGCGAAGATAATCGGATAGATTTGCCAGAAGAGCCAGAGTGCCGCACAAATCAATGCAGCCGGCGGCAGATACCGGCGGACTGTTTTCAGGATCGACTTCATCAAAGTACCTCTGCAAAGCGACGCTGCAGCTTCTCAAAAGTCAGATATCCGATGCACAGGATCAGCAGACTGATACCGCCTGCAAGTGCCAGATACCGCAGCTGCGGAGCACGCTGATAATATAAAATGTCGCGATAGGAAAGCACAAGCGGTGCCATCGGATTGAGCAGATACCATTTATGCCAGGCATCCGGCACAAAATCAATGCCGTATACAACCGGCGAAAGATACATCCACGCCATACTGACAACGCCCATGATATGCTCCAGATCACGGATATAGACCGTAACAGCCGAGGTGATGAGGTTCATGCCGAGCACCAGCACAAACTGAATCAGCATCACCGGAATCAGCCAGAGCAGCGCCCCGAAGCTGACGCCGAGCCGCATCACCGCAATCACCAGAAAGATGATGATAAACGAGAACAGCATATTGCAGAAGCTGCTCAGCGTATAGGCAGCCGGCAGCACCTCGCGCGGAAAGTAGATTTTCTTGATCATGTTCTTCTGATCGAGCACGAGCTTTGCGCCTGTTGTCAGCGAGGACGCAAAGAAAATCCACGGCACCAGCGCGACAAACAGATGCAGATAATAATTCGGGATGCCGCTTTTGAGAATGACCGAGAATACCATTGTATAGACCAGCAGCTGCAAAAGCGGATTCAGAAATGTCCAGAGGAATCCGAGCACGCTGCCTTTATAGCGGCCTTTGAGATCCTTGCGCACAAGGCTCACGATCATCTCGCGGTATTGATAGAGTTCACGCAGCTTTCGGATCATGCTTCTGATTGCTCCTTCAGTTTTTGCCGCCAGAATGCAAGCGTATCGGCAATGGTCTGTTCAGTCGGGATCTCCGGCTCCCAGCCGGTATCCTGTCTGAGCTTACCGGTATCCGCAGCCATGCAGGCAGTCTCTGCCGGACGCAGCTTCGCAGGATCAATCTCATGCCTGACCGGAACCTGACAGGCCGAGAGAATCTCCGAGAGAATTTCCGAGATCATGATTGTTTTGCCGCTGCCGACATTATAGGTTTCCCCTGCCCTGCCGGATTCCAGCAGCAGCGCATAGGCGCGGACGATATCGCGGACATCGGTGAAATCGCGCTTTGCATCGAGATTGCCCGTCCGGATAACCGGTTCATGCAGGCCGCATTCGATTTCAGCGGTCTGCTTGCAGAAATCCGAGACCACAAATATCTCAGTCTGTCCCGGACCGAAGTGATTGAATGCCCGGACGCAGATGACCGGCAGACCATATGCATGATAATAAACAGCAGCAAGCTGCTCTGCGGCGGCTTTTGTCGCAGCATAGATATTCACCGGCTGCAGCGGCATGTTTTCGCTGACAAGATGCAGCCCGCCCGCATCGGCAGGCAGTCTGCCGTATTCCTCCGCCGAACCGATCAGCAGAATCCGCGGCATATGATGCAGATTCCGCGCTGCTTCCAGCAGATTGACCGTTCCGCGGATATTGAGATCGACAGTCAGCTGCGGCTGCTTCCATGCGCGTGCGACAGAGCTCTGCGCCGCAAGATGCAGAATGCCCTCTGGCCGGATCTCTTCCAGCAGCGCTGCGACTGCATCCGCATCCAGCAGATCGAAATGATGCACGATGCATTTTGCCTGCAATTCAGCAGAAAGCTGCTCCTGCGGCAAAATCGCAGCATGGATCTCATTGCCGCGGTCTGCAAGCTGCCTGATCGCATAGGCGCCGACAAATCCCGCCGCGCCGGTAATCAGAATTCTCATGCCGTTGTGCTCCTTATTATTCGTTCAGCAATATTTTGCGTGTTTTCTCCATGACCGTTTGCAGCGAAAATTCGCGCAGCACACGTTCTCTCGCAGCTTTGCCGTATTGTTCACGGAGCGCATCATCGGTCAGCAGCTGCTCCATGGCTTTTATCAGCGCATCCGGATCCTGCGGCGGCACGGTCAGACCGGTCTCCCCGTCCAGACTGACAAGCGGCACACCCGTCGGCAATGCCGTATTGATGACCGGCTTGCCGTTGACCATTGCTTCCAGCTGCACAATGCCGAACGCCTCGCTGTTTGCAACAGACGGCAGCACAAAGAGATCGCATTCCGCGAACATATCCCGGAGCTCCGGCGTCATGCGCCTGCCGAGAAAATGTACACGCTCCCGGATGCCGAGTGTTTCGGCGCGGGCCTGCAATTCCGGTTCCAGAACTCCGGTCCCGGCAAAAAACAACTCCGCATTGGATTTGAGATTTGCAAAGGCTTCGAGCAGGACATCTGCCCCTTTATAATAAACCAATCTGCCGGTGAACAGAATCTTTTTGGCTGATTTGTCATGCAGATATCCCTTGAGCGGCTCCAGATGCGGCCGCATTTCATATTCTTCCGGAGCAATGCCATACGGCACGATCACACATTTCCCGCGAAACGGCCGCAGATAGGGCGAACTGTCAATATGCGCCTGTGTCGCGACAAGAATCGCATCCGCACGGCGCAGCAGCCACTTCATCAGCGGCTTATAGAAGGTCAGCATCAGCTTCTGCCGCACGACATCGCTGTGCCACGCAACCACAACGCGCCCCTTATAACCCGAGAGCAGCAGCGCAAGATCCGCAACCGGAAACGGCAGATGCAGTTCAACGGTATCCGCCAGCATCGCCTTGTTCCGGAATTCTTCGAGAAATGAGAATGAGATCGGGCAGGAGACAAGTGTCCCGAGACTGCCGGCATAGGTCACCGGTACCCCGTGAATTTTCTCACGCTTTGTCAGGCCGAAATCATCGCGGCAGCAGAGCACCTTGGTTTTCGCGTATCTGCGCATATAATCCGCGGTCTGCTGCATGACGGTCTCGATCCCGCCGATATGCGGATCATAGGCCTTCCCTGCAATCAGCAGGCGCGGCCGGTCAGTTTGCCTTATCATGCATCATCCTCCGGTAATCGTCTGCAAGGATCCCGTACCAGACATCGTCAAAGACTCTGCCCCGTGCAAAACCATGCTGCCGGAGCGTGCCCTCATGCTGCATCCCGATCTTCTGCATCACTCTGCCGGATTTCGGATTGCCGATATCGTGATTGGCGCAGATGCGGTTCATTCCGACCGTTTCAAACAGATACTGCAAAACAGCGTTTGCAGCTTCCGGCATATAGCCCCTGCCCCACCATGCCGTACCCAGACACCAGCCGAGAGCGGCACATGCGGTCTCCTCATAAATGCGCACCACCGAGATATTGCCGATTACGATGCCTTCGGATTTCAGCTCCAGCACCCAGTTATAGCAATCGGGCTTTTCATAATCCGCAATCCACATTTTCAGGATATCCGCCGTCACCTGTTCATTTTCATGCGGCGCCCATGTCAGAAACTTTGTGACCTCCTCCGAGGAAGCCCAGTTCCGGTACATAGCAGGCGCATCCGCGACAGTAAACCGCCGCAGGATCAGGCGTTCCGTTTCAAGCGTAATCGTTCCCTGATGGTGCATGTCCGCTCAGTTCCTTTCGTCCTGTAATTCGCTGTAAACCTGATAGAGCTTATCGGCAGCGGCCTCCCAGCTCATCTGCTTTGCGCGTCGGAATCCGCGTTCGATGAGCATATTGCGAAGATTCTCCTGTGTCAGCAGCAGCTCCATGCCTCTTGCAATCGCCTTGATTTTCATCGGATTGCAGAGCAGCGCCGCATTTCCGACCGCTTCCGGCAGCGAAGCAGCCTTTGAGGTCAGAACGGGACATCCGCAGGCCATTGCTTCGAGCGGCGGCATTCCGAATCCCTCATAGAGCGAGGGAAAGACAAACGCAAGCGCGCCGGAATAAACCGCTGCCATATCCTCCGAAGGGATATACGACGGAAACAGGATATGTCCGCGCACATCCGAGGCCGCAGAGGCTTCAAAAATGCGCTCATACTGCCAGCCCTTTCCGCCGGCAAGCACCAGCGCAGGTGCATCGGGATGTTTTTCACGCAGAAGCGCATAGGCGCGGATCAGTCGCACCAGATTTTTCCGCGGTTCAAGCGTCCCGAGATAGAGAAAATACCGTTCCGGCAGATGATGGATCTTTCGTACCTTCTGAATTTCCTGTTCGGTTGCCGGTGCAAAATGCTTCCGGTCCACGCCGCAGGGCACGACACGGATCTTCTCTTCCATATCCGGATAATACCGGATGATTTCCGAGCGGGAAAATTCGCTGTCCGTGACAATCCGGTCGGCGCGCTTCATGGAGCGTTTCAGGCCTGTTTGCAGCAGGATCCTTGTCCGTCTGCGCATGGTTTCGGGATAGGCGTGCAGCACCATATCATGCACCGTCACGACGGTTTTCCCGTGGACAAACGGCGGCACGATATAATTGAAAAAGTGCGTAATATCCGCCCATTTCCCCTGAAATGCACGATACGGCACCGGAACGAAATTCGTCATCAGCCGGTAGACCAGCGGCGAAAATCTTGCAGGATGCAGCGCCGTATTATCGCGCACAAACGGCTGCATCCGCCGGACCTTTTCTTCCGGCGAACGCAGCGTAAAATATTCAAACCGATAATTCAGTTCCGGGTGCAGCCTTGTCATCGCATCGGTCAGATTGGCCTCGCACCAGCCCACACCGGATATCTGATCCCCGATCAGGGGGCTTGCATCAAATGCGACATTCATCTTTCACAAGCGCAAGATCATTCTGCGCCATGCGCGTGACCAGCTCATCAAAGGAGATCTCACGCTTCCAGCCGAGTTTCTGCTCCGCCTTGGTCGGATCGCCGAGCAGCAGCTCAACCTCTGCCGGACGGTAGAATTTCGGATTGACTTTGACAACGGTCTTGCCGTTTGCCTTGTTGATGCCGACAGTATCGACACCCTCACCCTGCCATTCGATGTCAATGCCGACCGCACGGAATGCGCACTCTGCAAATTCACGCACAGAGCGTGTCTCGCCGGTCGCGACAACATAATCGTCCGGCGCATCCTGCTGCAGCATCAGCCACATCGCCCGGACATAATCCTTGGAGTGGCCCCAGTCGCGCTTTGCATCGAGATTGCCGAGCTCAACATATTCCTGAAGCCCAAGCGAGATTCTCGCAGCAGCATCGGTGATTTTGCGCGTGACAAACTCCTTGCCGCGGCGCTCGGATTCATGGTTGAAGAGAATACCGGAGCAGGTAAAGAGCCCGAAGCTCTCGCGGTAATTCTTGGTGATCCAGTGGCCGTAGAGCTTTGCGACGCCGTAGGGGCTGCGCGGATAAAAGGGTGTTGTCTCGCTCTGCGGGATCGCCTGCACCTTACCGAACATCTCCGAAGTCGAGGCCTGATAGAAGCGTGCATCCGGCTTCACGATGCGGATTGCTTCGAGCAGATTCGTCACGCCGAGCGCGTCGATTTCCGCGGTTGCAACAGGCTGTTCCCAGCTTGTCGCGACAAAACTCTGTGCCGCGAGATTATAGACCTCATCCGCCTGTGAAATCTTCATCGCGGAGATCAGCGAAACGAGATCGGTCATATCCGCGTAGATCAGGTGAATCTGATCCTTGAGATGCGCAATGTTGCCGTAATCGACAACGCTCTTGCGGCGCCAGATGCCATAGACCTCATATCCCTGTTCCAGCAGCAGTTCTGCCAGATAAGAGCCGTCCTGACCGGTAATGCCGGTAATCAATGCATGTTTCATATAATTCGTTACTCCTTTTCTCAGATCGAACGTTCAGGCCTGATCTGCGCATCGGGAAGATACTCGCGCAGAAATGCCAGAACATCGTGAAAATCCGCGACCGAGACATAATAAAGATGCCGGTGCTTTTTCAGATCACGGATAACAAGCAGGTCAAACTGCTCTGTCTCCGGCAGCGGATGCTCTTTATGGAGGCGGCGCTCCTTGCCGGATACGCCCAGCGCCTTTGCGGCAGAGAAGCTGCGGGTCGCAAGCAGGATCTTCAGAAATCCCGCACCGTTCAGCATCCGGCGCTGTACGTTCATAATTTTATCGAGCGCCAGATAGCTCTGCACCTTCTCCGGGCAGACGATGTATTCCTCTGTGATAATCAGCTGATGCTTGCGGTAGGGCGGCGTATGCCAGATCGCAAACGTGCCGCCCGCACGGATACATCCGGCGAGTGCGATTGCGCTGCCGAACTGCTGAATCAGCGGGTGCTTCTCAATAAAGATCACCCGATAGAGTCCAAACATAAAAAAGATCAGCGCAGCAGCCGTCAGCACGGCAAGAATGATCGTAACAGGGTCCTTGATGCCGCGCAGATAGGCCGATACGCCCATTGCGGCAGCCGGCAGCAGAAGCAGAATGAGTCTTCCAAATGCGCTGCGGCCGTAGTCCCTGCGCATTTGTTCGAGGATCAGATCACCGGTGAGTTCTTCCATAGCTGTGTACCTCCGTTCGTGTTCAGACGGAATTCAGAGCAATTCTCCTCTGCCCTGTTCCCGCAGCATTTCCGTGATTTTCTTGATATTCTGCGCAGCGTCGATGTCGCAGACCAGCAGTGCATCCTCTGTATCCACAACAACGATATTTTCCAGTCCGACAGCAGCGATCAGCTTTTCTCTGCCGGAAAAGACACAATTTTTTGTCCCGATCGTCAGGATGTCTCCGTCACGATAATTTCCGTTCGTATCGGTTTTTGCAACGCGCCGCAGCGCGGGCCAGCTTCCGACATCATCCCAGCCGAAGCTGCCGGGGATCGTGCAGATTCGCTCCGCCTTTTCGAGAATGCCGAAATCAACTGAGATCGAGGGCATATCCGGGAAGCGTTTTTGCAGGACATTCTCAAAATCCGGCGTATCGCAGGCGGACTGCAATTCTTCCGTAATCTCATAGGCTGCGGGAAGATACTTTCTGACAGCATCCAGAAATACATTCGTCTTCCAGACAAACATGCCGCTGTTCCAGAGATAATCGCCGGAATTGACGTAGCTGCGTGCTGTTTCGATATCCGGCTTCTCCTTGAAGCTTTCCACATGGTAGACGCCGCGCGGCAGATTCTTCGCTCTTGAGAAAGCGATATAGCCGTATCCGGTCTCGGGATAGGTCGGTGTAATGCCGATCGTCACGAGCGAATCGGTCTCCGCGGCCGCCGACGCCGCACGAAGCAGCACATCGGCACAGATCTCCTCATGCCGCACCAGATGATCGGCGGGCAGCACGATCATTGTCGCATCGCCGTATCGTTTTGCGATGACAGCAGCGGCGAGTGAGATGCAGGGCGCCGTATTGCGCGGTGCAGGCTCCGCCAGAAGATTCTCCTCCGGCACATCCGGCAGCTGCTCCCGCACGAGCGGCATATACTCCCCGTTCGTGACAATGAAGATATGCGCCGGCTCTACGAATCCGCTGATGCGCTGAAAGGTCTTCTGGAGCATGGTCTCCCCGTCGCCGGTCAGCGAGAGGAATTGCTTCGGACAGCGGATGCGGCTTTTCGGCCAGAAGCGTTCGCCCTTGCCGCCGGCCATTATGACCGCTGTCAGAATCGGATTTGGATTCTCCATGTCAAATTACTCCTTTTTGTTGCTGTCCGAATGATAGGCCGAAAATTCCTCTGCGTTGGTTTCCGGCGGAAAGAGCGCCGTTTTCAGCGTCAGCAGAAGGATCTGGATATCCAGCACCAGCGAATACTGTTCAATATACATCAGATCCATTTTCAGCTTATCAATCGGCTCGGTATCATAGGTACCGGTCACCTGTGCATAGCCGGTCAGACCGGCCTTGACCTGCAAGCGGTACGGGAATTCGGGATATTTTTTAGCATATTCCGCGGCAAGCTCCGGACGCTCCGGACGCGGCCCGACGAGTGACATTTCGCCGCGCAGGATATTGAGCAGCTGCGGCAGTTCATCGAGCCGGAATCTGCGCAGAACTCTGCCTGTTCCGGTAATGCGGGCATCATTGTCCGCCGCGAGTACAGGCTTGCCGTCCGCCTCTGCATCCTGAATCATACTGCGGAATTTGAGAACTTCAAATTCTTTTCCGTCTCTTGTCAGACGCCGCTGCCGGTAAAAGACCGGGCCGCCGTCCTCAAGCCGGATCATCAGCGCACAGATCAGCATGACCGGAGAAAGCAGCAGCAGCAGTACGGCCGAGATCAGCAGATCAAAGCATCGCTTGACAAATCGCTGCTCCGGCGAAAGCCCCTCATTGCGGCAGAGAATCAGCGGTGTATCAAACAGCCGCAGTTCATCGCCGCCGCGCATCAGGATATCGGAAATTTTCGGCGCGATATAGGCACGCAGACGGTGTCCGCAGCAAAATTTCAGCAGATCATTGCGCAGCTCCGCGGGCACATCGCAGAGGATGACGCCGTCAAAATCGCTGAGCAGCTTTGTGATCTCGCGCAGCCCCGCCGCACAGCTGATGCTTTCGCAGATCATATATTTATCGACGCGGGAGCTCATTTTGAGGACAAGCTCCGCAGCCTTTGCAGAGCCATAAACGATGACCAGACGCCGCGGCGGAAACAGCCGGAAATAGAGCCCGCTGACGAGCAGTGCCCAGCCGAATACCGTAATATAGTCAATTACGGTCAGCAGCAGCATCGGTGACAGCGGCATGAAATGCCGTCCGATGACGCTGACCTGAAAATAGGTGATAAAATTGACGATCGTCACACCGATGAGCTGATAATAGATCAGGTCGCTGCGTTTGAGATAGCCGAATTTCGTACATCGGTAAGCCTTGAAAACCAGCCCCGTCAGCACCAGATAGATCAGGACAACGACCCAGTTGCCGCGCCGGAAGAACGGTGCAATGATCACATCTGCATAATACAATTCCCAGATCACACCGAACCAGAATGTCAGCATTCCGAGCAGCATGGCCCCGAGCGTTGTCGAGAACAGATGCCGGTATTTCCTGTAATCCATAAGTCATGCTCCCTTCCGGCAGAAGAAATCCGCCGGCGCACTTTTGTTCATCTGCAAGCCTGCCGCAAAGCAAGTGTTTCCGCTGCGGCAGCAAACATGCAGCCCATCAGGCCGGATCCGCGCTGTGTCCTGTCTGTTTTTGCAGGATTTTGTCGGTTCGCGGCACCGATGTAATCAGGCAGATCTCGGGCGGATTAAACAGCCGCAGCTTACCGAGTCCGCCGCTGACGATCATTTCGGATTGACCGATCCGGAATTTGCCCTTATCATATTTCGGAAGGAATTTCCGCTCCGGTGAGAGCAGGCCGCCGAGCAGCGGCAGTCTGACCGCCCCGCCGTGTACATGCCCGGAGAGCGTCAGCGCAGCGCCCCATTCCGCATAGACCGGGAAACAGAGCGGATTGTGCGCGAGCAGCAGCGTGCGTTCCGGGCAGGCGCCCAGCAGCAGCCGCATTGTTTTTTTTGTACAGTCCTTCGCGCCGGAAAAGCCGAAGGTTCCGCCGCCGCGGAAGTATTCGGATGAAAGCGCGAGTCCGGCAACATGGATGCCGCCGATTTCGATGATCTCATTTTTGAGATACCGCGCACCGCTTTTTCTAACCGCCGCACGGAATTCTGCATACCGCACGGGCGGGAGATCGGCTTCATGATTGCCCTCTGCGACAATGACCGGAGCAAGCGCGCCGAGTCTGCGCAGCAGATCTTCGGTTTCTGCATAGCTCTTGCATGTCCGCGAAACCAGATCGCCGGTTATCATGATATATTCAGGTTTGAGCGCCGCGATCTTCCGGATCAGACGCCGCTGCCCTTTGCCGAAATGCCGGCCATGCAGATCGGAAATCTGCACGATCCGCGGGAGCCCCGGCATTGCCGCAGCATAGCGGCTGACGCAGAGCAGCGCGGTATTTTCAAAGACCGCCCAGCCCGACAGCAGACCGGCTGCCGCGCCGAGCCATGTCCATAGCTTTTTCATATGCCCTCCTCAGGGAACCTGTCCTTCTCAGACTGTCACGGGAACGCGTTCTGTCGTTTTCTTTGATTTCTGCGGCGTTTTCTTCGCAGGATGCTCTTCCATTGCCGCGACGAGCGAGCGCAGGCGGATCTTCGCCGCACCGAGATTATTGATCTCATCAATCTTGAGCTGCGTATAGAGCTTGCCGCCCTTTTCGAGGATTGCGCGCACCTCATCGGTCGTGACGGCGTCAATGCCGCAGCCGAAGGAGACCAGCTGTACAAGCTGCATATCGGGCTGCTCGGTGACAAATTTCGCCGCACGGTAGAGGCGGGAGTGATAGGTCCACTGATTCAGCACGCCGAGCTTGCCGATTCTTACGAGCGACGCGACAGCATCCTCACTGACCACCGCCATTCCGAGGCTTGTAATCAGCTTGTGAATGCCGTGGTTGATCTCCTTGTCGATGTGATACGGTCTGCCGGCGAGAACAATGATCTTCCTGTCGGAAGCTCTTGCATCGTTGATGATGCGCTGTGCTTCCTGCGCGACCTTCATCCGGTAGGCAGTCTGTGCATCATACGCTTTGAACAGCGCCGATTTCAGCGTATCGACAGGAATTTTCCATGCAGCGAGCGCATCCTTGAGTGCCAGGAAAACGCCCTTCTTGCGGTTGAGATCCATGTACGGCGTGATGAAATTCTTTTCTGTGAGCTTGCTGTTATTGGCACGCAGCAGCTCGGGATAATACGCAACGACCGGGCAGTTGTAGTGATTGTCGCTGCATCCCTCATCGAAGTTATAGCTCATGCAGGGCCAGAAGATGAAATCGACACCCTGCTCCAGCAGGTCCTCAATATGACCGTGCGCGAGCTTGGCCGGATAGCAGACGGTATCCGAAGGAATCGTATGCTGCCCCTTATAGTACATCTCGCGGTCGGATTCATGTGAAAGCTTCACGGCAAATCCGAGCTTGGTAAAGAGCTCTGTCCAGAAGGGCATCTGCTCATAGAAACTCAGCGCGAGCGGAAGTCCGACGGTACCGCGCGGCTTTTTGCCGAAAACAGGCCGTTTTTCCTGTTCAAGGATCAGCTTATATTTATAATCATAGAGCGACGGGATCTCTTCGGTCTGTTTTTTGCCGGCGCCTTTTTCGCAGCGGTTGCCGGAGATGTATCTGCCGCCGTCCGGGAAAATGACGATATTCAGCGCACAATGCGCGGTGCATCCGCCGCATTTCGCGCTTCTGGTCTGGTAGCTGAAATCCGCAAGTTTTTCCGCGGTAATGGTCGCCGTCTGTTCGGGGGCATGTTCCTTTGCATAGAGTGCCGCACCGAATGCGCCCATCAGGCCGGAAATTGCCGGGCGGATGACATCGCGTCCGAGTTCCATTTCAAAGGAACGCAGCACCGCGTCATTGAGGAACGTACCGCCCTGCACAACGATATTCTTACCGAGTTCATCGACAGATTTTGCGCGGATGACCTTATAGACCGCGTTCTTGATGATCGAGGATGAAAGGCCGGCGGAGATATCCTCAACGGTCGCGCCGTCCTTCTGCGCCTGCTTGACGGAGCTGTTCATGAAGACCGTGCAGCGCGAGCCGAGATCAACCGGATGTTCCGCAAAGAGGCCGAGCTGCGAGAATTCCGCGATATCATAGCCGAGCGCCTGCGCAAAGCTCTGGATAAAGGAGCCGCAGCCGGAAGAACATGCCTCATTGAGCATGATGCTGTCGATGCTGTGATTGCGGATCTTGAAGCACTTGATATCCTGTCCGCCGATATCCATGATAAAATCGACATCGGGACAGAAATACGAAGCAGCCTTGAAGTGCGCGACGGTCTCGACGATACCGAAGTCAATGCCGAGTCCGGCGCGGATGAAGTCTTCGCCGTAGCCGGTGACGGCCGAAGCGCGGATATGCAGATCGGGATTCTTGTCCGCATAGATTCTTTTGAGCTGCTTGACGATTCTGTCGAGCGGCTGACCGCGGTTTGCGGCGTAGTATTGATAGAGCAGATCACCGTTTTCGGTAATCAGCACAAGTTTTGTAGTCGTGGAACCGGCGTCGATGCCGAGATACGCATTGCCGGTCACGGTACGCAGATCGGCAAAGGGCAGGTCATGTGCCTTATGCCGCTCGATGAAGGCTTCATATTCCTTGCGGTTGCGGAAGAGCGGCTCTCCGGTGACGGTATTGCCGCCGGTTTCCGCGTGTTCGAGTTTATCCTGCGCATCTGCAAGCGACATCGGCCCGACGGACTGCTGCGCATACATCGCACAGCCATACGCCACGAATACCGGCGCATTTTCCGGGAAAATCGCATGTTCATCGTCGAGCTTCAGCGTCCGGACAAATGCCTGCCGCAAGCCTTTGAGGAAGGAAAGCGGGCCGCCGAGGAACAGCACGGTTCCCTCAATGGTTCTGCCCTGTGCGAGTCCGGAAACGGTCTGATCGACGACCGCCTGGAAGATACTTGCAGCAATATCCTCTCTCCGCGCACCCTGATTGAGCAGCGGCTGGATATCAGATTTTGCGAAAACGCCGCAGCGTGATGCGATCGGGTAGCGCTTTTCGGCTTTGAGGGAGATCGCATCCATTTCGTCCGCAGAGATACCGAGCAGCGTTGCCATCTGGTCGATGAAAGCGCCGGTACCGCCCGCGCAGGAGCCGTTCATACGCTGCTCCACGCCGCCGGTCAGGAAGATCATTTTCGCATCCTCACCGCCGAGCTCAATGACAACATCAGCCTGCGGATAGTCGGCCTTCACCGCGAGGAAAGCCGCATGAACTTCCTGTACGAACGGGATCTCCGCGCTCTGCGCAAGACCGAGTCCCGCCGAGCCGGTAATACAGATTTTGAACAGCACATCGGGGAATTCCCTGCGCAGATTCTGAAGCTGCTCCATGACAGTTTCACGGACGCGCGACATATGCCGCTGATAGCAGCGGGACAGAATTTCGTTCTGCTCATTGATGACCACAGTCTTGACCGTTGTGGAACCGACATCAATGCCGAGTGCATACACCTTCTGACTCAATGTTTTGGACCTCCTTCGCCGCAAAAGCATAGTGCGGCATAATACTGTACTATTATAGCACAAAAATAAAAAAAAGGGAACCCCTGCAGCCCTTTTTTCATAATTATTTTAAAACCGAACGGCATGGCCTGCTGCCGGATTTTTTTG
>CAMNFV010000024.1 GCA_946537515.1 uncultured Ruminococcus sp. | reverse complement strand
CATGATCTCGGCGCTGTTCTTGCTGTCGAGGTTGCCGGTCGGCTCATCCGCAAGAATGACCTGCGGCGAGGTGAAGAGTGCTCTGCCGATCGAGACACGCTGCTGCTGTCCGCCCGACATCTGTGACGGGAGATGATGCCGGCGTTCTTTCAGGCCGAGCATATCGAGGATGCTCTCCAGATGTGCCTTATCGGGCTTTCTGCCGTCCATCAGGACCGGGAGCGTGATATTTTCTTCAGCAGTCAGCACGGGGATCAGATTATAGAACTGATAGATCAGTCCGACCTGCCGTCTGCGGAAGATTGCAAGCTCTCTGTTATTCTGCTGAAAGACATCCTGGCCGTCCAGATAGATTTTGCCGGAGGTTGGGCGGTCAACTGCGCCGATCATATGCAGCAGCGTCGATTTTCCGGAGCCGCTTGCACCGATGATCGCGACCATTTGTCCGCGCTCAACGCTGAATGAAACGCCGTCAACTGCTTTGACTTCATTTTCTCCCTTGCCGTAAATCTTGCAAAGGTTTTCTACTTTCAAAAGTTCCATGACGATACCTCCCCGTCTTTTATGATTCCATTATATCACAGCAACTTGACAATTTCATTATCTGAACCTTACAGTTTTGTCATCTTCGGGCGGATCGGGGCATGAAGAACCGCCGCTTGCATTTTGTGCAGGCGGCGGTGAATGTATCTTATGCTTTTGGCAGCTTCACAACTTTACAGAGTTCGATCCGGTGATTGCAGACCTGCTGCAATTCGATATGCAGTCCGTCGCTGTCAAATTTCGCCTTGCTGTTGTCATCCGGAATGGAGCCGAGCTTGCTGATGACATATCCGCCGAAGGTGTCGTATTCATCCGAGGGCAGCGTGATATTCAGCGCTTCACAGACATCCGTCAGCGGCGTCAGTCCGGGAACAGTCCATGTATCATCGCTGAGTTTCATCAGTACAGGCTCATCCTCATCGCCGTCGAAATCTCCGACGATCTCTTCCAGCAGATCAGTCATGGTCAGAATGCCGGACATGCCGCCGTATTCATCGAGAATCACGGCAAAATGCGATGAACCGCGCTTTCGCATCAGCTCGAACAATTTATCCGCTTTCATGGATTCCGGAACAAAGAACGGCGCATGAACCGCATCTTTGTATACGGCTTCGCGGCTGCTGCTGTCTGTCCGGAAGTAATCGCGTGCGCTGAGAACGCCTTTGATCGTGTCGATCCGGTCTCCGCAGACCGGGTAGAAGGAATGCGGCTCCTGCTCCAGCGTTTCGCGCCAGACTGCAAGATCATCCTCTTCCCAGAGAACTGTGACATCCGTTCTGTGCGTACAGATCTGTCCTGCCGTCAGATCGTCAAATGCAAAGACGTTTTTGATGATCCGGTTTTCGGTCGCATCAATCGTGCCCTTTTCCGCACCGGCATCGGTCATCATGAGGATTTCTTCCTCTGTGACGGCATCATCTTCTTTATTCGGGTCAATCCCGAACAGCCGCAGGACTGCGTTTGTGGAAATATTCAGCAGCCAGACAAGCGGTGCAAAGACTGTCTGCACAATGCGGATCATTTTCGCCATATTCAGCGCAAGAGATTCTGCATATTTCATACCGACGCGCTTCGGTACCAGTTCACCGAACACAAGCGTCAGATAGGAAAGCAGCAGCGTGATAATCACCACACAAACCGGCCGCAGTACGGATTCCGAAACTGAAATACCGGTCTTCTGAATCAGCATCATGAGCCTGTCTGCGAAATTATCCGATGCAAATGCGGCGCCGATAAAACCGGAAAGCGTGATCGCGACCTGAATAGTTGCAAGAAAACGCGCAGGCTGCGAGGTGAGCTTTTTCAGCGTAACCGCTTTTTTGTTGCCGGATGCAGCCATTTTTTCCAGCTTTGTATCATTCATGGAAATCGTTGCGATTTCCGCGCAGGCGAAGACTGCATTCAGCGCAATCAGAATCAGCTGAAGCAATAATTGCCAGCCCATATCATCAACCGTCCTTTGTTTATATAGATTATACACCCATTATATCACATTACAGCGCGTTTTTCAATGGGTGAGAGAGAATTGGAACTGTGTAATCAGAAATGAGAGAATCAAAGCTTTTGCAGCAGTAAAAAACAGATTGACAAACTGTTCGGATTATGCTATAATCATACTGCTTCTATATGAATAGTAAAAAAGGAGTGCGCGCTATGACAGAAAGACCGGTCAGAACCGAGATGCCCCATGTTTCGCAAAGCGAAACTGCGCAGTTTGACAAAGTCAAACATGCGAACCATTTTGAGCTTTCGGTCGTCAATAAGTTCCGCAGGGAGATCTGGACGAAATTTCTCAAGGGCATCAAGGAATATGAGCTGATTCAGCCCGGTGACAAAATCGCTGTCTGTATTTCAGGCGGCAAGGATTCGATGCTTATGGCGATGTGCATGAAGCGGCTTCAGCGGTATTCCAAGGTACCGTTTGAGGTTGTATTTCTCGTCATGAATCCGGGTTACAATGAGATCAATTATCAGAAGATACGTGAAAATGCAGAGCTGCTTGAGATCCCGGTGCAGGTCTTTGAAACCGGGATTTTCGATGCAGTTGCAAAGGTCGATCAGCATCCCTGCTATCTCTGTGCGCGGATGCGGCGCGGGCATCTCTACAAGACCGCAAAGACGCTCGGCTGCAATAAAATCGCGCTGGGACATCATTTTGACGATGTGATCGAAACGATCCTCATGGGAATGCTCTACGGCTCACAGGTGCAGACCATGATGCCGAAGCTGCACAGCGAAAACTACGAGGGAATGCAGCTCATCCGCCCGATGTATCTTGTGCGTGAAGCGGATATTATCCGCTGGAAGCAGTACAATGATTTGCAGTTTATCCAATGTGCATGTCGTTTCACCGAAAACTGTACCATGTGCGATAACGGGGGCGGCGGCTCCAAGCGGCAGGAGATCAAGACGCTGCTGAAGCAGCTTCGTGCGGTCAATCCGGCTGTCGATAAGAACATCTTCCGGAGTGTGGAGAATGTCAACCTGCAAACGATCATCTCCTATCACCGCGGCAGCGAATATCATCATTTCCTCGATGATTATGACGAGGGCAGAAGCATCCGCGGAACGAAAGCAGAGGGAACAAATGAATCCGATTTATCTTGATTATGCCGCAGATACGCCGCCGGATGAACGGGTGCTGTCCGTTTATTCCGAAATGGCAAGAGGGTATTTTGCCAATCCCAATTCCGTACATCAATGCGGCATGGCTGCGAAAGAAATCGTGAACCGGTCACTTTCACAGATCGCAAATTTGCTGCATATCGGCAGCGATGAGATCATCCTGACAAGCGGCGCGAGTGAGGCGAATAATCTCGCGGTCAAGGGCATTGCGTTTGCGAACCGGCGGCGCGGAAAGCACATCATTTCGACATTTCTGGAACACAGCTCCGTCAGCGGCGCTTTGACCTTCTTGCAGGAACAAGGCTGGGAGATTGACCTTGTGAACATCAGGCCGGACGGAACGGCAGACCTTGCACACCTGAAATCCCTGCTGCGGCCGGATACAGTTCTCTGTGCGGTCTGTGCCGCAGACAGCGAGCTCGGTACGGTGCAGCCGGTCCGGGAGATTGCGGAGATCCTGCAAGCATATCCGAACTGCCGTCTGCATCTTGACGCGACGCAGGCGATCGGAAAAATACCGGTTGATCTTTCATATGCCGATACCGCAAGCTTTGCGCCGCATAAGTTCTATGGACTGAAAGGCAGCGGCGTGCTGTATAAGAAAAAAGGCATCGTACTGGAACCGCTGATCCACGGCGGCGCGAGTACGACGATCTACCGCAGCGGAACACCGGATGCACCGGCAGCGGCGGCGCTTTCTTCTGCGCTGCAATATGCCGTTCGCGAGTATGATGCACGGCTGCAAACTGTTCAGCTGCTGAATCAGAAGCTTCGTGCATATTGCGCTCAGCATGACCGTATCCGCATCAACAGCCCCGATCATGCCGTGCCGCATATTCTGAATCTCTCGGTCAGCGGCATCAAGGGCGAGGAGATGCGCCGCCGGCTGGATGAAAGAGGTGTATGTGTCTCTGTGAAATCTGCCTGTTCTGTACCGAATACGCCGTCCAGAGCTGTCATGGCAATTTCGCATGACCGGAAAAATGCGCTCAGCTCATGGCGCATCAGCCTGTCGCACCTGACGACAGAACAGGAGATCGAACAGTTTACGGCGATTCTCGATCAAATCATTTCGGAGGGATAAAAATGCAGCATACAGAGTTCAGAACACAGACTGTTGATTTGGAGCATTTGCTGCGCTGTGCCGAATCCGGCGAGGAATGCAGCTTTGATCTGAACGGCAGGCGGCATATTCTCTACGGCTGGGGACAATGTGACGGTGTCTATCTCAATATTGCAGATGAAAACGGTGAGATCAAATGGCAGGCGGTCGGCAGAAGCCGTGCGGAATGTGCCGTGAAGCTTCGGAAAGCGTTCTCAGAGGCTGCGGCTTTCACGGAATCATAGACGCAGCCTATCACCCGCAATGGTTTTTTCGCATTGGACAAATCGCAGCGTCCGTGCTATAATAAAGCACACTGAATCAGTATGCAAATGAAAAGGTGTTGATGATGAGGTGAGAATCATGGATCCTACGCTCAGACAGGCAATCTACGAAAAGTATATTGCACCGACACAAAAGCAAAGACCGGACTATATCGGCGTTGAAATTGAAATGCCGGTTGTGAATCTTGCAGATGAACCGGTCGATGAAAGGATTGCGCTTGCGGCAGCGGAGCAGTTTGCAGCGCATTTCGGGTTTCAGATCACGGGACGGGGCGCGGACGACAATTTTACATCTGCCCAGGACAGCGCAACGGGGGATATTCTCTCTTTTGACTGCTGCTATTCCAATCTGGAGCTTTCCTTCGGCAAGGCGCGCAGCCTGCTGGAAGTCAGGGAACGCTTTGAACAGTATGTCCGCTTCCTGAACAGCGAACTCCGCAAAAGCGGTTATACCCTCACCGGCATGGGCATTCACCCGAATGCCAATATCAACCGCAATCAGCCGATTCAGAATGAACGCTACAGGATGCTCTATCACTATCTGCACTCGTATCCGCAGCACACGAATGAGGTCACGATGCGCTTTCATCAGCGTCCTGATTTCGGCACATCTCTGCGTATCTGAAGGCATTTTATGCACACAGCGTCACAAATCCGCACGGCTGGGGCATGATGTATGAGGACGGCGTCAGAGTCATTCTGCGTGAAGCTGTCAGCGCAAATGAGAGCACATTTCTCTCGGATTTTATTGATTCGATGCAGCCGCAGAAGATGCTGCTTGCGCATATCCGCTATGCGACTGTGGGAAAGGTCAAAGAGGAAAACTGCCACCCGTTCAGCGGCATGGATGATTCCGGCAGAGAGTGGACGATGATTCACAACGGCACGATTTTTCACGGGGAGCATAATTACCGCTATGCCGCGCAGCAGCAGGGCGATACCGATTCCGAGCGCTTTTTCCTCTCCATGCTGGATGCGGTCAATCATCAGCTTGCGGGCGGCATCCCGACAGACCGCGAGCGCTTTGAAGCAATCAACCGTTTCATTGCCGACCATGCACCGCGCAATAAGCTGAACCTGATTATCTATGACGGCGACCTGCTCTATGTCCATAAAAATCTGAAAAATACGCTGTGCTTCAAGCGGCTGGAAAACGGCATTCTATTTTCGACCAAACCGCTTGACAGCGGCGTATGGGTGCCGTTCCCGATGACACAGGTCATTGCGTACCGGAACGGGGAGGAGATTTTCCGCGGCGACCGGCACAAGGGCGTTTTCACGCCGCCGCTGGATTATATTACCGTCAACGATGCAATGTATATCTGAAGACAAAGACCGGCTTTTACGCCGGTCAGTTTTTTATCATGCGGGATGAAAAAACGGGCGCCGGAAATGCTCCGGTGCCCGTTTTCGGCTTTGTGATTCAGGATCAATCAGGTGTTCTTCATAACAACTGCTTCGATGGTATCGGCAACATGTTCACAGGAGTCTGAGCATTCTTCCAGCTTTGAGTAGATTTCGCGCCATGCGATGACGTCGAGCAGATTCTGCTTGTCGAACTTTTTCCGGCAGTTGTAGGAAGATTCCAGATAAAGCTGATCGCATTCCTCTTCGGCAGAATTGACCTCAATGATGAGTTTATGCAGCAGCTCGGATTTTTTGAAATTCGACAGCTCTTTTACCATGTTCTTCATTTTGACTGTGCAGGTGCAGATCTTTTCTGCAAAGCAGACAGCATCCGCTTCGATCTTCTCAATGTTATTGATATAAAGCGCCTGCAGCACCTCTTCGATGCTGTCGATTACATGGTCAAGCTTCTGGCACAGCTCCGCCATATCCTCGCGGTCGATCGGCGTGACAAATGATTTTGCGAGTGCTTCCGTCATTTCATGCCGAAGCGAATCGCCCTTATGCTCAAATTCATGCATTTTTGTCAGCATTTCGCTGATCTGTTCGATGTCGTAATTCTGCACACATTCCAGGAGATAATCGGCGGCGCGGCAGGCTGTATCCGCAGCTTCGATGTAATTGTTCCAATAAAAATCATTCTTCTTATTTGCCATAATTTCCTCCCGATCAGAAGATCATCATAAAAATCTTTGTTGTGATAAAACCAATCAGTCCGCAGCCGGGGAATGTCAGAATCCATGTCATCATGAGATTTTTTACGACGCCGAGATTCACCGCGGAAGCTCTTTTTACAGCACCGACGCCCATGATTGCCGTTGTTTTTGCATGTGTCGTGGAGACAGGAATACCGAAAAGGGAACTGATCAGCAGCGCGACCGAAGCAGCGAGATCCGCAGAAAAGCCCTGATACTTTTCCAGCTTTACCATGTCCATGCCGATGGACTTGATGATCTTTTTTCCGCCGATGGATGTTCCGACCGACATGATCACAGAGCAGAGCAGCATAATCCATACCGGCATCTTCACCGTATCGGTTTCACCGCCGCCGTTCGACAGCAGCAGGCACATCAGGATGACGCCCATGAATTTCTGGCCGTCCTGTGCGCCGTGCATAAAGCTCATGGCGCAGGCAGCGCCGATCTGTCCGAAGCGGAAGATTCCTTCGGTTTTGCGCCTGTCAACATCGAAGAAAATCATCGTCACGATCTTGCAGACAGCATAGCCGAGAATAAAGCCGAGAACGACTGAGATCACCAGACCGTAGATGACCTTGAGCCACGCATGACCGTTTACGCCGTCCAGATTGCCGTGCATTGCGATTGCGGCACCGGTCAGACCGGCAATCAGCGCGTGGCTTTCGCTTGTCGGTATTCCGAAATACCACGCTAGGACAGCCCAGATCACGATTGCAAGCAAGGCAGCTGACAGTGCGACAATCGCACTGTGTGAATTTGTGCCGAAATCGACCATATTGGCGATTGTCTGCGCAACCGTTGCATTGACGGAACTCATAATAAACACGCCGAGGAAATTAAAGACCGCAGACATCAGGATGGCCGGCCTTGCTTCCATACATCTTGTCGTAACGCAGGTTGCGATTGCATTGGGGCAATCCGTCCAGCCGTTTACAAAGATGACGCCAAGTGTCAGACACACCGCAAGCAATAAGAGCGGGTTTGCCGTCACCTGACTCCAGAAATACACAAATGACAGATCCATAGTTTGTTTTCTCCGAATTCATGAAAGATACGATTGCTTGCTTTTTCACCATATTATAGCACAGATTATGCTGTATTTCAAGAGGTATTTCAGGAATTGGGCAATCAGGCCTGAATGAAAGCACTTTTGGGGCAATCATGTATCTAAAAATAACGATTTTTGGGGCTGCACGGGATCGGAACAGACAGAAGGACCGCCGTCTGCGCTGTACAGACGGCGGTCGCTGTAATGGTTATGGATTGAGGATCAGCTGCTTCAGAAGCGTCAGATCTGCTGCGCTGAGTCTGTTGTCCTTATTGATATCTGCATGGCGCCAGGAGGTCATGACATCGCTTTCGGTCAGCAGCCATTTTTGCAGCATGACCGCATCGGCGGTTGTGACTGCGCCGTCGAGATTGCAGTCGCCGGGCAGGTCGTCATTTTCATAGGGGCAGTTGATGCGGAGCCAGTTGAGATTGAAGAGATACCCTTCTCCGCCCTTGAACACGAAATAGACATCGTTGACGCCGACCGTCGGATCAATGGCGCAGCGCTGCGTCTTCCATGTCTGCCAGCCGCCCGTGCTGCTGACATCCATGCTGCCGATCAGCTTGCCGTCGGGCGCGCCCAGCCGCACTTCGATTGCACCGCCGCTGCTGTTTGCGCCGACGCGGAAGTCAATGGAAGCAGCGCCTCTGCCGAAGTTCATGCCGTGGAAGCCGATATAATCGCCGTTTTCGATGAATGCGACATCGCTGCCGCCCTCGCTGCAATCCTCGATGTCGATGCCGGACTGCACATTGTAATCCTCTGCTTCGGTCACATCACCGGCAGGCGCAACGGTTCCCGTGACATTCACTTTGCACTTTGCGGTAAACTGCTTGTCGCTTGCTTCCAGCGTTCTTGCGATGATCTCGGCAGAGCCTTCCGACCATGCGGTTACAACGCCGCTGCTGTCAACGGATGCCACAAGCGGATTCGAGGAAGTCCACAGCACAGCTTTGTCGGTTGCATTATTCGGTGAGACGGATGCTCCGATCGCTGCTGTATCACCTGCATTGAGTGCAAGCGAATCATGATTCAAGCTGATGCCGGAAACATGTACATAGCCGCCGTTCAGCTTCCATTTTGCCTGAATGCGCTGATTGTAATCCGGCATGATGAAGGTGCAGCGCGTGCCGTCTGTCTGAAGCTCCATTGCATCAATGCCGGGCTGCCAGAACTCAAATGTGTAACCCGGTCTGGATTTCGCATCGAGCGTGACGACATCGCCCGCCTTATGGTATTCTACGATGGATTTTCCCATTTCATCGCCGACATTGTTGATGACGAGTACATGCTGATCCTGACGGTGAATCCGGACAAGATGCATATCTCTTGCGCCGACCGCTTCCTGCTTTGTGCTGCCTGCCGGATCAATCCGGAATACCAGAAGCTGATCGAGATCATATCCCGGCAGAATCTTCACGCGGACGGTCTTGCTCGTATCACCCGCGGAGAATGTCACATCCGGCTGATCGACAAAGCTGTAATCCTTATCCGGACGCGCATCACCTGCAACCGGTGTCACGGTAAAGGACATGTTCGCTGCTGCGGGCTTGCTGAGCTTCAGTTCCAGTTCAAGGACATCGCCGGGCTTTGCGGCGGAATTCAGCGTGCTGAAGCTGACGTTTACATCCTCTGTGAGGCCGAGATCCTGATTATAACCGACATTCGTTTTCGGATAGACGGCATATGCGCCCATATTGATTCCGCCTTCTCCTGCGCCGATCGCGGGGCTGCCTGCCTTCAGCGAGAAATCGCCGGCAGCTGCATTGACGAACATCGGATCCTTGCCGAGATTGGATTTGACGCCGACCTGCGCGTTGAATGCATCCACCGTGATCGCGGGCTGCGAGGGATCCATATACCGGACATAGGCTGCCTTTCTGGGGGAATACCACAGGTTGCTCCGGAAGATATTGGAGCCGCCGCCCTTGAGGTCGATGCCGTGCCAGGCGTGGAATCCGTTGACGGACGTTTCCTTGACCAGAATGCCGACTGTATCATTGCTGCCGTACATACTGTTTGCATCTTCATAAGAAATATTATTCCGGACATCATTGTTCCATGATCTGTCCAGCGAGATGCCGTTTTTGAGGTTGTACGTGACATTGTTGACCCAATGCGCATCCCATGTGGAACCGGTATCCCAGAAAGCGGAGAACAGACCGGATTCAATGCGCTGTGCGGGGAAATTCATGAAGTACGGCGTATCTCCGACCATGCGCTTATTTTCGTCCAGCGGTTTATTATATACGATGTTTTCGTATGCCCAGTTTCTGGTGCATTCCGATTCATTGAACATAAAATACGCGGTGTTGTGTGAAACATTCCGGACTGCGGTAAAATCTCTGACGCTGATATCGAGCCAGATCGTACCGCCGTTGACTGAGCCGCCGGAGTAATTGAAGGCAAATACATTATTGCGGTTGCCGTCGGCTCTGCCGCCGAGTGTGGAGGATTCTGCGCCGCCTGCGCTTGCGTTTTTGCCGATCGCACCGATAAATGTGTTCTCGGAAATGATGCTGTTTTGTGTATGATTATCATAGCACAGCGTTTCGCCGTAGACGCTCTGGAAATAGTTGTTGCGGATGACATTGTCCGGGCCTGCGACCGGAATGGTGACATCGGGACGGTAGACACCCTGATTTGACCACGACCACGGCGCGTTATAAACGCAGCCGATATTCTGAAACCGGTTGTTCAGCACCACATTGCCCCTGCCCATGATGTTGATTGTGCTGCGGGCATATTTGTAATCCTCAAAGACAAAGCCCTCGATCCAGACATAGTCCCTGCCGAACAGGTTGAATACATCGGTGAGCTGATTTTTTCTGCCGGCAATGGAATATTCAATGCCTGCATTGTCGTAATGCCGGACCTCGTCCTCGCGCCAGCCGGTATCCTGAAGCCATTGTGCTCTGACCTGCGGTGTGACAGAGGAGCCGTTGAACACGTCCTTGTGCTTGATGATGACCTTGCCCATATCTTCCGTTTTTTCGGGACGGAACACGATCATCGCATCTGCTTTGCCGGATTCCTTCGGCCGGATATCATCCTCGATGTAGGTGCCGGGGCGGATGAGGATCGTCGTGCCGGCGGTTGCTTCTTCTGCCGCCTTTTTGATCGAGCGGTAGGGATTTTGCGAGGATCCGTTGCCGGAGGCATCATTGCCGTTCTCAGCGACATAGAGCACTCTGCCGCTGATTTCCGCGGCTTCCGCTTTTGGTAGGTTCACGATGCACGTATTCGGCATCAGGAGCGCCGGAATCGTGAACAGACTCAATAAAATTCCCCGCTGATAGTGTGGTTTCGCATTTTTCTTTTTCATTTTCCAATTTTCCTTTCTGCGTCAGGGCCGCATCATGAGCGTTTTGGCTGTCTTTGATCAGACTTTTTTCTGTAAACGCTTCATATTTATTATAAACCACAAATCCCCGCAGAATCAAGATAGTATTGCGGCATTTCAAAAGACAATAGTGCATATTGATCTGCAAAATATGTCGGAAAGTCTTGCACTTTGGTTCACAATATGCTATAATCAGAAAGGGGGGAATCAAATATGAAAAAACGGCTGATTATCGGCGTCGTCACGGCAGAATGCTATCGGGTATATATTGATCAGATGCTCTGCGGTATCATTGCCCAGAGCAGCCTTGCGGACTGCAATGTGATTGTGCTGGCAGCAAGAAATAATTTTCAGGCGCCCGTTTCACCGCATATTGCGCACGAAGCCGATCTGTACCGGCTGATCGAATCACCGTGCTTTGACGGCTTCATCTATGACCGGAATGCTTTTGCATCCGGTGATATCCAAAAGTATCTGGATGATCTGCTGCGGCACACCGGAAAGCCTGTGATGCTGCTGGATGCAGGGGAGCATCCCTATTTTGAAAATACGGTTTCGCATGATCCGGAGACATTTTCGCTGCTGATTGAGCATATGATTCAGGTTCACGGGCACAGAAAAATATATTGCCTGACCGGCACCAGAGGCACCACGCAGGCGAAAGAGCGTCTGGAGACCTATTTTCATGTTATGAAGCGCCACGGTCTGTATTACGATGAGAACTATTATGCATACGGCGATTTCTGGCGGAATGCACCTGTGCAATATGCGCAGCGGCTGATCAGCGGCGAGCTTGCCATGCCGGATGCGATCGTCTGCGCCAATGATATCATGGCAGATGCGCTGATCGCGGCACTTGCAAAGGCAGGGATCAGAGTTCCGCAGGATGTTGCCGTCACCGGCTTTGACGGGTATCTGGATGATGCGATGAGCGCTGTCAGCCTGACCAGCTTTCCGCACAGCTGCTATCAGCTCGGTGCCGATGCATTCAGGCGGCTTTTCCGCATTATAACAGGAAAAAGCTGCCGCAGGCTCCAAACCATGCACAGCAGAATCCAGATCGGGCAGAGCTGCGGATGCCTGCCGGTCATGCGGCAATCCGAAAAAAGCCGCAGAGAACAGCGGCTGCTGTCTGTATACAAAGAGTGGTTTTATCACAGCGAAGTGCTCTTTGAGCTGATGCATACAGAATCGCTGCATGATCTGCTGATGCTGATTGCGAGCAGGATTTACCTTGTATGTCATTGGAATCAGTTCCGCATCTTCCTGACGGACAGTTATCTGAAATCGGTGCAGGCGCATACACATGCGCGGTATGACTGCTGCGAGGTGCTCTGGACAGACCGTGCAGGCAAGAGCAGCGGGATATCAGAGCATCCGCTGAATCAGGCGGAAATTGTGTCCTATCTGACACAGGAGCAGGCTCACCCGATTGTTTACTATCTCTCCGCGCTGCATATGGATGAGCGGCAGTTCGGAATCGCTGCATTGTCTTTTGGAAAATTGCCCTGCTGTTATCAGCCGGAATACTGTACCCTGATCAGTTATTTCTGTCTGGCCTTCGATCAGCTGGAAGAAAAAATGAAGCTCAGACCGCAGAATACAGGCAGCCGGAAAAGCACAGAGAATCCGCAGCTGTACCGGCAGCTGCTTCAGATCCGTGAAGAAATGCAGCAGCATCCGGAGGCAGAATGGAATGTGCAGAAGCTGTGTGAACGGACGCATGTCAGCAGAAGCTACCTGCAAAGAATGTATAAACGCTATTTCGGGAAAAGTATTTTCGGGGAGCTGATTGACTTCCGGCTGCAAAAAGCCAGGGAACTGCTCAGCGGCACAGAATTTCCGATTTCGCAGATTGCAGAACTTTGCGGCTATGAAACCTATACACATTTTGCCAAGCAGTTCAAAGCACAGGAGGGCATCACGCCGTCTGAATTCCGGAAAACAGTTTTATGAACCGGAATTTGAATGTTCTCATCAGCAAATTCATAATTACTTCTTTTCCTTTGGCGCTGAGCAGGGGACTTTTCGTATGAAAAAGAAAACAGCAGGTGCATTTTACTGCATCTGCTGTTTGTGTTTATAATGTATTGTTGTGCTTCGCTGCAATCTCATTCCTTTTTATGCTTATCCCATCATAGAGCACTTTCTTTTCCTTTTTGACCTTTTGCAAGTGCATAGTGTGCAGATTATTCTGAGCGGCGGATATCTTTACAAAACCGCCCGCATCCGTATGCTCGATGCAGTTTTTGATGATGTTGGAAAGCGCCTCTTTCAGCCAGTGCACATCCGCCCATAATACGATCCCGTCCGGAATCTGACATATGTAATCGACCCCTGCAACATCAGCCATGATCAAAAGCGGCTCGGAAAGATCCGCGATCAGTTCATTTAAATCTGCCTTCTCCGTTTTCATCTCTAAAACGCCTGCTTCCAGCTGAGAAAGCGTAAGGAGATTTTTGAGAAGCCAGGTCATCTTGTTGATCTGGGCATCAATCTTTCCTGCATATTCCATTCTCTGCACCTTCGTCAAAAAACATGTAATCATGCGTTGAGAGTTTCAGGGAATCATATACCAGCGCCGGTTCTGCTTCTGCACCGTCATACTTTGACAGGTCGATGCCCGCTTTTTCAGACAGTTTATGAAAATCTTTCTCATTCAGAATGATAAAGTTCGCTGTGGGGGTCGTGAAGGGATTACCGGATGTCTTGCCGTTTCCGAGCAGAGCCTGCTGTAATTTTTCGGGTAATCCGTAAGGAAACCACTTTCCCAGGATCTCCTTCACCGCAACCATATATTCTTCCTTATAGCAATTCAGCGGAACACAGTCCATGTTATAAACGACATTCATCTCCTTATATCCGCTGACTTCCTCAGAATTCATGATATCGTCCCGACCTGAGCGGTACCATTCTGCATCAAGATGTCCTTCGTTTTTGAACATATAGGAATAGCCTGTGAATACCGGGCCGGGAAGCAGCGATTCCTGTTTTACCATGCTGTCAAGGATATCAGTAACACTTCCTGCGGCAAAAGCAGTCATCAGCGTAAGGGCAGTAAATGCGGTGATGCTTCTGATCATGCCCTTGGCAGATGCGGGGCTTCTTTCTACGGATGCCGTTCCGAGCAGCCTTTCTGCTTTTCCCTTCCGCATCATGCCGAAATAAGTTCTGTACCCCTTTTTCTTCCGCTTCACAGAGGTTTCATTTCCCCGGATGCTTTCAACCGGTCCGACCTTGCTGATCTTTCGAGCCGGAATCCATGATTTCAAGGCGCTGTGATTCCGCTTTGTTTCAGGACGGCTTTCACATAATTCTCCTGCACCTGCGAAAATCATAAAAAGGAGAATACATCGAAATGAAAGCAACAGAATTTGATACAGGATATGGTGTTCTGCATGGGTGCGGAATCCGCTGCGGAGCGGTACATCGGGAAGTGAATATAGAGAACCCGCCGCCGGTGTGCAAAAAACACCGGCGGCGGGTTATTTTTCTCATTGTCATAATCAGCCGATCTTCTCAAAGCCCATTTCCATGCCTTTGTTTTCCTTGCCGTCAGACCAGAACAGTCTGCCGCCCTTTTGACGGAAAAATGCAGTGCCGTCGCTGTATACCATTGTGCGGGTTTCGGTACCGTCCTCTGCCGTGGCAATATGTGTCAGCGTTCCGCCGCCCGTGCATTCCAGTCCCATGTTGTCAGACATACCGCTGCACAGATAGCTCCAGATATTGTCCTCGGAGGCGCTGTCTGCCCAGCGTACTGTCACAAGATAGCCTTCACCCTGTTCGCCGATCTGAATGGTGCATCTGTCGTACTGCCAGATTCCGATGTAATCGGAGAAATCATCTTCACGCTGATCTTTGGGCAGCAGTCTTGCCATTCCGCCGTTTCCAAGATAGAACACGCCCTTGCCGTCCGGTTCGCAGTCGTATGTTCCGTTCCAGACCTCGTTGCTTTCTTTTTCACGGAATACGAGAAGCGGTGTTTTGCTCCCGTCGGGATGCTCGTCATATTCCAGCTGCACAATACCGTTTTGCCGAATCGAACCGTCTTTCGGCTGATAAATGTAAGTGCCGTCTGCGTTCACCGTGACATATCCTTCATCAATGAAAAATTCACCGGATTTCTCGTCCCGAAGCTGATAACGATATTCACCGGTAAGCACGCTGACATCCGGCTCTGCCGGCACATAGTCTTCGATCGGGCTGATATATTTTGCCTCGATATAGCCGATTTTGTTCTGATAATTCACAGCACACCAGCCGGATTGATCGGGGACGGCATAATAATTGACCTGTGTGCCGCTCGGGATTTCGATCAGAACCTCTGCATAGGGATGCGTCCCGCTCATCAGTTTGACATCGGCATTGACAGAACCGCCGAGGACATTGTCTCCGCCGAGTGCCGGATCATAGGGCGGGATATCCTTGACGGACTGTGCGGCAATATAACCGGTCTGATCCTGAAATACGGTCATGAACCAACCGGATACGCCGCTTTCCTTCACGCTGATCTGTGTTGCATCCGGAATTGTGATCAGCGTTTCGGAATTGGGATCCGGCTGACTCTTCACTGCGGTATCTCCGATTACATAGCCGCCGAACAGATCTGCACCCGGTGTTGCAGCTGCTTTTTGTCCAGCGCTGACGCTGATATTTCCGTCCGAATCCAAAGATACATTGACGGACTGCCCGTTGACTTTGATGTCGGTGTCATCCAGCACGGAAGCTGCAATATCCTTTGCTGCGGACATGGTTTCATCATTGATGTTGACGGTGCAGCCGGTCAGGCTGACTGCTGCGGTCAGGATTGCGATTGTGATCAGTTGCTTTTTCATGGTGCATTCTCCTTTACATTTAACATTATTCGATCATTTGGTTTCATCAGCTCTCCTGCTGACAATGCCATTATAGCAAATGATAAAGCGTTTGTGTGCAGAATTACAAATTTGTAATTGCAGGTGTTCTTTCGGCCTTGGAACATGCTTATTTGCCCGTATCAGCAAAAAAACAGACAGCCGTTCAGACTGTCTGTTTTCATGTTGTTATTCCTGCCTGATAAAATGCAGCTCGCCGGACTGATAGCCGAAAAGATCATTCAACGGAATCGAGCCGGAAGCATCCAGCGTATAATATATGGTTCCGTTGTCTCCGTAGAATGTAAAGCAGAATTCCTTTTTGCCGTCCCGATTATACCGGTATTGCAGCCGGACATCACCGCGTTGTTCTTTGCCGTCCGCATCGGTCAGCGCAAATCTGCTGTGATAAATACTTCTGCCGTCATAGATCTCAAAGGATTCACCGCTGCCGTCCGCATTTTTCCATATTCCCTTCAGCGCTGCGACGCTGATGCTGGTTGCGGGGTAAATCACGGGAGTATAATAGCCCCAGTCATTCGGCTGTTCGTATTCCGCCATGCTGATGAGCCTGCCGCCTTCTGCTGTTTCATCCAGATAGATGTTCGGCGTCAGCGGATCGGGGATGAACCGCCGATGCAAATGATTCCCGCTGTCATAGAAGGCATATCCGCCGTTTTCTGCTTTGACGGTTCCGGCTGTGATAAGATTGTTTTCGACAAGTGTTTCAAAAAATGAGCCGTCTGCCTGCACTTCAATCACCGACTCCGGCACAGAATGCGGATTCACATAAACCCATTCCCCGATCAGTGCAGAGGCATCCTGCACCGGTTTTGCGTTCAGAAAGTCTTTGATTGAAAAGTCATGGCTGATGCGTTTCAAAGTTGCAATGATCCTGCCGTTCATCAGCTCGGCGGTCATTTGGGTTCTGTCCTCGCTGACTGAAAACATCATGTTCACCGGATTGTCCTGATTGACCGTACAAACAGTCAGAAGATTGCCTTGCATGGAAGTCTCTGCAAAATATTCTTCTGTTCCGACAGTCAGCTTCGATTGCCCGTCCTCATTCAGCTCCAGTCCGACATAATAGCTTCTGTGTACCGGATCGGATAAATCGTATGAAACACGTCCGCCGGAATCCTTGGAGAAGGAAACGGTCTCCCATTTTCCGTACAGCATATTTGAAGCGGAAGTTTTGCCGGAACGGCTGCCGTTGTTCTGCGGTGCTGCGGTTTCTGCTGCATCTGCCGTGTGCTGCGTTGTACCGGTAACAGCAGCTTCAGTTTTGAACATTGTTGTCAGCCGGACTGTGGTAATGGTTTCTTTTTTTGAGCCGGTATTTGTTTCCGTGCTGCTGCCTGTTGTTCCGGAGACTGCTGTTTCAAGCGGCACGACCGGAACCGAGTCCTCCTGAACAGTCAGATCGCCTTTTTTGCCGCAGCCGGTCAGGCAGATTGCTGTACCGAGAAGCACCGGAATCATCCATTGTATTTTCATATTACCTGCTCCTTTTTCGCATGATATGCTGGTCTGATACATTTATTATAGCAGATTATGCAATGCTCCGGCACGGAATTACAAAATTGTAATTGCATCAGAAAATCACTCTGCGCAGCACATATTCACCGTCCGCGGTTGCAGTAATTTCATAGGTGCTCATATCATCCATTGCAAGATGCTTTTTCAGGCGCGAAATGTTGACGCGGATTGTATTTTTGCTGTCCTCCACATCGCAGCCGTAGATTGTTTCATAAATCTCATGATAGCTGATGCGCGCGCCGATGCGGGATGCAAGCAGATAGAGAATCTGCAATTCTCTTTGCGGCAGCGAGCTTTGATTGCCGTCCAGTTCAGCGGTGCCGGCAAACAGGTCGATTGTCAGATCCGGCAGTTCAATGCGCGGATGCTGCGCTTCGGGCTTTGCATTGCGGCGGAGCTGTGCCTCGATGCGCGCTTTCAGCACATTCAGATCATAGGGCTTGGTGATATAGTCATCGCCGCCGCTGCGGAATCCTTTGATGACGTCATCATTTTCGTCACGCGCAGTCAGGAATATGACCGGTGCCTGTGTCTTTTGCCGCAGGATTTTGCAGAAATCCATGCCGTCGCCGTCCGGCAGCATCACATCAAGCAGGACAAGATCCGGCACGCATTCCTCCAGCAGAAACGCTGCCTGCTGCACGGAATCCGCACAATGTACGGTATAACCCTCTTTTTCCAGAAAGTTCTGATTGATCCGCATGATATCGGAATCGTCCTCGACAAGCAGAATATGAGCCATAACAACCTCCGCGATTACAAAATCGTAATCCTGTTTGATTTTCGGTAAAAATATGGTATAATAAGATTTACAGTCCGTGAAAGGAGTGAGCCCCGTGGGAAAACATACATCCAAAAGCCGTTCGCTGCGCCAAACGCTTTTGATTGCCCTGATTTCATGCCTGATTGCCGTGCTGGGCATCTGCACAGCTATTTTCAATATGATCTATCAGCAGGCATCAGTGAATGTCAATCTGTATTCCGGCGAACTTGCCGGGCAGACCGTTTCGCTTGTTTCTGATGCATATTATCAGCAGTTTTTGACTTCACAGCAGCAATATCTGCGCGATTTCGGCAGGGAAATGGCACTTTTGCTGTATCAGGACGGTATGAGTGCGGAAGACCGCCGCGAAAATTTGCAGTATCAGGCGGTCAATTATTTCAGCAATGCCGATGTGTTCTTTCTGTATGACGGCGAAGCGCTGCACAGCTATGAGCTTAGTGCGGCTGACAATGCAGACCTCATCATGCAGGAAGCGGCCGCCGTGTTCGATCAGAAAGCAGCAGAATTTCCGGAATACTACGGCAGCCAGACTGATTTTTTCGGGTGGCTGGATGTCTGCATGGAGCAGCAGCGCGGTTCCTATTCAAAAGACGGTGCAGGCTATGTGATTGCATGGGATAATCTCTGCAATTATACCGGCGACAACCTCTGCTTCGGGGTGCTCATGCAGAATGTCAACAGCTGGATGGAGCCGATCAGAGCATGTGCAGATGAGCAGACGAATGCACTGCTTGACAGTCTGGACAGCATGTTCCGGAAGTATGTGTCTGTGATGATCGCAGCGGTTCTCTGCGTATTTGCGGTGTTTCTCGTGATCTCTGCTGCGCTCTCCAAAAAAATTGCAGAGCCGGTTGTTTCCGAGCATGATATGCTGGTGCAGGTCAATGCGATGAAAACAACATTCCTTTCGGATGCATCGCATGAGCTGAAAACACCGCTTGCCGCAATGTCCGGCTATGCACAGGACGCAGAGCTTGACCTCATGCACGGCGGCGACAGGACAACCGTTCAGAATAAGCTGCGGCGCATTTCCTCTGAGGCAAACCGCATGGCACTTATGGTGACGCAGATCCTCGATGCGACGCGCATTGAGGAGGGCAGAATGGTACTGGAAAAAGCCCCCTGTGATCTTGACAGCCTTGTGCGCAAAACGGTTGAGACCTATTTTGCGGTGCTGAACAAGAACAATAACCGCCTGATCCTGCGCATTCCGATTGACCTGCCGAAGGTCAATGCGGACAGCACCAGATTGCAGCGTGTGTTTGTGAATCTGATTTCCAATGCGCTGAAGCATACCAAAAACGGAACGGTACTCATCAAGGCAGAAGCAGACGATGAAGCCGTAACAGTTACGGTCAAAGATACCGGCAGCGGCATTTCGCCGGAGGATCTGCCGCATATCTGGGAGCGCTATTATAAGGGGAAGCACTCTGAAACCGGCACGGGACTCGGACTGTTTATCTGCAAATTTATCGTAGAATCGCACGGCGGTACAATCGGCGTTGAGAGCGAAGCGGGCAGGGGCACCGTATTCACCTTTACACTGCCGACTGTGTCGAACGGAATAACCGATGCAGAAACAAATCTGGTTGAGCAGATACTCAGAAAGTAACCCGATTACAAATTTGTAATTCTGCACACAACGCATCAAAAAAGTGGTATGATATGACTGTCAACAGAAGTTGAACGCATTACAAAGGAGAATGAAGAATATGAAAAAGCAAATGATTACAATGACCGCCGCTCTGATGAGCCTCTGCCTGACCGCCTGCGGATCGGATCCGGTGAATATCAATGTGAGTCTTTCAGGCGATACGACAACAACCGTTACAACTGAAATAACCTCTTCGGAAACAACAGCAGCCGTCACCGAAACGGCAGCAGGCGCTGCACAAACCGAATCTGCCGCTGCAGCAAAGAACGATTCCGGAGAAACAGCTGCGGCGCAGACCGCAGCATCACAGACGACCGCTGCATCGAAAACAGAATGCCCGTATTCCGCAGACGATCTCATCGGTGAATGGGCAATGTCCGGAACCTTCGGCACACGGACCAATTCGCTGACCGTCCGGAAAGACGGAACTGCCATCATGCGGTATGCAGCCGGCGGAACACGCTCCGGCAAAGTGCGCATCGACACAGAGGAGCATCCGGACGGCTCCGAGAGCTACTGGTATTCGCTTTGCGGCGATGATAATACCGCATGGATTTCGTTTGCGTGCGACAAACAGCCGGTCAATCAGATCAGCTCCGGTCAGGACGGCGGAATGCAGTTTGTCCGCATCAGCCTTGAGGATGTTGCTGCCGAAAAGATGAACAATCTGACATTCCTGATGAAGAGCCTCTCCGGCGGTGCCGTTGATCTTGCAACCAATGCAAATGAAACCATGACCGCTGACGGTCAGACCTATGCACTTTTGACAGATGAACGCTTTGCGATCAACAGTCTCGGCAAGGCTGCATTTGAGCGCCTGCTGGAAGAAACCGTAACCGGTGCGGAATATACACACTGGAAGGGCGTGCTGGATGACAGCATCCGTGTCAGCGAGCCGGACGGTTCAAGCTATATTCTGACATCCGATGCACACGGCTATCAGAGCTTTGAGACCGGCAGCGGCGTCACGATCACTGATCAGACGGATACTTCCTTTACGGCAACAACCAATGACGCCAATCAGATCGACGGGCGCGGCGTTGCACACTTTGTATTCGACGGAATCAACTGGACAATCGAAAGCTACGAATTCCGGTAAATATCAAACCGATTGCCTGCGAAGCTTTTTCGCAGGCAATTTTATTCAGCATATTTACAGCAGTTTGATTTTCTCCCTGCCGCCTTGCTGCTCAGCTGCAAAAATACAGATCAAAGCGGCAATCGCGCCCTGAAGCCGGTATTTATTGCCTATGGCCGTGACTGCAAAGCTGTCCTGATTGTTGAGCTTCCAGCGCGGATATCCGCCGTTCGGATCAAGACGAACGGCGCTGATCTCACGGTGCAGAATGGAACCGGTTTTTTTGCCGTTCACAAAAATGCTGCGTTTATCCGTAATGACAAAAAACTCTTTTCCTCTGGAAAAAATACCGTCATCACCGTAGACAATAATGTGCTCGCCGGGCTCGATCAGTTCTGTAATCTTCGGCATGATCTTGTCAATCCGGTTCTGATTGATGCCCTCAGATGCGACATCTTCATCGGTAAGGAGCGCAGTCCGGATGTATTGAGAAACGCGCTCTGCGGTTTTCAGGCTGTTCAGGCAATAGCGCATGGAATCCAGAACGGCAATCACATTCTCATACTGCTTTAAGTCGTCAAGATTCCACAGAAAGTCAAACATTTTTTCATCGAGCATTCCGGTATTGCCGTCATCCTGAATTTCAACATCAATATGCGTATCACAGAAAGGACAGATCAGGCATTTATTCGAGATCGAAAGATTCATTTCACCGCCGCAGGACGGGCATTTTCTGGTGTTCATAACGCATCCTCCCTTATTGCTTTTTCTTCGTCTTTTTGAGCTTTGTACTCCATATCGGATTCCCGTTTTCCAGATACCGTGTGATCATATAGGCATATGCTTCCGGGAGTGACTCTTCTCCGAGGCATATGCCTTTTTTGTCAGGAATTTCGGCGATACGGTGCGCATCGGCTTCTTTTGCTTCTAATAATGAGGTGTCTTTGCTGAATGTGACATAGAATCTTCCGAAGTGATAATAGCCGTAAACGAAAACACCTTCTTCTGACGGGCCGTAAATAATCGTGTCATCCTTGACCGTCCGTATCTTTCCGAGCCACGGAAATCCGAGCTGTGTTTCCGTATTGCCAAGCGCATCGCAAAGCTCCTGAACTGTTTTTTTCATGCCGGGAACGGCGCGGATTGGTGAGGAAGCTGAATGGAACGGATTGTTTCCGCTGCCCATCGCCCAGAAGACGATTCCTTCTATGAGCAGCAGTAAGCCTGCCGCTATGGCCGTGCCTGAAAAAGAATCCGCGATCATGCAGATGACTGCGCCGATTATCAGCAGAACGGCAGCGACTCTGAAAACGAGCGATATGATCCACTGTGAACGCGGCGATTCTGTATGGCTGGCTGTGATGGAATACATGACGATGGCTTCGATCAGAAGCAGGATTGCAGCGGCAACACTCCGCTCACTTCCATGTGATTTCCAGATTGCGATGATACCGGCGCTGTTCAGAATGATTCCGCACAGCACGAGCAGGCAGCCTGATATTGTTACGGCCTTTTTTGATTTAGCGCTGTCCAGCACGAATCCAATCCGGAAAAAGCCGATACAGAACAGAAACGCTGCCAGTCCAAAAAATATCCAGAACAGGATATTTGCTTTTTGCGGCAGCAGAAACAGCAGCCCGTAGGAAGCTGCAAGGCAAAGAATATCCACGGCAATTTCAGCAATATTTTGCTGCTTTTTGAAAAATGATCTGATTTTTTCAGTCAGTCCCGGCATTTCCTCAATCTCCTTTTATTTCAGATTTGATTTATCTGATAAGATTATAGCACAGAATGCGGAAGAAATCAAGCGGCATTGTTCGCGGTGCAGTAACATCGTCAAATAGGACGGTTACAGTTTGAGGGATTCACCTCTGCGGTGAATCTCTCCTGCCGGTATTACATATTACCGAATCTCATCATCTTCATCAGCACGGAAATCATATCTGCATTTGTTTCGCTCGTTGTGCCGTCCGCATAGGTGAACTTGGTATGGTCATCAATACCGTCCATAATCGGCAGCCGCGGCGTTGTATAATATTCCTCAATGATTTTGTGATGATCAACATCCATGGTAATAATATTGTCGGATCGATAATCAAGCACTTTTGTCAGGACAACATCTACATGCATAATGGTGTTATCTTTTGAATCATCAAAGTGTTCTCCATCCCGGAAATCAGATGTTATATAGCCAGATGCAAAAATGCCTCTTGGTGAAGAAGGATCGCCAAGTTTTACCATAAACACACGATCGCCCACCTGAGCATGACGGTTGCGCAATTCCAGCCTGTCAAATACCCTTTTCCGATTCTTGAAAGTGAACCGACTTCATCATAGTCGTCCCAATCCCATTTTGTTGGATTCCATGTAAGCCGCCATGTATGAACAACAGTTTCTGTTCTTTGTTCAAGTGCCATTTTTAGTTCATGACGAAATGTTTTCATTGCGGAAATTATTGGGTATAAAGTGAAGTATTGTGGAAATATCCGGAATGAGGTCCGATGCATAAATCCCCATCTGCGGCAAACAATACCGATATGCTATCCAAAATAGCGAAACCATAACAGGAGGCACAAGATGAAAGCAACCGGTATTGTGAGAAGAATCGACGATCTCG
>CAMNFV010000023.1 GCA_946537515.1 uncultured Ruminococcus sp. | reverse complement strand
TTGCCAATGAGAATTATTCTCTGCTCCCCATTGCTTTTTTGCAGATAATGTGCTATAATATAAGAGATTATGCAAAAGGAGCGCCTTGCTATGCCGATATTCTTTGAGGATTCTTTTTCGCCGGAGCAGCCGGTATTGCGTGATGCGCATGTGCGCCACATCGGCTATTCTCTGCGAATGCGTCCGAAGGAGCAGCTGACAGTCTGTTCCTGCGGCATTGATTATGCCTGTGAGATCGAGGAGATCACACAGGATGCGGTTTATCTGCATATTCTTTCGTCCGAGCCCTGCTGTGCTGAGCCGACGGTCTCCGTCACGCTCTTTCAGGCACTCCCGAAGGCGGATAAGCTTGAGCAGATCATTCAGAAAACCGTTGAGCTCGGCGTGACCGAGATTGTTCCCGTACTGACGCGCAGATGCATTTCGCGGATGAGCAGCGGCGATTTCCAGAAGAAGCTGCCGCGCTATCAGAAGATCGCACAGGCCGCCGCACAGCAATCCGGCAGAGGCATCATTCCGGTCGTTGCACCGCTGCATACGCTTGAAATGGCGGCGGAACGGATGCAGTCGCTGGAGGTTCCGCTGGTGCTCTATGAAGGCGAGGGCGGCATCTCCTTCTCGGAGGTGCGCAGCGATGCAAAAACATATGGCATCTGCATCGGCAGCGAGGGCGGCTTTGATCCGGAGGAGATTGAAATGCTCCGGGCGCAGGGCGTACAGTCCGTCTGGCTCGGCAAGCGGATTCTGCGCTGCGAAACGGCGCCGCTGACAGCGCTGTCTGTCCTGATGTTCCGCACGGGAAATCTTAACTGATCACACTTGTCCGGCGAACGGTCGGTCAAACAGGGAGGTGAAGCCTGCTTGATTTATGTCATGAGTGATATTCACGGATGCCATACGCTGTTCCGGCGTATGATCCAGAAGATTGATTTTACAGATGCGGATGATCTGTATATTCTCGGCGATTTTGTGGATCGCGGCGATACGCCGGTTCCGCTGCTGCTCGACTGCATGGAGCGGATCAACGTCTACCCGCTGCTCGGAAACCATGAGGCGATCATGCTGCAATGCGTGAGCGGGCTTCCCGATGAGGCAACGCCGGAGAATGTAACCGATTTTTATACACCCGAGGGACTTGAGGTCTATCAGGCATGGATGCAGAACGGCGGCTCGATTACAATGACGCAGTATCTCGGACTGCCGCCGAAGAAGCGGGAAGAGCTGCTCAGTTATCTGCGGGAATTCCGTGTTTTTGAGGAACTGACCATGCCTGACGGACGGCGGTTTGTCCTGACGCACAGCGGCATTGAGGGCTTTGATCCGGAGATTCCGCTCTCGGAGTATCCGCTGGATGCGCTGATCAATGCGCGGCCGAATCTCGGCGATACCTACTACCATGACCGGACGCTGATTTTCGGTCATACGCCGACGCTGACCTATCCTGAAATGCAGGGCAGGGCAGAGGTGCTGTTCGCAGATACCTATATCAATATTGACTGCGGTGCCGTATTCCATGAGGTAGGCGGAAAGCTTGCGTGTCTGCGGCTCGATGATATGAAAGTGTTTTACGTATGAATCAGGAGAAGAAAACCCCGAAGCGGCAGCTCGGCGTGCTGGATCTGGCACATCGCTTCCTGCGGGAACATGTCAGCCCGGGCGATACCGTCATTGACGCGACCTGCGGCAGGGGCAATGATACGAAGCTGCTCTGCGAGCTGGCGGGCGAATCCGGCAGAGTCATCGGATTTGATATTCAGCAGGATGCGATTGACTCCGCGGCGGCTTTGCTGGAAGAAAACGGTCTTCGTGCAGAGCTGCATCTCGACAGTCATGCCAATATGGCACAATATGCTGCGCCGGGGACGGTTTCCTGTATCGTGTTCAATTTCGGCTGGCTCCCGCGCGGCAGCCATGAGATCTTTACCCATGCGGATTCAAGCATTGCGGCGCTGGAAGCGGGCCTGAAGCTCCTGAAACCGGAGGGCTGGCTGGTGCTCTGTATCTATTACGGCGGTGTCAACGGCTTTTCGGAGCGTGATGCGCTGACGGAGTATCTTTCCTCGCTGGAAAGCCGGTATTATACCGTATTGCAATGCAGCTTCCCGAACCGGACGGGCTGTCCGCCGTTTGCGGTATTTGTGAAAAAGGAGATTGCGGAATGAATTTGTTCTTGCCGCTGATCTGCCTGACGGCGGATACAGAGGAAAAGGTCAATATTACGCCGGTTTTGCTGAAATTTACCGGGAAGTTTTTTCTGATTTTCGCAGCGGTCGCGGTGATTGCGCTGCTGACGCCCTGGCTTGCGAAGAAGATTGATGCGTTCCGCGAGGCACATGCAAAGCCTGCCGTACCGGAGGATCCGCGCTGCAAGGCAGTCCGCGGCCCGTATGATATGCCGGAGCCGAAGAAAGAAGAAGCGGAGAAGGAGCCGCCGCAGAACGAGTGAAAAAAGAATCATAAGATGAATCCGCTGAAATGATGCAGTTGCGTACATTTCAGCGGATTTTTTGATTTTGTTCAATTCAGGTCTGCGATACATCCCTTATGCCTGCGCAGACGGCGGCGATATCGACACGGGCGGCACCCATTTCCAGCAGCAAGGATGCACAGCGCCGCAATGTTGCGCCGGTCGTCAGAATATCATCCGTGAGCAGGATCTGCGCACCGGAGAGATCGGCGCCCGTACCGGTAAACCGTTCGGCGTATTTCCGGCGTTCCTCTGCCGGAAGATCATGCTGCCGGACGCTGCCCGCATGTTCTTCGATCAGACCGCCGCGCATCGGGATTTGCAGTTCCTCCGCGATGCATTTCGCAAGATATTCCGCATGTGCATAGCCTTGCAGACGCCTGCGCTTTGCGGTGATCGGAACCCATGTTACAAAGGAATAGCTGCCGTTTTCTGCAAGTGATTCCGCGAGCAGCTTGGCCGCGAATCGGCAAAAGCCGCGCCTGCCGTCCTTCATAGCGAGGACACCCGTCCGTGCTGCATCTGCATAGGAGAACAGAACGGTGCCCGTTTCCCAGGGGTTCTCCGGATTTGATGCAGCCCAGTCCGCATATGTAATGCGCTGATCGAGCAGCATTTCCGTGCAGGCATCGCAGATCAGCCGGTCATAGGGGATGCGGTCGTCACAGCAGTCGCAGCGGTTCGGATAAAGGATGTCGAGCAGCAGCATCTCTGCGCGGTTCATGCTTCATCTTCCTCCCGCGAGAGCATATTCTGAAGCATATCGGTCAGGCAGGAATAGCGCACAGTTCGTTCCTGATTCAGCACCATTTCCTGCACCTTGCGCGGCGAGCCGATCAGGATCAGCAGCTTTTTCGCCCGCGTCACGGCGGTATAGAGCAGGCTGCGGTAGCTCAGGCGGTCTTTGCCCTCGGGGAGTACCAGGATCACTGCTTCAAATTCGCTGCCCTGACTTTTATGTACCGTAACAGCATAGGCGAGCTCCAGCTGATCGAGCTGATCGGGGCGGTAGGTCACGATTTTGCCGTCGAAATCGACCTTGACTGTATTGGCGGCCTTGTCGATCGCGATGACCGTGCCCATATCGCCGTTGAAAATGCCCGAACCGCGTTCGCTGTCCTTTGTCCATTCCATTTCGTATTGATTCTGAATCTGCATGACCTTATCTCCCTCGCGGAAGGTATAGAGCAGATTCTTCATGACCATTTTGCCGTATTGCGGCGGATTGACTGCTTCCTGAAGCATCTGATTCAGCATGACCGTACCGAGGATGCCCTTGCGTGTCGGGGAGATGACCTGGATATCGGTCTGCGGCGTGTACTTATAGGCCTGCGGTAGACGGCGGCTGTAAAGATCCTTGAGAAACGCCGCGGCTTCATTGGCATTGCGGCGGTCGAAGAAAAAGAAATCGCTGTGTTTTTCCAGCAGATCGGGCATTTCGCCGTTGACGATCCGGTGGGCGCTGCGGATGATGCAGCTTTCCTGTGCCTGCCGGAAGATTTCGGTCAGGCGCACGACCGGAATCCGCTTGCTTTCAATGAATGTCTGGAGCAGCTGTCCGGCACCAACCGACGGCAGCTGATCGGCGTCACCGACGAGGATGATCCTCGCCGAGAGCCGGACGGCGCGCAGCAATCCTGCGAAGAGCAGCGTATCGACCATGGATACCTCATCGACGATGATGACATCCGCCTGAAGCTGATTCTGCTCATTATGCGTGAAGGAAACCTCGCCCGCCTCGTTGTATTCGGTACCGAGCAGCCGGTGGATCGTTTTGGCCTCTTTGCCGGTCAGCTCGGTCATGCGCTTGGCGGCTCTGCCGGTCGGGGCGGCAAGCAGAACGGTGCTGCCGGCCTTTGTGCAGAGATGAATGACGCCGTTGAGCGTTGTGGTTTTACCGGTGCCGGGACCGCCTGTCAGCACCATGATACCGCGTGAAAATGCAGCAGAGATTGCTTTTTTCTGCTGCTCTGCATAGGTGATGCCGGTATCCTTTTCCTCCTGTGCAATCGCCTTTGCACAGTCGAATTCCTCCGGCGAGGAGAACGCAAGCTTTGCCGCAATGCGCGAGGCGATGAAATCCTCCGCCTGATAGTAATCATCGAGATAGACAAAATCGCCGTCCGGCGCATGATAGATGATGATCTCGCGCTCTTCCAGCGCCTCGGAAAGGCCGGCCTGAAAATCCTGCTCCTGAATGCCGAGTCCCTCCAGCGCGATCGCACGGAAATCGGCAAAGGGCAGACAGGTATGTCCCTCCAGCGCAGCGGTTTCCAGCAGCCAGCGGAAGCCCGCAAGCAGCCGCTTCGTCGAATTTGACGGAATCTGCATTGCAGCAGCAATGCGCTCCGCCGCACGGAAATTCAGCCCGATCCCCGCGATACAGAGCCGGTAGGGATTTTCCTGGATCATCTCCCAGGCGGGTGCGCCCCAGCGGCGATAGGCTTTCATGGCGACCGATGCCGGAATGCTGAATGCCTGCAATCTGCTCATGAGACTGCGCAGCCCGAAGATCTGCTGTGCGGCCTCGGAAATCTCTTCGCATTTCTGCGGGGAGATGCCCTTGATCCGGCAGAGCTTTTCCGGTTCCTTTTCGATGATCTGCAAGGTGAATTCCCCGAATTCGGCAACGATACGTTTGGCGAGCGCCTTGCCGATGCCGCGGATGACGCCGCTTGCGAGATAGCGCTCAATATTCACGACGGTTGAGGGAAGCGCCCGGACACAGCTGTCCGCACGAAACTGCTGTCCGAAGCGCGGATGGCTGACAAAGTTTCCGGTCAGCTCGACCTCTTCGCCGGGTTCGAGCAATCCGAGCTCTCCGGCGACCGTCACCATAGCATCTTCTGTTTCAAGATCAAATACGATATAGCCGTCCTCTTCCTTATAGAAAAGCACATCGTCAACGGTGCCTTTCATTGCGAGAACCATTTTCGGCTGCATGAAATGTGCTCCTTTCCCAACAAATGATCAGTCGATTCCTATGCATTATATCATATTTTCGCGGAAAGCGCAAGGAGAAAGGCGCAAAGTGAATGAGAAATGAGAGATGAGAAAATGCGGTATCGCCTGCGGCGATGATTATAAAGAATAGAGCAAATGAGAGAATCATAGCTTCTGCCGCAATCAATCTTCTGGCGGACTTTAGATCAACGGCAGCGGGTACTGCCCGCCCGGGAAAATGAAGAAAAAATCATGTTTCAGCCCCTTGACAGAACAGCGAAAACAGAGTATAATACAATTAGTGTACTATGTACCGGTTTGTACACGCCCAAAGGAGGTAACAAATATATGTTTTGCAGAAATTGTGCAGAGGTCCTGCTCGACACAGATATTACATGTCCGAAATGCGGATTCGCCGCCGGAACAGGTATCAAATATTGCGCAAACTGCGGTTCCGAAACCCCCGGCAATACGGTCGTATGCGAGATTTGCGGCCAGCCTGTCAACAATCTGACCGGCGGCAATATGCAGTTCCAGCAGGCACCGCAGCCGGATTTCCAGCAGCAGTTTCAGCAGCAGACTGCGTTCCAGCAACCCACCTTCCAGCAGCAGCCGAATTTCCAGCAGCCCGGCGCGTTCCAGCAGCCCGGTGCGCAGACCTTCCGCTCTGCTGATCCGAATGCATCGTTCGGCCAGACAACAACCGGCTACGGTGCACCCAATACCTTCCAGCAGAACGCAAACGGCCAGCTCTATCAGGGTGTCACCTATAAGTCGAAAACGGCTGCCGGTGTCCTCGGAATCCTGCTCGGCGCGTTCGGTGTCCATAATTTCTATCTCGGCTATACCACAAAGGCAATCGTGCAGCTCCTGCTGACAGTTCTCTCCTGTGGTGCACTTGGCGTTGTATCTGAGATCTGGGGTCTGGTTGAGGGCATTATGATCCTCTCCGGCTCGATTAAAACCGACGGAAAAGGCCTGCCGCTGAAAGAGTAAACTGTTTTATCCGGACGTTTTGCGAATGAAAAAATATATGACAAAAACGCCGGACTGACACGTATTTTTCACCGCGTTTCCATATTTATTTGCTTTTATTTCAGGTTCATTTAAGTTGCTTCCGGTATACTGGAATCAAGCTAGGGGGAACCCGCGCCTGTGTGCGGGTTGAAGCAACAGCTCAATCAATCTGTACCCTCGTAACTTTCAGTTAAAGGAGGCAACAATTATGGCGATCAGTACATTTCAGCGCCGTGAGGTGAAATTCCTGCTCTCAAAAGAGCAGTTCGATGCGCTCCTGCCGATCGTGCATGAGCATATGAACCCGGATGCATACTGCGTGGACGGAAAGGAATACGGCATTTATAATATCTACTATGATACGCCCGATAATTTCCTGATCCGGCAGTCTATTGAAAAGCCCTATTACAAGGAAAAGCTCCGCCTTCGGAGCTACTATTCTCCGGCCTCTCCGGATTCCTCGGTCTTTCTTGAAGTCAAAAAGAAGATCGGCGGAATCGTGACAAAGCGCAGAGTTGCGATGACGCTCTCTGAGGCAGAGGCCTATATCCAGTCCCGCGTGAAGCCGCATTATGAGCGCTTCATCGACAAGCAGGTCATGCGTGAACTGGATGTCTTCCTCAACTTCTATGACTCCATTCAGCCGCGGCAGTATATCAGCTACCAGCGCGCTGCGTTCTTTGGCAAGGATGATTCTGAATTCCGCCTGACCTTTGACCGCGAGATCACGGCAAGACGCTATGATCTGACGCTCGCAAAGGAAAGCTACGGTTCACAGCTCATTCTCCCCGATCAGCGTCTGATGGAGATCAAAGTTCCCGGTGCGTTCCCGATGTGGATGACGCAGGTGCTTTCGGAATTCCAGATCCGGAAGGTCAGCTTCTCCAAGTACGGAACTGCATACAAGAACTTCGTGCGTGAGCAGATCGCAGCACAAAAGGAAGAAAGGAAGATTATTTATGCTTAACCCCGCAGCAGCCGCTCTGGCATCCAACTTATTCACCCGCGTTTTTGACGATCAGTCAGCCGTCAACCTTGATTTCCCGACTGTCGGACAGGTGCTCACCTGCATCCTCAGCGGCTTGGTCCTCGGCATTCTGATCGGTCTGGTCTATATGTTTACCCACCGCAAAACCGGCTATTCACAGAGTTATGTCATTGCAATGCCGATGCTTTCAAGTCTTGTTGCCTCGATCATCGTTATGATGTGTCTGCTGGCAAACAGCACGATCGGCATTACCGCTTCGATCTCTCTGACCGGTGCCTTTTCGCTGGTTCGGTTCCGTTCCGCGCCCGGCGATCCGCGTGATATTGCCTACATCTTCTTCGCAATGGCCATGGGTACGGTCTGCGGCATCGGTTTTGTCGGATATGCGTGCCTGATCTTCCTGATTCTTGCAGCTGTCCTGATCGTCTTCAATGTCAGCAATTTTGCAGCACCGAAAACGCAGGATATGACGCTCAAGATCACGATTCCGGAGAACCTCAATTATAACGGCCTCTTCGATAAGGTCTTTGAGAAATACACGACGAGCTTTGTGCTCCGCCGCGTTAAGACGACCGACTTCGGAACCTTGTTTGATCTGATCTATTCTGTCCGCGTCAAGACCGACGCAGATCAGAAAAAGTTCATTGATGAGATCCGCGCGCTGAACGGTAACCTCAACGTCACGCTGGTGCTCTATAAATATGACGATCAGATCTATGATGTAAAGCAGAAATAAGAACAGCATGAAAAAGACTGAGGTGCTTTGCCTCGGTCTTTTTTGTTCTGCTCCCGTAGAAAGGGTGGATTTATGAAAAAACATACATGGGCAGCGCTTCTGACAGCGCTGATGATGCTCGGCAGCCTCTCTGCCTGCGGCGATAACACAGGTTCAACGGCACAGCAGCCGGATGAAACAAGCAGCGTCGCAGAGGATACCTCTGCGGTCGATGAGAGCACAGAATCTGAAGAGGAAGAATCGGAAGCTGATTCGGAAAGTGATGCAGAATCCTCGAAGAATTCCAAAGCATCCAAGGATTCCAAATCCGCAAAGGATTCCAAGGCGGAATCCTCTTCCAAGAGCGACAGCAGCTCTTCAAAATCTGCTGACAGCAGCAGTTCCAAGAGCAGCGATTCCAAAACGGAGAATAAATCTGACAGCAAATCGGATAACAAATCCGGCAATACCAGCGGCAATGCTGCTACGACCAAAACCACAAAGGAAAGTGACAAGAAGGCGACAACGACAACGATGGCAGCAACGACGACCGCAGTTGTTGACAGCGAGGACGAACTTGACCCGGAAGATACTGTCAAGCCGACCAAGTATATCTACCTTGAGGATACGAGCGCGAAATATTCCGGTGAAGGCATTGTCGTACACGGAAGCCAGATCACGATCGGCAAGGGCGGTACCTATGAGATCACCGGCACGCTTTCAAACGGTCAGATTATTATCAATACAAACAAGAAAAAGGTCAAGCTGCACCTCAACGGTGCAAGCATCACGAATCACGCCGGTTCTGCGATCAACTGCCAGAATGCGAAAAAGCTGACGATCAATTCGCTTGCAGGTTCCGTCAACTACCTTGAGGACGGCGGCGTTCACGATGAGGATAAGGGCACGGTTTTCTCCAATGATACTGTGAAAATCAAAGGCGAGGGCGAGCTGAATATCAAGGCCAATTACGCACACGGTGTTGAGAGCGATGATGATATCATCGTGGAAAGCGGGACGCTGAATATCGAATCCGCAAAATCATGCCTGCACTCCAATGACGGCATTGAGATTCTCGGCGGCGTCAACTTCTGCAACGGCGGCACCAACGGCCTCAAAACGGACGGCTATATCAATATCTCCGGCGGCTCGTCAGTATTCATCGGCGGCACGCGCGAGGAAAAGGGCGCGATCTACTGCGGCGGTTCGCTGGCTGTTACGGGCGGAAACTTCTGGGCGATCGGCAATTCCTGCACATCCCCGGATGCGGCGCTGACGACAGCGAATGTAATCGGTCTGATGTTTGCAAATTCGCAGCCGGCCGGCACGCTTGTCAATGTTTCGAGCGGCAACAGCGGCATTTTTACGATGACATCTCCGAACAACTTCAAGTATGTTGTTTATTCCGGTCCGGAGCTGCTGCTCAATGCAGAATACAGCGTCGATTACGGCGGAACCTCTGACGGCAGCGGCGAGCACTATCTCTATTACGGTACGTATACGCCCGCAACTGACGGCGGTACATTTACCGCAGGCAATCCGGTTACATTCTACACGGTTTCCTGATTCATAACAGAAAAGAAAAACGCTCCGGTCTGCTGATCGGAGCGCTTTTTTATCATTTTGCAGCGGAACGGCCTGCGCAGATACCCGAGGCCCAGCTCCATGTCAGATTGAAGCCGCCGCAGTCACCGTCAAGATCAAGCAGCTCACCGCAGAACCAGATTCCCGGATGCAGCTTCGATTCAAGTGCCTTCGTGACGCATTGACCGGCGATGCCGCCGGCGGTGACCTGTGCCTGTGAGAAAGATGCAGTTCCTTTGACAGGAAATCGCAGATCATGGATCAGAACACGGAGCTTTTTCAGCGTATCTGCGGTTATTTCAGATGCGGCTGCATTGCAGTTCCCACCGGATTGCCGCAGCAGCATCTCACCGATTCGCTTGGGGAATAATCCGGTCAGCAGTTCGCCGCCGGGCAGATCGCCGCGCAGACGGAGCAGTTCATCCAGCAGCGCAGCAGTCTCATCAGCAGCAAGATCGGGCAGCAGATCGAGAGAGAGCGTTAAGCTGCTGCCGTGCATCGCGGCAAGCCTTGAGAGATTGAAGACGCAGATGCCCGAGAGCGCCTGATCGGTAAACTGTACCTCGCCGGATTCTGATTTCAGGATCTGATCGCCGCGCAGTGCAGTTGCTTTCGCCTTGACGCGCAGTCCTTTCAGCGCTCGCACCATTGCAGGATCGGTCAGGACCGGGCAGAGCGCCGGGCGCGGCTCCGTCACCGTATAGCCCATTTTCCGCAGCATCGGCAGCAGATTGCCGTCCGTCCCGCAATTCGGGGCAGCAGAGCCGCCTGCACAGAGGATAACGGCATCTGCGGTAAAATTTTCATTCCCGGCGATGACCTGCCAGCGATTGCCTTTCGGTCTGATTCCGGTAACCTGCTTTTCACAGAGCATCCGGACGCCGCGCTGTGCAGCAGCAAAACGGAGTGCATCGAGCACCGAGGCCGCCGTACCGCTCATCGGATAGATTCTGCCCTCGGCATCCGTGCGCGTCAGCAGGCCGAACTGCCGGAACCAGCGCACCGGATCGAATCCGGAGAGAATCTGTTTTGCCTGCGGCAAAGTTCCGTGGAAATGTGAAAAATCAGAATCGCGGTTGCCGAGATTGCATCTGCCGTTTCCGGTCAGCAGAATCTTCTTGCCGACACGCGGAAGGCGCTCCAGCAGCGTAACATATGCGCCGTTTTCGGCTGCGGTAACGGCTGCTGCTAAACCGGATGCACCGCCGCCGACGACAATAACCGAACGGCTCATTCCGGCAGCTCCCGCAGCGTATGCCGTCCCTGATCGGCTCGGAGCATCGGGGGCGCGGAAAGTGCGATACATGCGAGAATGGAAATCAGCGTGAAGACCAGACACTTGATCAGCTCCGGTTTAAGCGCGCTGTAGGTCTCGATCCTGAGCAGCTGCGGCAAATCCCGGAGACAGCTGACCGTATCCGTATGCGAGAGGATGTGTTTTGCCTGCTCGTTCATCTGCTGATACTGCGAAAGATCACTGAGTTCATCGGGCAGATCCGCTTCCGAATTGGTTGCAATCAGCTCCTCCAGACCGTCGTATGCATCGCAGACCTGCTGTGCTTCTGCGGCATTTTCTGCATTGTAATCGGCGATCAGACCGGCAAAATGCAGCACCGATCCCGCGACTCCGGCGAGCATACACAGCACCGCGCAGCAGGCAACTGCCGGAACTGTCAGCTTTTTGCCGAGCTTCCGCATCAGGAAGAGTCCGAGCAATACGCCCGCATATCCGGTCAGCATACTGAGATAGCTGAGCTTCAGAACAAAGTAAGTCAGGGTAAAGACCAGGACCGCGCCGAGCACAGCGCCGACGGCCAGCCCGATGACATCCGGCTTGACGGCAGCGGCATTTGCCTCTGCTTCCCGGATTTTCTGTTCGATATAGGGCTTGCAGGAATCACAGGCGGTCACGCCGCCGTTATCGAGCAGATAGGCGCGGTACCCGGATTCCGTTCCGCAGGACATGCAGCAGGGGATCAGCCCCTGTCCGGCTGCAAAGGATATGAGGCCGGCCGTTACCGCGGAGAGATTCTCCTCTGTTTCCCGCGGTGTCAGCGAAATCGCAGCGGTCAGACTGCGGTCTTTGTATACAAGTCCGGTCACAGCGGCATGAGAAGCGCACCAGTCGGCTGCCTGTGCAGGAATCGCCGCTGCGGCAGCCTCAGAGGGCGCTTTTGCGATCAGCCGGAAAACGACCGTATCGCGGCGCGGAATGACGGTCAGAAAGACCGGGTAGCCCTGGAGCGCCCCCCAGTAGGTCTTTGCAGAATTGTCATACTGTAAGTCTGTCAGCTCACAGAATTTTTGAGGGTGTAATGCCATTTGAGAACCTCCGTATTATGCGTGATAATTATTCCGGATGCAGCGCAGCGCTTTGTCGAGATCCGCGATCGCTTCCGGCGGAAGACCGCGTTCTGCATAGCGATCTGCATGGAAATCTGCGGTAACGGCGTCGAGCGCTTCTTTCGGCGTATAATATGCAGCCCATTTTTCGCGTATTTCACGGACGGTATCAGTGCCGAGCGGCGGATGCTCCTGCCAGCCGGGTGCTTCCAGCAGGAGCCGGTAGCCGGCGTAGAATTTCTCGCGTCCGTCCGGCATGGATTGCCAGCGCCGCAAATCCCGGCGCCATGTCCGCTGCTTGCTGCGGTCGGATTTTTCGCGGGCAACGTTCGTTTCGGTATCATAAAAATCTGCGGATTCGCTGCGGCGGATCTCACCTTCTTGGTCGGATTTCCGCAGCCTTGCGATGAAATCCAGAAGCAGCATCCGGATGTCATACACCCAGTCAGAGAGAAACTCGCGCCAGATTTTGTATGCAACAGCGATGACCGGAATCCAGAGCAGCAGCCAGAGCGGATTGGTCTTTCCGGGAACCGGCGGAGCAAGTGCAGGTTCTTCTTCGATGACCTCTTCAACGACACCTGCCGGATCACCTTCCAATCGTTCTGCAATGTGAAAGAGAAAGCGGAAAAATGCATAGACGATCTGCTGCAGGCCGTGGTGCAGCCATGTCAGCAGCGAAACGAGCTGTGTGCGGAAAAGAAAAGCAGCCGCGATCAGCACGATCACGCCGGTAACAAGCATCAGATTGCCGCGGCGGATATCCTGCGGTACGTCGGCATCGGTATTGCTGCGCCGCGCAATGAATCTGCGCAGCATGAACTGATTGCGCAGCAAAAAATAGAACGCTGAAATGATACCTGCGGTTCCGAGCACCAGATTGCCGTGTGCGGGCAGATGCGCAGCGGCCAGCAGAATGGAAACAATGACCATTGCGGTCAGGAATGTCGCATAGGAATTGACCGTGAAGATCTGATCGGGTGCGGCATTCAGGCGGCGGTTTGTTCCGATGCAGGTTGCAGCCGCGAGCAGAATGCTGATCGCAGGTCCGGCGCCGGTGAGCATACAGCCGCCTGCACAGAGCGCTGCAATGATCAGCATGAGCAATTTGCTGAGCCGGAATGCAAGCTGCTTTTTATAAGGGAAGCGCAGCCAGAGCAGTCTTCCGCAGAATGTGGACAGCAGCGATCCGCCGAGCAGAATCCCCATTGCAGGCAGCATGGCCGCAGGGGGTGCCAGCGAGAGCAGCAGCAGCCAGACCGGAAACCAGCCAAGGCAGCGGCAGAAAATCGGGATGACAGTCAGCACTTCGGATGCGCCTCCTTTCCGGCTGAACGTTCTGCCGGGGCAGAGACAGGCTGCAATGCCGTTCAGCACGCAGATTCCCCCGGAAATCATACTGAAATTGTATCATATTTTCTGCGGTTTGTCAACGCCGGCGGGAGCGCAGAAAAAACAGCACCCTCCGCAAAAAATGCAGAGGATGCTGCTTTTATAATTGCTCTGCAGTTGGCAGAACAAGGCTGGACTTTTGGATTAGCCGAGGTCAGCTGCGGTCATGGAGATCACAGTAAGGCTCGGTGTACCGGTCTGTGCAGCGGTGAACTGGAGAACCAGCGTTGCATGTGCTGCAATGGTGGTGTTGCCGTTTGCACCGGTAATGGTGTAGGTGCCGTTTTCATTCTCGGTCCAGTTGAAGGAACCGGAATCGACAATGGAGAAGCCCTCTGCGCTGACAGTCAGCTCCCAGCCGTACATTGCCTCATCAGAATTGTTCTGAATGGTGATGTAGCCGACAAAGCCGCTGCCCCAGGAGTTGGAAGCATCGAGCAGAACTGCGCAGTCATTGGTGAAATCAGCAGTCTGCGTGATCGCAGTGAATGCTGCGGTACCGGTCGGATTCGAGACCTGATAACCGAAGGTGACTTCGCCGCCTGCCGGGATTTCAGCATTGTAGGAAGCGCTGGTGACAACATTGCCGCTGAGGACGTTTGCGCCCCAGATGCTGACGATCTGGCCGCCGAAATCATTTGCGCGGAGAGCCCAGCTGCTGACCGGAGCAGTACCGTTGTTCTTCACGGTGACGGAAATGATCTGACCGCCGTCCCAGGAAGCTGCAACAGAAGCAGTTGCGGTGATATCGGAGATCGGCTCCGGAATCTCGTGCATGAACTGTGCGAGGTATTCCTGAAGCGTGGAGAGCTCTTCGGCGTTCTCATAGTAATCACGGTCAGCCTGAGTATACTGGCCGTCATAGTTGAGGTCGCCGAGTGCGATATTGATCGGGCGGGACTCATATGCAGAGCCGGTCTCCAGCGCACCGAAATCAACGATCGTGTTGGAGAGATCGTCGGTGATGCGGAAGGAAGCGCTGCTGTAGGTGCCGCTGAGATCAACGTCCCAGTCGTAGCCGGTGAGATAATCGCCGATCGGCTGGCAGAAGGAATCGTAATCGAAGACGAGCGTGCCGTCGAATTCACGATTCACGCTGGTGTAAATCGGGTTAGAGAATACATTTCTGGAAGTCATGACCGGAGAACCGGGGTTGTTTCTGCCGATGGAAACATTAAGCGTATGTGCTTTGCCGGAAGTGACATCCAGCTGACCGACATAGTTGACTTCCTTATTTTCAACGGTGATGAAGTAGAATGCGTTGACATTATACTGGCCGTTGACGCTGACACCGCGGTCAAAGATCGGGATACGGGTGCCGTACTCATTTGCTTCCCAGTTGCCCGAAACAGCGGATTTGCCGTTGAGCGCATCGTACATAACCCAGATGAAACCGTCGTTGTAGTAATCATCGCCCCAGGAGTTTGCGACCTTGAAGGCGCCGAGCTCTGCGTCTTCAACTTCGCCGTTGTGGTTGATATCATACCAGACGCTGTCGTCATAACCGACAACCGTCATGCCGTGGCCGCCGTCATCATTCTTCGCGCGGTATGCGACATACTCGATGTCGCCGTCTGCGCCCTGATATGCAGAGACACCGTTTGAAGTCTTCTGCATTCTTGCGGCATAATCCCAATTAAAGCCGGTCACGCGGATGCACGCCACATGGCCGTCTGCGAGACGCTGCTTGATCTCATTCAGGGAATCATCCTGCGGGCCGGTGATCTCGGTGCCGCGGGAGGAGATCGTAACAGCATCATGGCCGGTGACTCTGGTGTGCAGCGCTTCGATCATCGCATCAGTATCGGTGGACCAGCTGTAATCATAGTTGGAACCACTGATCAGATTCGAGCCGTTGACCGAGCGAACCGGCATTTCTTCCATACGAAGGGAACCATGCTCCTTCAGGAATTCATATACATCCGTGCAGGTGCCGCCGACATTGCGGCCGCCGCTGCGGAAATTAAAGGCAAATGCAGGGGAGTAGGCGTTCTGTGCGGTGGTCTCGATGCCGTTGAGCTTATTGGCCTCGTAGGTGTACTGATAGTACACGCTGGACCACGCATAGCAGCTGTTGATGCCCATCTGGCTGTCGATCGGCGGGAAGTATTCGGTCTGGCTCAGGTCAACCGAAGCCGGAACCGATGCTGCGGTATCCACAGCGCGGCGCAGGGACTTTTTGGTGCTCTCAGCCGGATCGCTGAAGTATTCGGTTTCATCGAGCGTATCGCCCATGCCGAAGCCGGTGCTGTCAAAGACAGGAGCTGCCGGGATATCGGAAGCGGATGCTGCGGATGCAGTCATGCCGCCCAGGATCGGCATTGCCAGGAACGCCGCGATTGCGGGGACTGACAGAAGTTTGGCTGCTGTAGTGATTTTTTTCTGATTCATTCTAAGAAATCCTCCGTCCATTCCATAATCATAATACGAAGCTGTGGTATGTGTGTTAATTATCACCCATCATATCCTGAATGACCTGAACTTCTTTGATCTCCTTGCATTCGAGTGCCTCAATACCGTGGATCAGTTCCAATACATGTTCCTTTGACGGTTCCTTGAGCGCGATCTCCAGAACCTGCCGGTAGGGTTCAGCATCTGTATGCTGCTTCACCGATTTGATATTATCAATCCCGGGGAAATCCTGAATGGTCCATGTACGCGAAGGATCGCTGTACTGGTGCTTGATCGTGACCAGAATCCGCCATGCAGAGAACTTGTCTGTCAGCTGTGCACGGCAGGGTGTAAAGCTGTCAATCACAACGGGATTTTGAACCGGATACACCGGCAGCTTCCCGAGAAGCGAGCGCTTCATGAGCGTCAGATCTGCCGCATTGAGAACTGCATTGCCGTCCATATCCGCAGCCTTCGGATCAGGAAGCTTTGCGGACGCCGTAGAGAGCCATTTGCTGAGCGCTACGGCATCTGCGACCGTGAAGCTGCTGTCCGCATTGCAGTCGCCGAGCAGAAATGCCGGTTCCTTTGCAGAGACAGCGCTCGTCACAGTTGTGGTAACGGTCGTTGCAGTTGTTGAGACAGTTGAAGCTGTAGTCGTAACGGAAGCCGCACTCGTTGTTGCGGTCATTGCGGTTGTGGTATCAGGCTTTGCTGAGGTTGTTTGCGCGGCTGTTGTTTGCGCAGAGGTTGTCTGTGTTGTGCCGGAAGGCGTTGTTTGCATTTCTTGCTCCAGCATCAGACTGATATGGTCCGAAAATGCAGACTGGTATTTGCTGTTATATACGGTGAACGTAATGTCGCAGCTCCAGCCGCTCGGATCCAGGGGTTCTGTCTGGATTTCAACGTGAAAGCGTGTTTTTGCCTCTTCCAGCGAAGCGTCATGCAGGATTTCAACCCGCTTTCCTTCTGCATTGATGCCGAAGAGATTGACGCGGATACCGGAAAGATCAGGCTGACCTTCCGCATTCAGAACTGTTTTCTCCGGAGAACTTGAAAGCTTTGCCGAGAGGCCGTAGATTTCGTCGTTGACCGGAATATCCTCTGCTGCAATCTGAACTGCGCTGCCGGAAGCAGGCACAGCAGATGCCGCCGCATGGATCAGACCTGCACCGGCTGCCATACAAAAAACAGTCAGCGCGGCTGCCATTATTTTCATTCTGTTCATTTCATTCTCCCACCTTATATGATTGGTTCCGGACGGGCTCCCTGCACTCGCAGATGGGAGCGATGCAGTTCCCCTGTCCGACAGCGTTTCGAAACTGCTTAGATTATAGCACAGGATGTGCCCGAAAAACGGAATCTGGTATGAACTGTATCAGATTTGGGTATGAGTTGTCAGAATGTCATAATAGTAAAAACTAAAACGAAATTGCCGCAAAATGTAAATATAAAAATGAAAGCAGATGCTTGACTTTTTTAGGATGATTTTGCTATAATAAAGGTGTGAGCCGAAGATGCAGCACCGGATGCTGCGCCGAAAGCTCCGGCTTACAGAATTGACATTTTGACAGAAGGAGCGCCATATTCCCGTGAGAATCGCTGTAATTGATGATGACAAGTGGCTGCACAATACGTTAAAGCAATATTTTCTACAGTTTCAGATTGCAAATGACGATGATCTCTCCGTCGATTACTACACATCCTGTGAAGAAATCCACCGCCGGATGCTGGACGGAACGGACTATGATCTGTTGTTTCTGGATATTGAATTTCCGCAGGAAGCGGGTGCGCCCCTGATGCGCGGTACCGATTTCGGGCGGCTGATCCGCCGGCGGATGCTCGATTATGATACGCAGATCGTGTTTATCTCGGCAGAGGCATCCTATGCAATGGAGCTGTTTCCGGTTCGGCCTGCGGGATTTCTCGTAAAGCCGATTGCCTATGCAGCCTTTGCCGACTGCCTGAAAAATATCCTGGATGAATACGCAAAGACCAATGAATTTCTGGATTTCACGCTGGAAAATACGCGGCACCGCATCCGGATCAAAGAAATTCTCTATCTGAAAGCGCATGGCAAAAAGGTGGAGTTTCATACAAGAAACGGGAGCTTTTCTGTTTACGGTAAGATTCAGGATCTGATCGCGGGCTGCGAAAATCAGTTTCTCTGTACATCCAGGGGAGAATATGTCAATCTTCAGCATGTGATGCTTGCTGCGCCGAAGGAGATCCGTCTGACGGATGACCAGGTGCTGCACATCAGCCGCGGCCGGATGAATGCTGTCCGCGACCGCCTTTCCGAATTGTGAGGTGCAGCGATGGAAGTACTGATGTATCTCATTTCAAATGCTGTTCACGTTTACGCAATTTATATTGTTATCAGCACTTTTCTCGGTGTCTGCAATCTGTCTTCCAGACAGGCAGGCATTCTCTATTTCATTTATACGCTCGTAACAAGCATTCTGCCGATTGCTGCGCAGGGGAATCCCGGTGTTCTGCTGCTGCATTTTCCCGCGCTGCTGCTCCTGACGCTGCTCTATCGCGGGACACGGAGCAGAAGACTGCTTTGTGCAGGCACGATTTGTGCGGTTGATTTTCTGCTCGGATTCGGCGTATATGCACTGTTTCACAGCGGGATCCCTGCGGCGGGCATCCTGTTCCGGAATGTCGCTGCGCTGACGCTGGCCTTTGTGTTCAAGCGGCGTTACCGGCGCAGCGGGGGAGAGCCCGCGGCAGACAGCCCCTATATCTGCTGCCTGATCATTACCGCGATCGGTACGGTGACGGTCGGGCTGCTGACAGTCAATGAGGAAACACCGCATGATTACGGCATTGCCGTGATTCTGCTGCTGGTCAATCTGCTGAATTTCTGCTGTGTCAACAAGCTGGAGCAGAAAAAACTTGAAACAGAGCAGATGCTTCAGATCACGGAAGTCTCCTGCCGCGCATACCGGAATCAGATTCAGATGATGACGGAATCGCAGCGGAAGCTCCGGTTTATGCGGCATGATATGAAGCGGCATCTGTTCCGCATCCGGGATATGGTCAACAGCGGCAACAGCGCGGAGATTCCGTCTTATATCGGCGATATGGAAGCGGCAGTCTGCGTTCCGAATCTCTATGCACAGACCGGAAACCGCGAGATCGACAGCCTCATCAATTATGAACTTGGGCTTGCAGCGGAGCTCGGCACCGAGATCGCCTGCAAGATCGACCTGCCGGCGGAGCTGCATGTTGCGCCGTTTGATATGACGGTGATCCTCGGCAATCTGCTCGACAATGCGCTGGAAGCGCTGCGCGGTACGGAGCACCGGAGCCTGACCGTTTCGATTACCGATTGCCGCGGCGTCATCAAGGTCGATATCCGCAACAGCTGCGATGCCCGTGCGCACAGAGCCCCGGACGGCAATGAGCACGGCATCGGAATGCGCAGCATCCGGAGCGCACTCCGCAAATATCACGGCAGTCTGCGCGCTGTCCCGGCTGAGCATGAATATCATACAACCGTTACATTCTTCAATTCTGCTGTTCCCGTTTCTGCACATCATCTGTAACTGTTTTCCGAATGATCCTGTATACGACGTATCACAAAGGGGGGAATGTCATGAACGCTTTTTTGAAACGCTGCGGCAGATTCTGTGCCGTTTTTACAGCATTTTTATGCAGCGCATCTCTTTGCGGTGCGATGCATTCCGATGCTGCGGCGAGAAGATTTCTGCTCGGCGATCTGGATGCTGACGGCGATGTTGACAGCGCCGATGCTGCGCTTCTGCTTCCGCTTCTGACAACGGAGCAGCCGCTGACATCCGAAGTAACCGCACGCCGCGCCGACATCAATGAAGACGGCATCGTGAATGCGGCTGACCTGACGCTTCTGAAGCGTATCATTCTGAAGCCGGATCCGAAACCCGATGCGTCAGAGATACCGGTCAGCGTCCTGACACCGACGCTGCCTGCGTCCGGTGAACCCCGTGTTCTGATGATTCTGGTCAACTTCCCGGACTGCGTACATTCCGATAAAGTGACGGCTGAGGATGTGCAGAAGCGCTGCTTCGGACCGGAAGATCCGGAGTCTGTATATTATCCGATGGAGAGTATTTCTGCGTATTATGCGCGCGCATCCTACGGCAGCCTGCATCTGACGGGCGATGTTTATACCTATACTGCGCAGAATAACGTCAAGCTGTATGCCGGTAACCGGATGAAACTGCTCCTTGAGACGATGACTGGACTGGATGATGAGATCGACTATACCCGGTATGACAGCAATCAGGACGGCTTCATAGATTCCGTGATTCTTGCGCTTCCGGGCAGTGCCGGAAAAACCGACTGGCGCGCCATGACCGGCAAATATGTCGGGAATGAGCTTTATGACGGCTGCCGGATCGGTGCCCGCACGATCGGCTCTTCTGATGTCATGTCGCAGGCGGTATTCAACAGCGTCTGGACGCATGAGCTCGGCCATGCACTGGGGCTGCCGGATTACTATAAATATGTCAATACGGAGGACGGCACCTTCGGTCTCAACGGCGAAGCGGGCTGGGAGCTCATGGATGATGCCTACGGCGATCTGTCTGCATTTTCCAAACTGATGCTCGGCTGGTGTACGGAGCCCGCCGTGCAGATCTATACCGGCGGCACGCAGACCTTTGAGATCCCGTGCGGACAGACCGCGCCCGGCTGCGTCATCATCCCGCGGCGGGATCCGGATGACAGGCTGAATGAATATTTTGTGCTTGAATACGTGACGAATACCGGCAATAATCAGGCGCATTTTCAGCAGATCCGTCCGATTACGATGTTTACGGAGGGCGGGCTCCGCGTGACGCATGCCGAGTCAACGGTCAGTATCGGCTTATTGGATATACCGGAGTTCAAGTGGAATAATTACGGCAAAAACTATGACAAAAGCAATGAAAAGCAGCGCGTTCTGCGGCTTGTCAATGAAGCAGAGGGCGGAAGCTTTTTCCGGCCCGGCGATGTGCTGACGGACAGTCTCAGCGGATTCCGTTGGTATGATGAGAACGGCGACCAGACGGTCCCGGTAGGCTGTACCGTGACGGTCAAAAGCATCGAAAATGACATCTGTACTGTAGAAATTGCGGAAGCAGCTACATAAAAATACCCGCCCGGTCAGGCTCTGATACTGACCGGGCGGGTTTTTGATCCTGTTTATTTTTTGAGCGAATCCATGAGCTCCTGCCATGTGACCTTGTTCATCGCCACATAGTTTTCTGTATAGTAGAGCAGAATGAGCTGAGCATCTTCGACGCTGACCTCGTTGTCGCCGTTGACGTCTGCCGCTTTCAGCTGTGCTTCGGTCAGGCCGGAGTCCATGCCGGAGAATGCGGCGGTATAGGCCTGCAATGCAAGCTGTGCATCCGCGCTTGAGACTGCGCCGTCGCCGTCGGCATCTCCGTTGACGGCCTCGGCAGAAGGCGCAATCGCCTCAAATTTGCAGCCGAATTTCTCCGCGTATTTTTCTGCGGTAGAGCCTGCATAGCCGCGGATCGTTCCGTCAAAGACGCCTTTATTATTTTTGATTGCGCTGCAAATGGTAAATTCATCATCCGGAATCTCGCAGTCCGGATTGAGAATCGTCAGCGTTTTCAGATCGCCCATGAGCTCAAAGGCATAGGAGCCGATGCGCTTGACGCTTGCGGGCAGCGTTATTTCTTCGATGCGGCAGTTGAGGGCGAAAGCCGCCGCGCCGATGCCGGTTACACCGTCCGCAATGCTGACCGTCTGAATACCGCCGCCTAAGCCGTCCTCAAGCCACGGCGAAGGCGTATTGTTTGCATCAAAATCTGTCATATCGCCGGTACCGGTGATTTCCAGCGTCAATGCTTTTGTATCGAGCTTCCAGTTGAGCTTCTCGCCGCAGGTGCCGGTTTTGACTGTTTCAATGACCGGCGGATCGCCTTCGAGTGCTTCAAATCTGTATCCCTGCTGCTCTGCATACTGCTGCGCGGCTGAGTCTTTATAGCCGCGTATCAGAAGATCGTCGGGGAACTGATCTTTTCCCTTCTTCGGGAAAACGGTGAAGGAAAACGTTGACAGCGACGGATTCCAGACCGTGACAGACTCCAGCGAGGTCATCCATGCAAACAGACCGGATGCAAGCGCTGTGATATCCTTGCCGATCACAATATGCTTGATTTTGTCATGATAGTAAAACCACGGTGCAACGCCCTGATAGGAATACTCATCATCGAAATTCAGCGGATAGAGATAGCTGTCGAGATCACCGCTGCCGGCGAGCGTCAGCGTATCTCCGTCGAAGGACCATGTTGTATTGCCGCCGCTTTTGCCCGAGGTCGGATAATCCCCGAGCGATTCAAACCGGTATCCGTATTTGTCCGCATAAGTCTGCGCAGAGGAACCTTCATAGCCGCGGATGACACCGCTGTAATCCAGTTCCTCATCCTTTGCCATGAAGCCGCCGCCGACATTGGAAATAACGGCTTTGGAGTCTGAGAACTCCGTATAGTAATTCGGGAATGTGATACTTTTCAGGTTCGTACATTCCGTGAATGCGTTCTTCCAGACGGTTCGCAGCGATGCCGGCAGCACAACCTCTTCCAGCGATTCACAGCCCTGAAATACACCGTAAAAACCACCATCGCTTATAAACAGCAATGTATCCGGGAATTCGATTGTTTTCAGCGCAGTACAGCCGGAAAAAGCACCGCCATCCAGTTTGCTTACGCCGGATTCCATAATAACAGTCTCTAATCCGGTGCAATTCCTGAACACATCCTCATCAACAGTATCAACTGTACCCGGAATTGTGACGGATTTCAGACCGGTGCAGCCTTCAAATGCATTGTCCTCAATTTTTTCAAGAGCAGAAGAAAACTTGACTGATGTGAGAGCCTTGTTATTCCGGAATGCCCATTCATTGATTTTGTGAACTTCTTCCGGGATGACAACATCGCCGGAGCTTCCCACACCGTCATAGAGAATATTGCCGAAGATGATCAGCGGCGTTTTCTTCCGCTGTGCTTCGAGCCAGGGCGTACCCTCAAATGCGTTGCCGCTGATGGAACGCAGCGATTTCATTTCCTCCGGAAGATTGACAGTTTCCAGCGAGGTGCAGCCTGAAAAGCAGGCAAAATTCAGAACCTGAATCGTCTTGGGCAGCGTAACAGATTTCAGCTTTGTACAGTTTTCAAATGCCTGTATATGGACCCATTCGACATTTTTTCCGTTGATCTTTTCCGGAATGACAAGCTCTTCCGGGAGTGCATCCGTATAGCCGGTAATCAGGCAGTAGCTGCCCATGACCTCATACTTCATGCCGTTGTAAACGCCGGTTTCATTCTCTTGAACGACAGCTGCCGAGACCGGAATTGCCGGGAAACATGCCGCTGTACCGGTCAGCGCCAGCACAGCCGCGCAGAGGATCGTTTTTGCTTTGTATGCTTTCATAAATACCTGCCTTTCTGTTTTGTCATATCTGCTGCAACGGATCGTCCGTTACAGGCATTATAGCATATTGCAGCGTAAATTTCAATGGGTGAGAGAAAAATAGAAATTAGAAATGAGAAATTAGAAATGAGAAATTGCGGTGTCCGCTGGTGCGGACGGTTTTAAAATTGGGAAGATAGGCGGGGAAAGTTAGGAATGAGGAGTGAGGAGTCAGGGGGAGAGATAGGAGTTAGGAGGTAGGAGTGAGGAGTTGCGGTATCGCATAGTTTCATGCGAAACTGGCGATGATTTATAAAATAGCTGAATGAGAGAATTACAGTTTGTGCTGCCGGTTATCTACCGGCGGACTTTAGATCAATTCAACCGGGCGTTGCCCGGCGGGCGCTGCCCGCCC
>CAMNFV010000022.1 GCA_946537515.1 uncultured Ruminococcus sp. | reverse complement strand
CTGGTTGCGCGCTTTGTCGCAGAGGATACCGATGCCGATATCACCGAGCAAGGCAAACTCAATGCCGACATGAACCGTGACGGCAACATCACCGGAGATGATGTGATCGCAATTCTCCGAAAAATCGCAAAGCTCGATTGATCCTGAATAAACCTTTCAGCCGCCGGTGTGCAATGGACACATCGGCGGCTGCTTCTGTCTGCATATTGACAAAAGAAATACCAAATGATACAATAAAAAATAACAGAACAGGTGTAACCGATTCTGAAAAACGTCGTTCATATGGGTGAAGGCAAACACGAAAGGCGGTGATTGCCATAGACGACAAAAGAATTCTTTTGATGCTGAATAATCGGGATGAGCAGGCGCTGGAGGAATCCGCACAGATGTACGGGGCGCTCTGCCGGTCCGTTGCGCGCAATATTCTCGGCAGCGATGAGGATGCAGAGGAATGTCTGAATGACGCGCTGCTCACGGTCTGGAACGCGATTCCGCCTGCAAAGCCTTCCAATTTTAGTGCGTATCTTCTGAAGCTCGTGCGCAATGCCGCATTCGACCGCTACAAAGCACGCCGCAGAGAAAAGCGCGGCGGCGGACAGACTGCGCAGGCACTCGACGAACTGACGGAAATCTTCCCGTCTTCGGAGAATGTGGAGCAAGAGCTCGAACAGCGTGAGCTGATGCAGGCAGTCACGGGATTTCTGCAAAGCCTGCCGGAAAAGCAGCGCAGTCTGTTTATCTGCCGGTACTGGCAGTCTGCTGCAATCGCGGAGCTCTCGGCAAGATTCGATATGAGCGAGAGCAATGTCAAGGTCACGCTTGCAAGGATTCGCAAGCGCCTGCAAAAATATCTACGGGAGGAGGGATTGCTTTGAATGCTGAACGCTTTATGGAGCTGATGAATACGCTGCCGGATGATATGATCGTCACGGCGGTTCATGCGGAATATCGCCGCAGACCGAAGCTGATCCGGTTTCTTCCGGCGGTCACGGCCTGTCTGGTGATCGGCATTTTTGCGGCAGTCTATCCGAAGCTGCGGATTCAGACACCTGAAATCACAGAGCCGCCGGCTGCAATCGACACAACGGAAACGACGATAACCACGACGGAATTATCCAATCGTTCCGAAACGCAAACCTCAATCGCACCGATTCGGCAAACGGTATCTTCTGCGACTGTTGCCGGGAACACAACAGCTTCTGTGACAGTCCCGGCTGCTGAAACAGATGCCCCTGCTATAACAGAACTGCCTGAAACCTCTGCGCATACCGAAACCGAACCGCCGGTTATCACAACTGAACTGACGGATGCAACAAATCTTGTCTCTGATACGGAATCCGAAGCAACGCACACGGTTGTACAAGTAAAAAAAGCCGTGCAGATATGGAAAGGCGTGGACATGAGGCCGGAGCTGGCATCCGATCCGATGTCCGAACCGCAGATCAGATGCAGATTCTGGCTGAGTGAACCGGATATGGATATGATCGACGGCATCCGAAACCAGTACGGCATCCCAGCAGAATTTGATCTTACACAGACGCAATGTCTGCTGATTCAGCTTGAAACGGAATATGCTGATACGGCCGTCACCGGCGGTACGCTGACAACAGACGGTCTGCGACTGTATGTCGCCTGCCGGAATCAGAAAGAACCGCTGACTGATATGCACTTTGCAGTACCGCTGCCGGAGGGAATCACAGTCGATCCGGAGAATTGCCGCGCAGAATATCAGATTTATGAAGATGAATCCGGGAAACCGAAAACAAAGAATCCGCTGATTGAAATCTATGAATAAAGGAGGTATTCCTATGAAAAAGACATGGAAAAGACTGACTGCTTTGCTGCTTGCGGCATGTGCCGCGGCTTCTGTTCCGGCAGCCTCTGCATCCGCGCTCTGGTATTGGGGCAATGCTTCAAATGATCAGTTTGCTGACATGCAGCAGCTGGATGACAAGGGGATGTTTGTAGCGGTTCCTCGCGGCGAGGGAATCGGAACAGCCGATAATTATCAGGTTTACACCTATCACTATTCGTTTGACAGTGAAGAAACCGTAACCTATGCGGACACCGGCGAAACAAAAACGGAACTTCACCATTATGAAGGTAATCCGATTTATGTGGTCTGTCCGCGGGAGAACAGCTTTCGGTTTGTTCTCAAAAAAGATTTGGATGAAACGGAAGCAGAAACAAAGATGCTTGAAATTCTGGATCAATACTATCCTGAAATCAGCACACTGTATCTCAATTACAAGAACGGCAACAATTATTACGGAGTCGAAATGGCAAAAGGAACAACATTCCCTATTATCATTTCAGGTATTTTTGAGAACTACATTGAAATCACCGACCGCAGTGAAACTGCTGGTTCGGAGGAGATTACAAGCGGCATTATGCGTGATCTCGCCAAAGCCGGACTGATCTCTGAATTCTACACATGGGGACAGACAGCGAATTATCAGCAGGTGACACTCCCCAGCAGAATCGCGAGCCCGACAGCCTACATTCCGTCGTATCAGAACCGGAAAAGCGGCGATCCGACGGATTGGACAGCAATCGAAGCATGGGTGAAAGAGCATCATCCGGAATGCGAATTTGTCTGTGTTACCCTTGAAGACACCGAGCTTGCAAAAAAGATCGGATATTACAATGAAGAAAAGCAAAAGCCGTACTTTGGCAACGATGATTACATGTATGCAGTCATTCCGCCGGAAGGAACGACCTTCCCTGAGCACTTTGCAATCGCCGCAGAGCTTTATGAACAATTCGGAATCAAAGCCGAATGGTTGTGCCCGGAAAGTGCATCGGCACCGATTACCGGTCATAATGCACTCGCTGCTGCCGGAGACATCAACCTTGACAGCGCGATTGATGTCTCGGATGCGGTTCTCCTCGCGCGCTTCTGCGCAGAGGACAGCGAAGCCGTCATTACCGCGCAGGGCAAACAAAACGCCGACCTTGACTATGACGGCAGCATCACCGGAGAAGATGTGATTACAATTCTCAAAATGATCGCAAAGCTCATCTGAGTTTCTTTTCCATAAGGCAGCCGCCGGTGTGCAAAAACACCGGCGGCTGTTTCTGTAATATATTCGCTTGTCTTGATCTGATTTGAGCGGCGTTATGAACCATATTTCATGCTGCGGCTTCTGCACGGTCATGCTGCGGCTTGCGCGTTCTGCATACGCCGAGCAGGATCAGCAGGATACCCGCAGCGAGATACAGAAACCGTGCTGCGATCCAGAGCGGAACAATGCGGTATGCAGGTTCACCGTCTGCATCGAGGGGAAGCGTGAACGGGTAATGCATGAAAAACGCATTGCCGAAGAGATCATAGGGGACTGCCGGCTGAATCAGGCTCGCAGACAATATCAGAATGGCAATTACATAGATCAGTTTGCTGCTGCACTTTCCGAGTATGCAGCCGAAGCCCAGCGAAAGAACCAGGGCCGGCAGCATGTGCATCAGCCCAGCCGCAAAATAGAGCAGCACCGTGTATTTCTGAAAGAACAGAACATTCGGCACAGCAAATACTGCAAATTCCAGCGCGAAGAGAATCAGGAAGCCGCAGAGCAAAGCCATAAGCCGTATAAGCATCAATCTGCGCTCTGTGAAAGGGGATGCAAACGGCAGGATATCGGCTTTTCGGTGCTTGGGACTGTAATAATTTGCGAGCAGAAGCAGGAATGTCAGGATCGCAGCGGGCAGCATCGCGCCGCAGTAGGCGAGATATGTCCATTTGGAAAAGGGCGCTGTCCCGCCGACGCCTGCGATGCCGCTCTCCCGCATCCAGATGCAGGCATAGACCGCATTGCAGATCAGCAGAACCGGATAGAGTCTGCCGAGCCAGATGCACTTCATCTCATACCGTAAAATTTTCATCTACTTGCAGTTCCTCCTCCGTCAGCCCGCTTTCTTTCAGAAAATCATCGAAGGTAAACGGATTTTCAAAGTAGTCTACATCCGATGCGGCCTGGTTGTATTTCATATAGATCCGTTTCATCAGCGCATCCATTTCCGCTTCACCGCCGAGCAGCTGCTCTGCCTTGAGCAGCATCAGCGGCAGTCTTTCGTAATGATTGATGCTTTCATTATCCATTCGGATCGCATCCCGCAGCAGTTTCGGAAGCCGGTCCAGGTATTCCGGATGGCGGTTGAAGAAGTTGCGGTCCTGCTGCTTCACGCCCTCGATCCATTTTTCGACGTAGTATTTTTTTGCATATTCTTCGCCGTAATACTCCTTGACAAGACGATAGGTCGAGTAGACCGTCATGCCCTCACAAGACCAGTTGTCATCAGATGAGAAGATCACGCCGAATCCGCCCCACCAGTGATGAATCAGCTCATGAATAAAAACCTCTCTGGCAGATGCACCGCGCTCGGTATCTTTCAGGGCTTCCGGCGTCAGGATATTTTCCATCCATGTTGCATAGTCTGATGATGCCCATCCGCCGGAAATCAGTGCGCTGTTTTGCAGGAGCGAAAGCGTATCTTCCTCGGAGAATGCTGCCGGACCATAATGCTCTGTACAATAATCCATGACATCTTTCACAGCGCTGCATATATCATTCTTCTCGACGACATCGTCATAAATTCTGCCGTATGTAAAGCTGATATCCATGCCGCCCGCCCGGATCGGCCGTGTCTGGAATCTGCCGGCCTGAAGATTGAAGATATAGTCGGAATCCGCTTTCACATGCCAGATGTTTTTGCCGCTGCCGTACGGTTCTTTTTCTGTGACAGGCTTATATTCCCAGAGCAGCTGCATATCATCCGGAAGAATAATGGAGTAATCCGCACCGTATGATGTGGTCTTAATGTTCATCATCATCGGCATGACAGCCATATGATAGAGCGAAACATAATCCGGATCAACCGTACTCATAATCAGATACGGCATAGTAGAGCGCCGCTGCATCGGGATTCCGTGATACATGATTTTGAGGTTTCCCTCGCAGGGAAGCGGCAATGTGAAGACGGTCTCACGCTGCTCTAACGTTTCATACGAAAGCGTTTCAAACGGAACCGGCTCTTCATCCAGCGTTATGGCTTCGATTGTATAGCCTGGATTTAAAACGAACGAAAATTCGTTGTTTTCGACCTTGTATCCGCTGTTGTTTTTCAGCTGATATTCCGCTGTACCGGATACGGTTCCGCTTATGGGATGCGGTGCGATCGTATAGTGTACATTGACCGCAGAGATGACAGGCCGCTGATCTTCATATTTCTTCCAGAAAGCGGAGTCATCTTCATCCAGATAGCTTCGCGGGCCGTGATCGACAAACGGCTGATATGCACCCATTACAACCGCGAACGCGACCAGCAGCGCCGCGCTGACCGGCAGGAATATCTGTTTGCATCCGCGCAGGAATGACATGATCAGTCCGCGCTGATGCTTCCGTACCGCCGCCAGCGACAGCAGATATAGTGCAAGTGCCAGCGAGAGCCAGACGATCCGCGCCCAGAGACCGACACGCAGCGGCCAGTAGGTCGGGAATGCATCGGAATAGGTCACGACAGTCGGGCAGATCCAGCGCAGCGAGGTGCTGTACGAGACATCCGGCAGAAAGCAGCATCCGACTGCCAGTGCAAATATCAGCGCAGCGGCTTCTGTCTTTCGCGTGAACTGATAGAGCCCCTCTATGATCAGCATACAGAGCCACCAGCCCGGCAGAAGCAGAACCGCATAATTTGCAAGGTAAAATTTCAGCGAAAACAGGTATTCCATTTTGTGCGCGGTATAGGGCAGCCAGATCAGCATACAGAGCAGCGCGGCTGCGGTTGAGAGAATGATCTGCGCTGCCATTCTTGCAGCGGGCAGGAGTGCCGGTGCCGAGACAGCATCCGTCAGGACATCCGTGCCGCTGCGGTGGACTTTGCTTGCCTCCAGCAGGCTCATAACCGCCCAGATAATGCCGCCGGCGGCAGCTGCCGAAATGACCGGATTTGCGATATATTTATTGGAAAGAATATCCGGGTTGGTCGTCAGCGGCAGAAACCGGATCGCCAGCGGAAGAAATCCGATCAGCGGCGTGCAGCAGCAGAGGATCACGCAGAGCCAGAAGCTCTTTTTGCGCAGAAGCCGCCGCAGCTCCACAAAACACAGTCTTGAATATTTCATGCGCGTGCTCCTTCATGAATGCAGCAGAGATAGGCGTCCTCCAGCGTCGGGCGGACGGGCTCTGCATAATCCGGCAGATTCTCTCCGGCGATGCGGCAGAGCACACCCTCCGAGACATTGACCTTTGAGACGACACGGCAGCCTTCCGGTACGGCATCCCCGTCATGTGCCACATAGACACCGACTTTGCCTTCTGTCTGCTCGATCAGCGCAGAGGGTTCTCCGTCATAGAGGATCTTGCCGCCGTCGATGATCAGCACACGGCTGCATACTGCCTGCACATCGTCAATGATATGCGTCGAGAGCAGGACGATTTTATCCTGCGCGAGCTCCGAGAAAATGTTGCGGAAGCGCACGCGCTCCTCCGGATCAAGGCCGACTGTCGGTTCATCGAGAATCATCAGCTGCGGACTGCCGAGCAGCGCCTGCGCAATGCCGACGCGCTGACGCTGTCCGCCGGAAAGATGCCGGATCTGTGTTTTCCGCTGTTCCTCCAGACCGGTGCAGCTGATGACACGCTGAATCTCCGCCTTATCGCGGATTCCTTTCAGCGCGGCCATATAATCCAGAAACTCCGTGACCTTCAGTTCATCGTAAAGGCCGAAGCTCTGCGGCAGATATCCAAGCTGTGCTTTGAGTTCTTTCTCCTGCGGCAGAAGCGGTTTGCCGTTGAGAAGAATTTCGCCTTTTGTCGGGACAAGGCCGGCGATCAGCAGCTTCATCAATGTTGTCTTGCCCGCACCGTTCGGGCCGAGTATTCCGATGAATCCGGGACTGACTGCATGAAATGACACGTCAGAAAGTGCTTTCTTTCCGGATGGATAGATCATTGTGATGTTTTCAATATCAATTTTCATTTGAAAACCCCTTTCTCCGAATTGCAGATTCATTATATCATATTTTGCGCGGGAAGTGTCTGGAGATTGTGTGAAGTTTTCCTGTTCTTTTTGCAAAGAAAAGCATCCCCTTATTCAGGAGATGCTTTCAGAATCGTCCGGATCGGGCAGTTTAGCCGTGAACAGAACGCCCTTTTCGGTATTCTCGATCCGATAGGGCATATGGTACAGATCGAGGATTGTTGCCGTGATATACAGCCCCAGTCCGCTGCTCTGTTTTGCTGCCGGATCGGCACGGTAAAATGCTTCAAATACATGCGGGAGATGCTCCGGTGCGATCTGTGCAGGCGAGTTTTCGACCGTCAGTACGGCGCCGGAATCTGTTTTTTGCAGCCTGACGCGGACATCCCCCTTTGCCGGTGTATGCGTGACCGCATTGCCGAGAATATTGCCGAGCGCTTTTTTGAGCAGCATCGGTTCGGCAGATACGGCCAGATCCGGCGGGATTTCTGCGTGAAAAGTAATTTCGTTTTCTTCTGCATATGCAGCATGATCGTCGGACAGCTCCTGCATGGCCTGACTCAGATTCATCCGCGGCGCAGGGCCTGCATCGGTCATATCCAGATGCGATACCAGCAGGATCTCACGGATAAAATCATTCAGCGACTGCATGATCTCCGCGCATCGTGCAAGATATTTTTCATGATTGCGGTAGACACCGATATTCGCCTGCATTCCTTCCAGCTGCCCGATGACGATCGCAACCGGCGTTTTCAGCTCATGCGTGACACCGGAGAGAAACAGCATTCTGCGGCGTTCGCGTTCCTTTTCGATTGCAATTTCATCCTGAAGCGTCTGATTGCGGTCATTCAGTTCATTCAGCGCTGCCTGCAATTTATCCGAGAGCAGATTGATATTTTCAGAGAGCGCACCGATTTCATCCTCGCGCACATCGGGACAGTACCAGCTGAAATCCAGCTCCGCCATATGCTTTGCGATATTGCTCACTCTCCGGATCGGCTGCACCGCCCAGTAAGAAAACAATTTCGCGAACAGCAGAGAAAGCAGAATCGTAACGGCAAGGATAAACGGCGCGCATCGCAAAAATGCCTGTCTGATCTGCACAGAGCGCTGTAAATCTGCCGGGACGAATAAGAAATATTCCGTCTTCTCGCCTGCAAAGCGGAAGGGATATTCCGAACCGGAATCAGGCAGGCTTTTCCCGGACGGCTGTTTTGTATATGGATCGAGCACAATGCGGTCTGCGGATAACAAAAACAGTTCTGTTCCGCTCTCGCGTTCAAAAGCCCTCAGATAGGAAGAGACTTCGTCCTGCGGGCAGATGCGCAGATTGCCGACCAGCTCTTCGGATTTGCGTTCCAGCTGCCGGCTGCTCAGAATGAACCCTGCATTGTGCAGAAACAGCCGGATCAGCAGCATTCCGCAGATGCAGACAATGCCGGAGAGCAGGATGAAAATCGCAAATGCTCTTTTCGTCAGCGAATTCATTCCGGCTGCCCCGCTGTCAGACGGTACCCGACGCCGCGCACAGTTTCAATCACGCAGGCATCGCCGAGCTTTTTCCGGAGATTTTTCATATGCGTATCGACAATGCGCGTGTCACCGTAATAATCGTATCCCCAGAGTTTTTGCAGCAGATGCGTTCGTGTGACAACCGAACCGGCCGCCTGCATCAGTTCCAGCAGAATCTCAAATTCGCGCAGCGTCAGTTCGCAGGCTGAGCCGTCCGCCGTAACCTGATAGGTATTGCGGTGCAGGATAACGCCGCCGGTTTGCAGGAGATCGGGTTCCTGCTGCCCGCTGCGCCGCAGAACCGCTTCGACCTTTTTGATCAGCACCGGCATCGAAACCGGCTTTGTGATGTAGTCGTCGATTTTCAGTTCATAGCCCTTCAGCTGATGCGCCTCATCGCCGAGCGCCGTCAGCATGATCACAGCGGCATCGTTTTGCTGCTTTAATTCCGCACAAAGCGCGAAACCGTCTGTTCCGCCCGGCAGCATCACATCGAGCAGATATAAATCGAATTTCTGATTTGCATTCAGCTGACGTGCTTCTTCTGCATTCTCTGCCGCGGAAACCTTGTGACCTGCATGAATCAGAAATGTCGTCAGCAGCTCCTGGAAATCAGGGTTATCTTCCACAACAAGTATATTTGCCGTATCAATCACTCCTTTTCACTTCTCAGAGTATAACATATTAAGACGGATTTTTCAACCCTTGCTGTGAAAATACGATGCATTATGATATGGAAAATCAGTTATCAGTATTGTCTTTGGGGTTTGATGCCGATGTCATACACGATCTCTCCGTCATTGTAAATTTCAAATCCTGTGATTCCGATTTGTTCCGGATGCGCTTCATACTGCGCATATCCGTAATAATGAATGCTGCAGCTCTGATTCCGGCGGTCGGGATTGTCATAAATTACGCCGCTGAAATACATATATGGCTCTGAGGTGTTTTGAATGACCCCATCCGTCGGAATATCGGGATAATAAGCATCCACGCAGCCGTCAAGATATTTGAGCATATCATTGATTTTTGATTTCAGCTCCGGATCGGCTTTCTTTTGCGAGTCGCTGATGACGGAGAGGATGACCTCGGAATTGCTGCTTTCTAGACCGCGCACCAGCGTATCCCTGAAGTCGCCTGTTTTGATATAGGGATTATCCTTGTTCGGGTGTGAGATAATTGCCCAGAGCGTGACGATCAAAGCAAGCGGCAGAACAGTCAGGATGATGCCGGTGATCAGTCCGGCTTTGCGCGGCTTGCTGCCTTCCTGTACATCGTGTATGCGGTGCAGGATAGAGACAATGATCGTAATGATACCGGAGAGTGTAATCAAAAACAGGATGAAGATGCAGAACAGAAGAAAGATGATAGCCATAGATGCAAATGCCATAACGATGCTCCTTTCGCAGATGCTGCGTGTGTTGAGAATGAATGGGTATCATGCCGATTGTGCCCCCATTATATCACGATCTCCTGTAAATTTCAATGGGCGATTTTGAAATAAGGAGAAAGTAGAAAGGAGAAGGGAAAAAGTAAGATGAGAGAAGTCCGGCTTCTGCCGCAGTTGGACTTCTGGAGAACTTTAGATCATTGGATGCAGGCACGGCCTGCCCGCCCTGCAAAAGCGCAAAATTAGAGAAAATTTCAGGGATTAGAGCAAATCTTTGCTAGACGCACCCGGATTTTTTCGTTATAATGAAAATGTAGTGCTGTATGCACTCGGAAATCTGGTCTGTATGAAAAGGGGGATACATCTATGAAAAAACTGTTTTCGCTTCTGTCAGCCTCTGCGCTGGCAGCCGCAACACTGTTCTCACCGGGTGTGATGAAACCGGCTGAGACAGTGCAGGCTCTCGATCCGGTCAAGATCATGCCGGTCGGCGATTCCATCACCAACGGTGACGGCGAAACCGGCGGCTACCGGAAATACCTTGACTATGCGCTCAAGCAAAAAGGCATTTCCTTTGACATGGTCGGGCCGAAAAAGGACATGAATGCTTCATTCAATTACAGCGGACAGAATGTGCAGTATGACAGCGATCACGCAGGCTACAGCGGCTTCCAGATCAAGGAAGTTCCGGGCTGGGGACAGGCGCAGAACACAGGCAGCCTTTACAATGAACTGAAAAACGGCAACAAGGTCAAGCAGTATAATCCGGATATTATCCTGCTGATCATCGGCACCAATGACATGACAGCAAACCGCGATCTGGGCGCCTGCTCGGATGATCTCCATTCGCTGATCGACTATATGCTCGAAAACATGAATCAGGACGGCATGGTTTTCTTAGCGTCGATCCCGGAATTTACGGCATACGGCGGCAATCCGCAGCGTGTCGGCAACTACAACAATACCGTCAAAAAGGTTGCAGAGGATTATCAGAATTCCGGCAAGCATGTGCAGTTTGCGGATATTCACGGATGCCTCTCTACCTCTGACCTCAGCAATGATAACCTCCACCCGAGCGGCAAGGGCTATGAGAAAATGGGCAAATTCTGGGCGGAGACCATTTCCGATTATCTTGCAGGCAGTACGGCAGCGACAACGGATCCGCCTGCACAGACCGACCAGCCGGCACAGAGCGATCAGCCTGCCGCAGCGACACGTACCGGCTCTGAGCTGCTGTATTCCGATTTTGAGAGCGGTCTTTCCGGCTGGACAGCACGCGGCAGCGCATCGGTAGATGTCAGCAAATCGGAAGCGGCTGCCGGATCACAGTCTGCTGCCGTGACCGGCCGCAGCGATGCATGGAACGGCATTTCGTATGATATCAGCAGCATCTGTCCGGAAGGCACGACGATTGATGTCTCTGCGAAGGTCAAGCAGAAATCCGGTTCGTCCGTCAAATTCAAAATGACGGTGCAGTACGGCTCCGGCAACGGTGCTGAATATGACACCTTTGCAGAGGAGAGCATCGCTTCCGGTGAATGGGGTACGCTCGGCGCGCAGAAATACACCGTGAAGGACGGTTCCTCTCCGGTGCTGTATATCGAAACAGATACCGATAAATGCGATTTTTATGTCGATGAGATCATCGTGACGAAATCAGCCGGTGTTGCACAGCCTGCTGTTTATAAGCTCGGTGATGTGAACGGCGACGGTGTCATCAATGCTGCTGATCTTTCTATTGCAAAGAACGGAAGCAAGGGTACATTCGCAAACAACAGCATGAAAAAAATGGCAGATGTCAACTGCGACGGCAATGTCGATCAGACTGATATTGAATGGTTTGTGCAGTATCTGCTCGGAAAAGTCAGCGAATTCCCGGAGCCGCTGACACCGGCAAAGGGCCCGATGCGCACGATTTCTGAGTATACGCCGATTTGTGAGGCCGCGGTGAAGTCGTTCGATTACGGTATGCTGGATGCAAAGGCCGGCACCAAATACGGAACGCTCAAGAAGGAGACTTACAGATCCAAAGCAGCGAACAAGAATAAGCCTTATAACATTCTGCTTCCTGCTGATTACGATCCCAGCAAGGAATATCCGGTTCTCTATCTCCTGCACGGCTATTATGAGGATGAGGACAGACTGATGACCGCAGGCAATAACGGTGAAGCAATGCGGACGAAGGAACTCATCGGCAATCTGATCGCGCAGGGCAAGGCAGTTGATATGATCGTTGTCTGCCCGCTGGTCTTTACAAGCGCGACCATGAACAGCCCGAGCGGCATGGATAATCAGAGCAATGCGGCATACGATGCATTTGTCGATGATATCGTTGACAGCCTGATGCCGCATATCGAGAGCAAATACAGCGTTGCAACCGGCAGAGAAAATACCGCAGTCACCGGCTTCTCCATGGGCGGCAGAGAGTCGCTCCAGATCGGTATGAAGTATGCTGACAAGTTCGGTTATGTCGGCGCGGCCTGCCCGGCACCGGGTGTTTCCGGCAGCTTCAAGTGGAGCAGCGAAGAAGCATCGCCGTCGCTCGTTTACATTACCGCCGGTACGGCTGACGATGTTGTCGGCACCGCGATCCCGGAGGGGTATCACAACAACTTTACGAAGAACAATGTTCCCAATATCTGGCAGGTCGTGCAGAACGGTCACCACGGCGACGATTCGATCCGCACGCATCTGTATAACTTTGTTCAGTTTATTTTCCAGGCATAAGCAATCAGCGCTTCAATCAGAATCAGCAGCTCTCTGCACGGAGGGCTGCTGATTTTTCTTGCATTATTCTGCGATATGAATTATAATCATAAGGAAGATTGACAGAAAACCTGTAACCTGCGCGAGCCGTTTGCCGTTATTTCAGGTGAACCGGCAAGTGAAAAGGTTACGGGCGTTCCGGAACTGTTCGCTGGATCTGCTGGCATCCCGGAATGCCGCTAAGCGCGGCGCAGGGGAGTATCCTGCGGCGCTGGAGGAGCTTTCAGAATGCCTGGCGGGAGCAGAAAACCCGGAGCAGCAAAGCAAGGCTGGTCAATGAGAAGAATGGAAAAGAAGCAAAGATCGGACGCTATTATATAGATTTTGACAGATATGTCTACGAGGTGCTGGAAGATCATCCTGTACAGGCTTACCGGCAGGTTGACGGGGTTGCTTGTGCAGACAGCGGCTGGGAGAGATATGTAGAACCCGGTGAAAGTGCTGATTCAGACGAATAACCCCTGAAAAAATCCCCTCTGCGGCGATAAACCGCGGAGGGGATTTCCTCATATATTTGTGCTGTGTTATTTTGCCGCAGTCCGGAGCAGCGCACGCTTCATGAGCGTGAGATCGACCGCGGTGATCTGATTGTCACTCTGGAAATCAGCAGCTTTCCAGTTTGCAAGGCTTGCATCCGGCGCGCCGACCAGCCACTTTTGCAGCATGACAACATCGGCAATATCAAGCTTTCCGTTATTGTTCACGTCGCCGCTGACAGCGCTGCTGCCGACCGGTTCTGCGGGCTCATCTGCGCCCTGGCTGAAGCCGAGCCGGACAGTATTCTTTGTGAGATCTGCTTCGCCCGAAGATTCCCTTGCCTCGATCTGGAAGGAGACTTCATAAAGGAACCCGTCGAACTGCATACCGGCCTCATTCCATGCATCGAAATGATTGTCGATGTCAATGTGCCGTTCATAGGATTCTTTTTCATTGGCGGGAATTGCGTCCGTATCGGCGATACTCCAGTATTGATAAAAAGTCTGCTCGCCGAGAATGGACGGCGCATCTTCGCAGACAACGCGGTAGAGATTGTAATTGCGGCCGTCGGAGACAAAGGAACCGATCGGCTCTGCATCTGCGAGCGGATTCTGACCGCTGAAACCGTCAACGATAAAGTATTCAACGAGCGGATATTTGCCCTGGCAATCTTTCGCCCAGCCGTGAATGCCGAAATACGAATCGCCGTCCGCGGTGTAATCCATTGTATAATCGCAGGAGATATCATGAAAATCAGTATAGAATTTCCGCGCATCCAGATGATGTCCCTTGGAGAAGATGCAGTTTCCGGCATCGTTCCAACTGCACGCGAACACGCCGCCGTCTTTCTTTGCGCCGTCAAAGCTGACCGTTCCGACGCTCGCGTGACTCCAGACTTCATAATCATAGTAGCCATCCGGCGTCATGCCTTTTGCATAGTAATCCGAAGCGGGCTTTTCATTGATTGTGATCTCATTTTTTGTGACCGAAGCGGTACCGGAACATTTCCAGCCTTCGACGATGAATTCCACATTCTGAAGCTGCAAATCCATATCCATGCCGGCTTTCTGCCATGCACGGAAATGCTTGCCAATGTCAATTATACGTGAGACAGAAGCGGTTCCGTCTTCTTTGACCAAATTATCCGTATCCGTCGCGACGCTGAAATACTGCCGCAGGAATGTCGCATCCGGCGCAAATGCGGGTGTGTCATGGAGAAGGCAGTAGAGATCGTAGGTGACGCCGTTGTCTACAATCTGACCGACCGATTCAGCATCGCTGCCGGGTCTCCATTCATTGTAACCGTCAATGATGTAGTATTCGGTCATCGGGTATCTTACATATCCCGAGCCGGGATCCTTCAGCCAGCCGTGTACACCGAATTTGGAAATGCCGTCTGCGGAATAATCCAGCGCATACTCGCATTCGATATCGCCGTAGTCTTTGTAGGTCTTTTCCTGCTCATAGAGATTATGTCCCTTTGAGAAGATGCAATTCTGTACTTGATCCCATTGGCAGTTGAAGCCGCCGCCCTCGGTTTCATCGCCGTCAAATGTGACTTCGCCGATGCTGCTTTCATTCCAGACAATGCAGTCATAGAGATCGTCCGGCGATTTGCCTTTGCGTTCGTAGTTTTCCGGCTCTGCTTCGGCTGCGGCAGTAAACGGTACAGATGCCGCTGCAATCATAACGGTGCCAAGCAGGCTGAACAGTTGTTTCATCATTGTAATTTCCCCTCCTTAAAATCATGAAGACGCTTGCAAAATATAGTAGAGCATTGTGCAGATACCTACACAGTTTTATTGTAACACGAACAGGAATGATTGTCTATTGATTTTTTGCGAAGACCGACGTATGATCGCAATTTTCATCGCAATATTTGGTGAGAAGCACCTGTTTCCGCAAAAAAAAGACCGGCATCAGAAATGCCGGCCATTTATTGCATTGTGTAATTGTTTTAAGCGGACTGCAGAGAGCTGATGCGGTAGCCGTTGTCGGTGCGCGTGACGATCATAGAATTCTGGAAAATCTCCTGGTTGAAGCCCTTGCTGTCGAATGTTGCCTTGAAGCTGTTGTCTGTGATATCCGAAACAGCAATGGTATCTGCGACAAAGCTGAAGCCGTTTCCGCGGCCGCCCGGCAGCATATACAGCTTGCCGTCCTTTTCGATGTACCGCGGCATTTCTTGCTCAAACCAGTCTTTTTTGATCTGTGCAGCGAGATCGCCGGTCAGGGTCGCATCAATGAGCTTTTTGAGCGCATCAAGCGACTGATAACCGTCCTCTGTGACGCGGTAATAACGCAGTCCTTCCACATCTGTCGGAATATTATCATTTTGATCGTTACTCAGATCGGATGCGCTGGCGCGGTCAATGGTCATATATTCTTCAAGCAGCTTTTTGGACTGCGCAATGAGTTCTGCTTCATCTGCGGTCTGCGTGCCGGAAGCAGCAGTCGTTTCTGCCGCAGCTTCGGCAGACTCGGCTGTCGTATCGGCAGCGGTTTCGGATGTCGTATCCGCGGCTGTTGTCTCGGTTGTTTCTTCGGCGGTGGTTTCCGCGGCTGTTTCCTCGGCGGAAGCGGTCGTTTCCGTTTCCGAAGCAACGGTTGTTTCAGCGACAGAATCGCTGTTTTGCGCAGCAGAGCCGCTGCATCCGGTCATGGAAAGAACGAGTGTCAGCGCAGCAAGTGTGATGATTGTTTTCTTCATTGTAATGACTCCTTTGATTTATGATGATTGTTTTTACAGATAACACAGGATTTTTCTGTGTTTTGCTTACGGCAGGATTATAGCACAATTCATCTGAAATGTATAGCAATTTCACCGGATTGTAATTTTATTCCCAAAAGTTTATGATTTCGCCCCACTCGGTTTATGTTTTTTATTGTGTATACACGAATCTCCGGAAACCGTTTTTTCCATTTTGTTACCTCAGGGCGGGCAGCGCCCGCGGGTATTGATCTAAAGTCCGCCGGTAGGTCAACTGCGGAAGAAGATATGATTTTCTTATTTTGTGTTTTTCTATTTATTTCCCCGCTCTTCCATTTCAAAAACATCGCGAAGTGCATACCGCAATTTCTCATTTTTAATTTTCTTTCTCCCGATTATGCGTCTTGCATTTTTTGAGAGAATGTGGTATAACCGCGCCGTGCGCGGCTCCATTTTTCGTCCAGGAAGCGAATAGTCAGATTTATTTTTCCTTCTCCTATTGAACTTTTTGGTATAATGTGGTATAATAAATATAGAGTTTGCATCCGCTAACTAAAATGCACGCTTATCAAATATGCGGGAGGTGCGATCATGCTGAAATATACAGGGAAATACTGGCTTGTCCTTGCGCCGCTTGTGAAAAAGTCGCTGAAAAAGCATTATGGAAAAGATTTTGCGGTCCGGACGATGCAGAAAGCGAAAGCTGAATACAGAGCAATGCTTGATCGGGCCGATGATGTCGGCGCGGATAATCCGATGGCATCCAATATCTATATGTGCTTTGTGTTTTTTGCTGTGTACCGTGCGGCAAACGGCAAGATTACAGTCAGCGATCTGCGGACGATCTCACATGAAGCAATCAGCTGGAAACCGCTGAAATGCATGGGGCTTTTTATGAATGCAAATAAGCCCGGCGGAATAAAGGCGATCCAAAAGATGATGCTGGAGAATGCGGAATGGCTTGAGAAGCATCCGCAGTATAAAGCTGTATCATGGGATTTCAATTTTGATCAGACAAAGCACCGCGACGGATATTATTATCACTTCACGCAATGCCCGCTGAATAATTTTGCAAGGCGTGAGGGGCTGCTCGATGTCCTGCCTGTGATGTGCGATATGGACTTTCTGACTGCCGGGCTGATGCATGCAAAGCTGCACCGGGAACATACCCTCGCAGGCGGCGGAAAAATCTGCGATTACTGGTATTACGGCGATCAGCTGAAGAATCCGAAATGAACGGAGCATGGGGTGATATGATGCTGAAATTAAGCCTGTTGATTGCCTTTTTCGGCCATTTGCTTTGCTGGTACAGCGACTGCCTGATTACCTATACACCGGGCGGCAGACTATCCGCAAAGCAGCTCGATCTGAAAGACAATGCAAAGATTGCGGCGCTTTTTCGGGATATGCCGCTGAACAGACCGATGCGCTCGATTCTGCTCGGGATTTTCGCGCTGGTTTTGTCGGGCTTCGGATTGCTGGCCTTATGCAGCTGGATGCGGCAGTTTTCTGAAATCCGCGCCGTGCTGATGCAGATCGGTGCGGTATTGTTTATCGGCTGTGCAGCGCCGCATCATATGATTTGCGGCCTGCTTGAATGGCTGTATATCCGGCTCGGACATACAGCGGATGCCGCTGCGCTGATTATGGAGCTTTTCAAAAAGACAGCCGCAACGATGATTGTATGCTATCTCGGGCTGCTGCTTTTCTCCGTGACGTTGTTCCTGTCAATCCTGACTGGCGTGACAACGCTGCCGGCATGGGCCTGCATTTTTACAACGCTGCCGCTGTTTCTGATTCTGTCACCGTTCAAAATCGCGGGCACCGGAAATATCGCCAATGCCCTGATGTTTCTTGTCTTGGCCATGATCATTTAGGAGATGATACTATGACAACCAAAGAATACAAAGCTCTGTCCGTAAAGGAGTTTACGAAGGCTGCCGAGATCTATGAATCGGAGCATGCGGGAGTCTACAATCTCTGCAAAAAGGATTATCCGGATGTTCTGGCAGAGCTGGAAAAGGAGCCCTTTACCGATCTGCTGGACTGCGGCTGCGGCACCGGTCCGATGCTGACGCTGCTGCATGAAAAATATCCGGAGAAGCGCTATACCGGAATTGACCTGACGCCGAAGATGATCGAGGTAGCACAGCGCAAGCAAATGGAAGGCGTCACGCTGGTGATCGGTGACTGTGAAAACCTGCCCTTCCCGGAGAACAGCTTTGATGTGATTATCTGCTGCGAGAGCTTTCATCATTATCCGAATCCGCAGGATTTCTTCAATAGCGTCGCCCGGGTGCTGCGTCCGAACGGCCGCCTGATACTGCGCGATATGACAATGAATTCCGGCGCAATCCGCTGGTTCTGCAATCATATTGAGATGCCGCTGGCGCATTTGATCGGTAAGGGTGATGTCCGCGTTTACGGCAGAGAGGATATCAGGCAGCTTTGCGGCAAAGCCGGTCTGCATATGGAGTCATTTGAAAAGCGCGGTTTCTGCCGGCTGCATTGTGTTGTAAGAAAAGTCTGAGCATTCTGCGCAGCGTTTGTAATGAGGAGAAAGCCATGTATATTCATAAACACGGACATGACACAGCACCGACCGTCATCATTTTGCATCCCATGGGGATTACCGGTGAAAAAATGTTTGAGGTCGTCGGATCAAAGCTCGGAGATTACTGCGTGTTCACGCCGGATATGGGCAATCATGCGAGTGAACAGCGGGATTTCCGCTCTGCGGCGGCGGAAGCGGCGGCGCTGCATCAGTATCTCGTGAAGCACAAGAAACAGACGATCCGGCTGCTTTACGGCGCATCGCTCGGTGCAGCAGTCGCGCTGAATCTGCTGCAATATACAGATCTGAAAATTGAAAATGTCTATCTTGACGGCGCACCTGTCGCAAGACTCGGCCTTGTGATGCGGACGGTTTTCCCGCCGGTGCTCGTCTGGCAGAAACAGATGATTGCCAATAACAGGGAAAAAGGCATTGCGGATTTCGTTACGCGCTACGGCCGGGATATTGCCGAACATATGGCTGATACATTTCTTCAGTTCCGCAGGACTAGCATCAATCAGATCGGAAAAGCCTGCGTCATCGGCAATACGCCCGCAATCAGTCCGGAATTGCAGGCACATCTTTGGTTTGACTGGGGCGAAAAGGAGCTCTACACCAAGACAAGCAAGCCGCTTGTGGAAACGCTCTATCCGGAAGCGCATATCATCGTGCGCAGCGGCTGCGATCACTGCGAATATATGATGAAGCAGAACGCGGACTATATCAGCCGGATCAAAGCGATCATTACGGAAAATCCGGGCGGCAGTTCAATCTGATAAAATAAAGCATCTCCTATGGTTTTCTCTTGCCATAGGAGATGCTTTTCCGTTTGTCCGGAATGCCTGCACCGCATCAGAAGGTGAAATCCACGGTACTCTCTAAACCGGTGATATAGGCGAAATCGAATCGTTTTTCATAGCCGCCGGAATAGCCCTCCGGGACACTTTCCACGCGGACAAGATATGCGCTGTTATCCTGATAGCCCGTGTGCATCAGCTTGTCAAAGGTATGCGTTCCGGTTGCATCAGAGGTCCATTCTGCGACCTTTCTGGCGTAGGTATCCGGCGCTTCGATCAGCGAGATCACAACGCCTTCCAGCGGTTTACCGGTTATGCTGTCGGTGCAGCTGACGGTAATGGAATTGTAATCCCCGTCTATCGGAGAGAGGTCGATGATCAGATCTTTGTCCGGCTTTCCGTCCTTCACGCTGAAGTCGATGCCGTTTCGTTTATCCGTGAATGTCACATCCGGATAGAGCTGCCGGATATAGTCTGCGAATGCGCTGTTCGGATTGAGCTGCTGCAGCGGGTAACCGAACATCTGCACATCCATATGATAATCGCCGTCCGGGAGCGAGAATTCCGAGAAGGGCATCATGCCGTAGACCGGGATGCCGTCCTTGTTTGTGATGCGAAGCGAGCCATAGGGCAGATGTTTGCCAATGGCTGTTTCTTTTTGCATACCCCAGTCATACATACCGACCTTGATATTCGGTTCTTCATCTTCTTTGACCAGCCGTGCGCAGATATCCAGCTCGGTTCTGCCGTCAAGCGTAAATTCCATCTGCATATTAGAGTATCCGCTTCCGTTTGCGGTGTAGCCTGCAGGCAGATCGGTGCAATTCAGAACAAACTGATACGGTTTTTTAACCGGCAGTTCTGTAATATAAGCGACTCTGTCTGCTTCGCTTTTCCATGATTTAAAATCCTTATAGACCTGATTATTTCCCGGATCATAGGCAAACATGGAGCATGTTACGCCGGGGATCGGCTCTCCGGTCATCATATCCACAACATTGATAGAAAGCGTTCCGCCGCGCCGACTCTGATTTTCAGGCGGCTGTTTGCGCATTGTGAATTTACAGATATCGAAGGAACCGTCAGTAAAGGGTTCTGTCTGCTGCATATCGGATGTTTTGGCGGTGGTTGCTGTACTGCGTGCAGCCGATGTTTCCGTCGATACAGCTGAAGTTGCCGGACGGTCTGCCGGATCCGCAGACGAAGCTGCCGTGGTCGTGCTGCTCTTCATGGATGTACTGCCCTTCGGCGCGGCTGTCGTTACGGCTTCCGGGAGATGCTTTGTTTCGCTGACTGTTTCGGTTGTCTGTACGGTTTCAGCGGTCATCGTTGTCGCTGTCTCGGTCGGCAGCGTATCCTTGACGATATCATCCGGCGAGGAATGCTGTCCCAGAAGCATCAGCCGCGAAACGCCGAACAGACATGCGGCCGCGCTGGCAATCAGCACCAGATAACGGAAAATCCGGGAACCTGCGTTTTCCGGATCCTGCTGCTCCGGCCCGGCGTCCTTTGCAGCGGTCATGCGGATCGCAGGCTGAAGAGCAGGGGACTGCTGTTCAGCTGATGCATCCTGCTCGCTGCCGGCGGCTGCATCCTCTTCCAGCATTTCCCGCACATATTTCTCATTGATATTGCCGAGTGCAGCGACGAAATCTTCCGTTTTCACAGCAATCCCTCCTTCCGTAAGTAAGCTTTCAGTTTTTCTCTTGTCCGCATCAGCGAGATCTTGACCGCACTTTCACTCATGCCGCATGCTTCCGAAACCTCCGCGATGGATTCCGACATGTAATACCGCCGCAGAAACACCTTTCGTGTCTGCGGGGTGAGCGTATCGAGAAAGACCTCGATCTGATGCGTCAGTTCATGCAGATCGACGGTATCATTGAGATTTTCGTCGGATTCCAGCGTGGTTTCGAGTTCCTCCCAGGCGGTTTCAAATTGTTTGCCGCCGCGCTTTTGTGTTTTCAAAGCCAGATACCGGTTGACCGCGGTGTTCCGGATGATCGTGATGACATAGGCAAGCAGACTGTCCGGATGATTCGGCGGGATCGTCTTCCAGACCTTCAGCAGCATATCGTTGACACATTCTTCGGAGTCTTCGCGGTTATTCAGGATATCGTTGGCGAGCTTATAGCAGAGCTTTCCGTAAGCAGTTTGTATTTCCTGCAAGGCGGCTTCATCGCGATTCATGAGCATCCCGATGATCGCGCCTTCCGTCGTTTGTTTCATATTTAAATCCCCTGTTTTCATCCGCAGAATATACATGTTATATTCAGGAAAGATTCTGTCTGTCATATCTTATTCTGATATTTATCATACCATAAATAATATATCCCGTCAAGCAGAATTTTCGCCAAAATACGTGCAAAAATTTTTCTGAATTGACATGTAACCAAACCCTGCGGATTCTTGTCTTAGTATACAGAGGATTTGAAAAAATTCGGAAAAATCGAGAGGATGCCAAAACCAATGAAAGCTTGAAAGCGGAAAGGACGGTGATCAGAATCCGGATATACAGAATCCTGTGACAGTGCTGCTCATCCCGGACGGCAGCCTGTACCTTCGCCGCAGTCTGCGAAGCCCCCCTTCGAGCAGACTGCAACGCGTACAGCGCATCCGGCAGAGCGCACTGTTTATGCAGGATATGATTCATGCTTAGTGGGGTAAGACGCTACCCGTTTGCGTAACAGTTTACGCATCATATTTTCTAATGGTCAGGAGGTTTTCATGTTGAAAGCAAAACGTATCACGGCACTGCTGACTGCATTTCTGTCGGCAGTTTCATTCGCAGCTGTATCCGCAGCAGTTGATTCAGCAGCAGTTGATTCAGGATCGGAACTTGAACAGCCCAACTGGGTCGAGGTCATTGACGATGACGGAGAGGTCACATATTACGAGGAAGGCTACCTTGCTGTCGCTTCACGGTTCGGCGATGTCAATGCGGATAAGGTCATCGGCATTGCGGACGCTGTGCAGCTGCAGCGGTTTCTGCTCGGTGAGGTCGAGAATCTCGGCAACTGGAAAAATGCCGATCTCAACGAAAACGGCGAGATCGACGTCGTAGACCTGACGATGCTCAAGCAGCAGCTGACCGGTAAAGTCAAGGCCAAGGGCGGTACGCTGGCAGTCGGCGTTGTGGATATGCTGACAGGTGAGCCGATTCCGGGCGTGCATGTGCATCTCTTCGCAGGCTGTGACAAATATGCCTATGATCTCGGCGAATGGGATACAGAAGAGAATGCGGTCATGTATTTCACCGGTCTCCCGACAGAAGACGATTATACTTACTACATGGATTGCGACAATCTGCCTTCTGATTACGGCAACGGTTACGGACACTGGGCCTCACAGCCGGCGGTTCAGTTCGGCGGCAAAAAGGACATTGCGCTCAATGCCCGCCTCGTGAAGCAATCTGATGCCGGACAGATCAAGATCAATATGTATGACTGGGCGATGGGCGTGGAAACGGCGAACCCCAATATTCTGCCCTATGCAAATCTCAAAATCACCGACAAGGACGGTAACTGGGTCTACGGTCTGACACCGTATAATGAACTGGCGCTGCCGGACGGCGAGTATCATGTGGATGCTGTCATGCATGATTATCCGCTTCAGCTGATGGATCCGGAGAGCGATTTTGCAAAGCGTATGAAGGAGCTCTATCCGGATGCAGAATTTACGGATAAGCGGAACGGCATTGACTTTACCGTCAAGGACGGCAAGGCAGATAAGGATCTGACATTCGATCTTGCACCGCTGGACGGCAAGAGCAATTACATCAAGGTAACCTGCACGGACGGCACAACCGGTGAGCCGGTCGAAGGCGTTAAGATCGCGCTGATCGAGGAGCCGGGTTCCTATGCAAAGAAGATCGCAGAGTGGACATCGGATTCCACCGGTACGCATACCTTTGACGGCCTCATTCGCAGCGGATATCAATGGGATCCGCCTTACAAGGTGATCGTCGAAGAAGTGCCGGAAGGCTATGAGGGCGGCTATGATGCGATCGCCTGCGCAGGCTATATCTACGGCTATACCACCGAAGTCAATTATCTCTTCGCAAAAGCAGAGCAGCCGAAGCAAGTCTCCGCAAATGTCATCAGCTTTGATGACAAGTCGGTCTGCAATGATGCCGCGACATTTGAAGTCTGGCGCGTAGATCCGAACGATCCGGAGAAGGCAGATATCGTCTATAAGGATGCAAAGCCCGGCGATGCATTCTATCTCCCGGACGGCAAGTATTTCGCAGCGCTGGACGGCAAGACACTGATGGACAACGGCTATCAGGGCGTCAGTCTGGTATCGCGCAAGGGACAGAAGCTGGCAAAGTTCTTCAAGGGTGAAAACTTTATTGCCAATTCCGCTTTTATTGACTTTACAGTTGAAAACAACAAGGCTGACAGAGATCTCAACTTCTATGTGAAGGCATATGATCCGATGGATGACGAGCAGGAGCTCTCTCCGGAGGAACTTGCCAAGTATGAGGCACTGTGGGGCGACACAATTCTTGAGTAATTCCGCGGGATCCGGCCGCGCAGGATGCTGACATCATCGGGATCCCGGACATTTATCGCAGCGCATCAGCGCGGCTGAACCAATAAAAGAGGCTCCGTATGTGAAGTTCCGGTCACATGCGGAGCTTCTTTTTGC
>CAMNFV010000021.1 GCA_946537515.1 uncultured Ruminococcus sp. | reverse complement strand
TCAGAACGGTCTTGCCGACGCCCGCGCCGCCGAACAGACCGATCTTGCCGCCCTTTAAGTACGGCGCGATCAGGTCGATAACCTTGATACCGGTTTCGAGCACCTCGCTGCTCGCCGCCTGCTCCTCATAAGAAGGTGCATCGCGGTGAATCGGCCAGCGCTCCTGTGTTTCGGGCGCAGGCTGCTCATCAACCGGGTCGCCGAGCAGATTGAACACTCTGCCGAGCGTTTCTCTGCCGACCGGCACACGGATCGGGCTGCCGGTATCAACGGCATCCAGTCCGCGGACGAGACCGTCCGTGCTGCTCATTGCAATGCAGCGAACGATATCGTCACCGATATGCTGTGCGACTTCAAGAACAAGCTTTGTCCCGTTGTTGTCGCATTCGATTGCGTTCAGCAGCCGGGGAAGCTCATGTTTTTTGAAGCGCACGTCCACGACAGCGCCGATGATCTGGACGATCTTACCGGTGCCGCCGCGCTTGATTTCTTCGTTTGCCATGCTTTCAGCTCACTACTTTCTGTTTAATAGATGTGGGAGTATGCCGTATCAGTTCTGCGCATTGGCACCGGAAACGATTTCCGTCAGCTCCTGTGTAATGGAAGCCTGCCGCGCACGGTTGTATTTCAGCGAAAGATCGTCGATCATTTCCTGTGCATTATCGGTTGCATTCTCCATGGCCATGCGTCTTGCCGCCTGCTCGGAAGCATAGGTATCGACGATCGTGCAGTAGAGAATACCCGCCAGATACTGCGGGATCAGCGAATCGAATACCGCTTCGGGGCTCGGTTCATAATTCGTCAGGCTCTGCACGCCGGGATTCCGCTCCAGATTCGGCACCGGAATGACCTGCATCTGCCGCGCCTCCTGTGAGAGCGGCGAGACCATATTTGTGAAGAACACCTCAACACCGGAAAGATGCCCCTGCTGAAAGAGATGCACGATATGCTCCGCCATATGCAGCGCAGTATAAGTCGTGACGGTCTCACCGATATTGTCAAATGTACCGAGTACACGGGAAGTCGTCTTGGAATAATGCTCCGAAGCCTTCTTGCCGACGGTCATCAGCACGACCTCTCTGCCCCTTGTATTGAGCTCCTTGATGCGCTGATCCGCAAGCCGGAATACATTGAGATTGAAGCCGCCCGCGAGGCCTCTGTCGCCTGCCATGATGATCAGCAGGACAGCGCCCTCCTCGCGTTCCTCCGTATAGACCGAATGGAATCCGACCGCTTCAGACGCGACCTCGCTCATGGTCTGATAGAGCAGATTGAAAAACGGTACCGCCTGTTCAGAGCGTTCCTTTGCCTTGCGCAGCTTGGAAGATGACACCAGCTCCATGGCCTTGGTGATCTGCATCGTGCTTTCGACCGACTTGATCCGGCGTTTGATCGCTTTCATATTGGAAGCTGCCATTCATTCCACCTCCGGTCAGATAAAGCGCTGCACAAAATCCGTAATGACGGTTTTCAGTTCCTTGGAAATCTCCGGGCTGAGCTTGCCGGTCTCTTCGATCGAGTCAATGATATCGCTGTGCGTTTCATCGACCTCCTGCAGCAGCGCCTTCTCAAACTCCGCGATCCGTTTGACCGGAACTTCGCGCAGCAGATTATTCGTAACTGCATAGAGGATCACGACCTGATCGGCAGCCGAGAGCGGACTGCTCTTGCCCTGCTTGAGCACCTCAACCACGCGCTCGCCCATTTCCAGACGCTCCTTGGTATCACGGTCGAGGTCGGAGCCGAACTGTGCAAATGCCTGCAATTCGCGATACTGCGAATAGGTCAGCTTCAGCGAGCCGGAAACCTTCTTCATTGCAGGAATCTGCGCTGCCGAACCGACACGGGAAACCGAAATACCCGGGTTGACGGCCGGGCGGATACCGGCATTGAACAGATCTGTTTCAAGGAAGATCTGACCGTCGGTGATCGAAATTACATTGGTCGGGATATAGGCCGAAACGTCGCCGGCCTGTGTCTCGATGATCGGAAGCGCTGTCAGCGAACCGCCGCCGTAGTGCTCATTCAGGCAGCATGCACGCTCCAGCAGACGCGAATGCAGATAGAAGACATCGCCCGGATATGCCTCACGTCCCGGCGGACGCTTCAGCAGCAGCGAAAGGGTTCTGTATGCGACCGCGTGCTTGGAAAGATCATCATAAACGATCAGCACATCCTTGCCCTGATCGGTAAAGTATTCGCCCATTGTGCAGCCGGAATACGGCGCGATATACTGAAGCGGCGCAAGCTCCGAAGCCGTTGCCGAAACAACGATCGTATAGGGCATGGCCTCTGCCTTCGTCAGCGTTTCGACGACATTTGCAACGGTCGAACGCTTCTGTCCGATTGCGACGTAAATACAAATGACATTCTTGCCCTTCTGATTCATGATCGTATCGAGGGCGATTGTCGTTTTGCCGGTCTGGCGGTCACCGATGATCAGCTCACGCTGGCCTCTGCCGATCGGAATCATCGAGTCGATCGCCTTGATACCGGTTTGCAGCGGCTCATGAACGGATTTTCTCGTAATGATGCCGGGCGCGATCTTTTCAATCGGCATGGTCTTTTCGGTCAGGATCGGGCCTTTGCCGTCGATCGGCTCACCGAGCGCATTGACGACTCTGCCGAGCAGCTCATCGCCGACCGGAACAGAAACGATCTGTTTGGTCCGCTTGACGCTCGTGCCTTCCTTGATATTGTGATCGGAGCCGAGCAGAACGGCGCCGACGAAATCATGCTCCAGATTGAGCGCCATGCCGGAGATGCCGCCTTCAAATTCCAGCAGCTCACCGGACATACACTGTTCCAGACCATGTACATTGGCAATACCGTCACCGACGGTAATTACCGTACCGACATCGGCAAGATTCAGCTTCGCTTCATAGTTTTTGAGCTGCTCCTTGATGATAGCGGTAATTTCATCTGGTCTTAATTTCATGTTGCACCTTCTTATAGCAGATACCGTCAGGAAAGCTGTTCCCTGAGGGCATCCAAACGATATTTCACGCTGTTATCAATTCGGGTATCCCCGTACTGCACAATCACGCCGCCGAGAATTTTGCGGTCGATCCGCTCTGTGATCCGGATCGTCTGATGCAGCTTCTTTGCGAGTGCATCGCGCAGACGCTCCTTCTGTTCCGGACTCAGCGCAACGGCTGTCGTCACGGTCACATCGGTCGTATCCTGATATTCGAGCATTTTCGCATCAAAATCATCCGCGATCTCCCCGAGAAACGGCACTCTGCCGTGGTCGATCAGCAGGAAGATCAGACGGGAAGCAAGCCCCTCTTCACCGAAGATTTTTTTCGCAATCTCCAGCCGCTCTTCGACAGAAAGCGTCGGGAGCGAGAGCAGTCTTGTCAGGTCGGGATTCAGCGAGAACAGAACGGCAGTCTGCCGCAGATCGGAACGAGTCTCCTGCAATACGGCATCGCCCTGTTCCTTCGCGAGTGAGAACAGCGCATTCGCATAAACCGAAGAAACCTCGGAGCTCACTGTACATCACCCACCGAATCAATAAATTCATCAATCAGTCTTGCGTGATCGTCCTGATTGATCTCACGCTCGACAACCTTCTCTGCGACCATAACCGCAAGGCCGGAGACCTCGCTGCGCAGCGCACTTTCCGCTCTGCGGCGTTCACGCTCCAGCTCATCACGATTCTGCTGGAGGATACCCGCAGCCTCGGATTTTGCCTGTGCGACGATCTCATCAGAACGCTGCTGTGCCTTTCTTGTCGCATTGCGGAGCATTGCAGCGGATTCTTCCTTTGCATTCGCAAGCTTTTCGGTATACTCCGTTTCGGCTGCTTCTGCGCGGGAGCGTGCATCCTCAGCATCCTGCATCGTCTGATCGACGGCTGCCTGCCGTTCTTCCAGAATCTTCTGCACGGGCTTGAAGAGAAAATGCTTGAGCCCCAGGAACAGAATCAGCGTATTGCACAGCGTAAAGAGAATGGTGCCGAGATCAATGGATAGAAATCCAAGCTTCATGTATTATCAGCCTCTCTTATCGTATTTGCTGCTTGGCCGATCAGGTGAACGGCTTGAGGAAGATGAGCAGCAGCGCGATAATCAGACCGTAAATACCGGTAGACTCCGCAACAGCACATCCGACGAACATTGTTCTCGTGACTGCGCCGGATGCTTCAGGCTGTCTTGCGATTGCCTCACATGCCTTACCGACCGCGTAACCTTCACCGATACCGGGGCCGATACCTGCGATCATTGCGAGGCCTGCGCCGATCGCAGAGCCTGCCAGAATAATTGCTTCACCCATGTCCATAAGAAAAATCCTCCTTGATATAATATCCTTTGAATTTGGTTTTGTTATGCCGGTTCATCATCCGCAGGTCCTGCGTTGCTGATAAAGACCATTGTCAGCATGATAAAGATGAAAGCCTGCATGAAATCGGAAAACAGATCAAAATACAGCGACAGCACCGCCGGAATACCGACCGTCAGCACCGGCACCTGCAAATGAATCATGTGGCTGAGACTTGCGAGTCCGTAGTAGACCAGTCCCATGATGATCGAGCCGCCGGCGATGTTGCCGAAATGACGCAGCGCCATAGCCGTCGGGGTTGCGACCTCACTCAGAATGTTGATCGGCAGCATCACGGGGATCGGATCGGCAAAGCCCTTGAGGTATCCGCCGACACCGCCGTATTTGATTTTCGTCCAGGTGATCAGGATGAACGTGATCGCCGCCCAGGTCAGCAGCACGGAGAAATCGGATGTCACCGCACGGACGCCGAGCAGACTGATCAGACTGCCGAAGATCGAGAAGCAGAAGATCGTTGCGATATAGGGCGTGAACCAGAGCCAGCGTTTGCCCATGGTATCGCGCACGAGATTCGTAATCGCATCGACCGCCATTTCCGCGATGACCTGTCGTTTGGAGATGCCCTTGACCTTCAGATTCCGCGTCAGGAAATAACTCAGTCCCAATATGACCGCCATCACGATCCATTCAAGAATGATCGTTTCGGTGAAATTGATTTTCAGTCCGAGCAGATTGAATGTGAACAATACCTTCGGGCCTTCAACGGTCAGCTCTTCCGGACCGGTCAGGAACTTCGGTATCATCATCATTGCAGCAGAAGTCATAGATATTATTTCTCACCTCTTTTTTTGCCGGCATGGCCGGATCCTTGCAGCAGCGCACCGGCGGTATAGATCAGACGCGGATACAGCATCGGAACCGCGACCGCGACCGGCGAAATATATTTCCGCAGTACAACAGCCGCACCGAATGCAGCAGCGAATACCCCCAGGCGCAATGCATAATACAGCAGATAACGCCGCTGACTTGTCACACCGCTGCGTTTTGCATCGGCCGCCATGCGTTCGACGCTGATTTTCAGCAGCAGCAGCGTTGCAATCAGAACCGCCGTTCCCAGCAGAAGACCGAGCGCAAAGGAAAGCGTCGGGCCGAGAACGATAATGCTGATCAGATATGCTGCAATATCCAGGAATACGGCGCGTTTTATGATGCCGCGAATTTCCTGTATCAGGATATCAGCCTGCATGGAAGCGCCCCCTTCCGGATTCTCTCACAGTATACCATAAATCCGCAAAAAATGCAATGGACAAACCCCATGAATGATCCGATTTTCAGACATCCGGGCGTCCGTGTCTAAAACCGTGCGCAGGCCGTACATAAAAACAGCCCTATCAGGATACTGATAAGGCGCCCCGCTGCGGTCTATACTATTATATCACAAAGGAAAAAATTTGTCAAGCAATCCTTGCGAGCAGACGAAAAGAAAGGTAAAACAGACAATTATACATTGACAATCCCCGCAGAATCCGGTATAATGTATACAGATTGTAGGGCAGCAGTATCGGGAAAGTGCTGCTGCATGATTGGAGAATGTTATGCGAAAACGTGTGGGGACGCTTTGCATCACGATGACACTCCTGCTCTGTACAACAGGCTGCGGAAGCCCGTCCGAAGCAGCAGATCAGACAATCCGTTTCTCCTGGTGGGGCGGCGAATCCCGGCATCAGGCAACGGTTCAGGCTGTAAACGCCTTTGAGTCGAAGCATCCGGGTGTGCAGATTCTGACAGAATACGGCGCATGGAACGGCTGGGAGGATGCAGCCGCAGCCGCGCTCTATGCCGGAAACGAGCCGGATGTTATGCAGGTCAATCAGAACTGGCTCCGCGATTATCAGTCCGATGAGAGCGGTTTTCTTGATCTCAGCGCATACAGCAGCATCATCGACCTTTCACAGTACGATCCGGATGTGCTGGAAATGTGTACCGTTGACGGTCAACTGCGCTGCATTCCGATCAGCGAGACCGGCAGAGTCTTTTTCTGGAATCAATCCACCTTTGACGCCGCGGGAATCCCTGTACCGGATTCCTATGCAGCGCTCTGTCAGGCGGGACAGGTTTTCCGCGAAAAGCTCGGAGATGCGTATTATCCGCTGGCACTCGGCTGGTATGACCGGATGCTCTTTGCCGTCTATCTGCTGCAATGCAAATACGGCCGCGAATGGGTGAAAGACGGCGTTCTGCAATACTCTGAGGATGAGATCGCAGAGGCGCTGGAGATGATTGCGCAGCTGGAGCAGGCACATGTCATCCCGCCGCTGAAGCAGATCGCGGGCGGCGGCGCGGACAGCTTCGATAAGGACGAAAACTGGATCACCGGCAAATACGCAGGCATCTACGAATGGGATTCCTCGGCCGGCAAATTCATTGATTCACTCGACGGCGATCAGATTCTGACCGTCGGGGATTATTTCACCGATCTCGGCCCCGGTCACGGCGGACTGACCAAAATGGCACAGGGCTTTGCGATCTCAAAGCATACCGCGCAGCCGGAGCTCTGCGCCGAACTGATCGCATTTCTGGTCAGCGACAGCGAGGCGGTGCGGCTGCTCGGCACCGAGCGCGGCATTCCGCTCAATCACGGTGCCTATGAGATTTGCAGTCAGGCGGGATTGTTGGGGGACATTTCCGCCGATGCGTATCAGCGCATGAACGACTGGATCGGCTTCCGGATTGATCCGGATTTTGAACATGCTTCACTCAAAGGCACAGGCGGTATTTACGAGGACGTCTTTACCGGCTTAAGCTACGGTGAATATTCGGTTTCCCAAGCGGCAGAACGGCTCTGCGCCGGAATTCAGGCTGCCCTTGCCGGAGAAACACCATGACAGAATTATTTTTTCAGGATTATCTGCAAACATATCAGCCCTATAAGCCCTATTGGAATTATGAGGACGGCTGCGTTCTGCTCGGCTGCATCCGGATGTATCATGCGACCGGGTGTACAGACTATGCAGAATTTGTGCTGGATTATCTCTCCAAACGCATCGCAGAGGACGGCAGCATCATGACCTATCCGGTCGGGCAGTATGCGCTCGACAGCTTTCATTGCAGCAAGGCGCTGTTCTTCGCTGCCGATCAGACCGGAGATCCGCGCTATGAAAAAGCGATTCGCTGGCAGGCTGCACAGCTGATGCAGCATCCGCGGACAAAGAGCGGCATGATCTGGCATAAGAGTATTTACCCGCATCAGGTCTGGATCGACGGGGTATATATGGCTGCGCCGTTTCTTGCGGAGTATGCGCGCCGTACCGGACGATCGGAATTATACCGCGAGCTCGGGGAGTGGTTTCAGTTTCTCCGCGACCGACTGCGCGACCCGGAAACCGGACTCTATTACCATGCGCTCGATGAGGAAAAGCAGCAGCCCTGGGCCGATCCGGAAACAGGACGGTCTGCATCGTTCTGGCTGCGCGGCGAGGGCTGGTTTCTGATGGCGCTGACGGATACGCTGGCACATCTGCCGGAAACGGAATCCGCGCTGCGGGAAATGCTCTCTGAATTGCTGCGGGATGCCGCGGAATCGCTGCTGCGGTACCGGAGCACCGGCGGGTTATTCTGCCAGGTGATTGATAAACCGGCGCTTTCCGGAAACTATACGGAAACATCCGGCAGCCTCATGGCGGCCTATGCGCTGATGCGCGGTGCAGCCATGCATCTGCTGCCCCGTTCGCTGTTTGAGACAGGTGCGGCGATTCTGCGGAATGTCAGAAGCGAGAAGCTTTGTCAGACTGAAAACGGCATTCTGCTGACAGATATCTGCGGTGCGGCAGGACTCGGCGGTGCAACCGGCCGTGACGGCAGCGCAGCCTATTATCTCTCTGAAAGCAAAGCGGTGAATGATCCGAAGGGCGTCGGTGTCCTGATGTCCGCTGAAGCTGCCTGGATGCAGGCACACCGGGATCATCCGCAGAATGCAGTCTGCCATGCATAAAATACGCGGCATCTGCCGCCGGAGTGTGATGCTATGAAGCAAACGAAGAACCATGCCGGTTTCTTGCGGCGAAACCGGCATTTTCTTTATATTTTACCGTGGCTGCTCGGATTTTTGCTGTTCCGTGCAATCCCGATGATCGGCTCGCTGGTCTGCGGCTTTACCGATTTTCATTTATTCCGCGGTATCCGCCATACCGGGCTGATGAATTATACGCAGATTATACAGAATTCAGAAGTCCTGCGTTCCATTGGTCTGACCGTGAAATTTGCGTGCATCAGCGTACCGCTGCGGCTCTGTGCGGCGATGCTCGCAGCGCTCCTGCTCAACCGCGCCGTCCGCGGCATCCGCACGTTCCGGACGCTCTACTATCTTCCCTCAATCCTCGGCGGATCGGTCGCGGCCGCGGTACTCTGGAAAGCGATGTTCCGCGACGGCGGCACCGTCAACGCGATCCTGACGGCGCTGCATCTTCCCGCTGTAACATGGCTTGCGGATGCGCATGCATCGCTCTGGGTGATCATTCTGCTGCGTGTCTGGGAATTCGGCGCGCCGATGCTGATGTTTCTGGCAGCCCTTCAGCAGATCCCGCAGGATCTGCTCGATGCGGCAAAGCTGGACGGCGCCGGTGCAGTCCGCTGCTTTTTCCGCATCCGCCTGCCGATGATCTCCGCAGTTGTTTTCTATAATCTGATGCTCGGATTCTGCGCAGCGCTCCAGGAATTCAATGCGCCGTTCGTCATTACAAGCGGCGGACCGCGCGGTGCGACAACGCTCTTTTCGCTGCTGCTGTACCGCAGCGCATTCACGGCAAATGAAATGGGATTTGCCTGTGCGCTTGCATGGATCCTGTTCCTGCTGACAGCGGCATTCAGCGGCGTATTTCTGCTGCTCCGGCGAAAGCTCGTCTATGACCCGGATGAGGAGGGCGCCGCATGAAGAGAAACACAAAATCTGCGATTCTGCGTTATTTTATATTAACAATCGGCGCATTCATTATGATCTATCCGCTGCTCTGGCTGCTCGGCGCCACCTTCCGCGAAAACGCCGAAATCTTCTCCTCTGCCGGGATTCTTCCGAAGCATCCGGTAACAGAGGGCTGGCGCAATGCATTCGCATCCTACGGCGGACAGATCAGCCTGCTGAAAGCGCTCCGCAACACCTATCTGATCGCAGTCCCGAAGGTCATCCTGACGCTGCTTTCCGTCACGCTGACGGCATACGGCTTTGCACGCTTCTCATTCACCGGAAAAAAGCTGCTGACCGCGCTGCTCTTTGCAACGCTGTTTCTGCCGCAGACCGTGCTGTATGTCCCGCAGTTTGTGCTGTTTCACCGGCTCGGCTGGATCGACTCGGCGCATTATCTGCCGCTGATTGTTCCGGCTGCGCTCGCGGGTGATACGGTGCTCGTCGTCATGCTGATGCAATTCTTCCGCGGCATTCCGAGAACCTATGACGAAGCAGCGCGGCTCGACGGCTGCAATTCGCTGCAAACGCTGCATTATATCCTGATTCCGCTGCTGCGGCCTGTCCTGATCTCGGTCGGCGTCCTGCAATTACTCTGGACAGTCAACGATTACATGGGACCGCTGCTCTATGTCAAAACGCCTGCACGTTATCCGCTCTCAGTTTATATCAAGCTCTCCATGGATGCGGACAGCGGATTCGCCTGGAATCGCGTACTGGCGATCTGCTGCATCGCAATGCTGCCGCAGATTCTGGTATATTTCATTGCACAGCGCTTCATGACGCCCGAGACAGGCGGAATCAAAGAATAAAAATACGCCGTGATCCGGAATTACATCCGCATCACGGCGTTATTTCTGATCTGTTTACTTTTGGCTGGTAATCTGCTTCCAGTCCGGTGTCAGGCCGATGAATTTCTGCGTATAGTATTGAAGAATATAGACCGCATCCTCAAGCGTGGTTTCGCCGTTGTTGTCCACGTCCATAACCGCGCGCTGCACCTCGGAAATTCCGTCATTCTCCGCGCCGGTCAGCCGGACAACATAAGAACTGAGTGCCATTTCCGCGTCCACAACATCGACTTCGCCGTTTACATCGCCGTCGCCGCGCAGATAAAGCGGAATCTGCCCTGTAATGCTGTTCTGCTGCAAGTACTCCTTCACCTCGGCATCATTGCCCTGATAGCGGAAGCTGACCGTTCCGGTGCCGTACGGCTCCGATTTCGGCATTCCGTTGATTGCCGGAACACAGTCCGCGGTGATATCCAGCCAGGATACCATACCCTTGTCGGAAATATTCGCAGAGATTGTAAAGTCCTTCATCAACAGGCCGCCCTCGTCATTCAGCCAGACTGCCCGCTTCGGCGTGATATCAACAAAATTGCACTTGCGCGTTTTCGGCTGCTCCTTTTTCTGGAATACGACCGAAACATTCTGATTGGAGCGAATGTCCTGAAGCAGAAGCTCGCCGGAGCTGTCCGGGCGCATCTCGCTGCCGTTGACAAAGACCGACGCAAGCTGATAGCCCTGATTTGCTGCGATCTTCAGCGTCACCCTGCCGCCCTCTGCGACTTTCGTCTCACCGGAAGGCGTCACGCTGCCGCCCTCGCTGACGGATACGCTGATTGTATATCCGACAAGCTTTGCGATCTCCGCAGTACGGCTCTTGCCGCAGACCGCGCACACGCTCTGCTGCTCACCGGCTGCATCAACCGTCGGTTCCATAGTCGTCTTCCATTCGCCCCAGCTGTGGCCGGTCGCAGGGATCGTCTGTGTTTCCTTGGTTCCGCAAACGGAACAGGTTCTGACATTCAGGCCGTCGGCTTCACAGGAAGGCGCCTTTTCCGTTTTCCATTCGCCCATTTTATGTCCGGCTGCCGGGATGCTCTTTGTCTCGGATTCACCGCATCCGGAGCATGTACGGACCATCTGGCCTTCGGTTTCACAACCTGCTTTTTTCTGTTCCTTCCAGTCGGACCAGCTGTGCGTATGCGCAGCAGCACCTTTCTCCTGAAACGGGAAACCGCCTGCCTGTGCAAACTGCTGTGCAACGCCGCCCGCCTTGCCGATGATCGTCACCTTTCTCGCCGGGAAGTAATAGCTGGATGTGAGGGATGTTCCGGAAGAGCCCACGGAAGAGCACACCATTCCGAATGCGTTGTCGCCGATCTGCGTCACAGAATCCGGAATCTCGACTTCGGAAAAGCAGCTGAAATTGAATGCTTCTTTTCCGATTGTCTGCAAATTGCGTCCGAGCGTCAGCGTTTTGGCCTTATTTCCCTTGAACGCTTCTGTGCCGATTGTCGTAACGGAATCCGGAATCGTCAGCGCGCTCACCTCAATGCAGGACAGGAACGCCTGCGCGCCCACTTCCTTGAGTGTACCGGGCAGATTGAGCGATTTCATAGAAATACAATTCTGAAACGCACGCTGCTCAACTTTTTCAAGCCCTTCTGAAAACTTGACACTGCGCAGCGAAGAACAGCCGATGCAGAAAGAACCCGGAATCGTTTTGAGTGACTTGCCGATACTGATTGATTCCAGTCCAGTATAGTTTGCGAACATACTCGACATCACACCGGTTACATTGTCCCCGATAACAACAGATGTAATCTGCTTGCTGTAACTGGCCCACGCAGCGTTTGTAACCACGCCGGAGCCGCTGATTGTCAGCGTACCGTTGTTGAAATCCCATGTCGTACTGTTGCCGCATTTTCCGCCCGCTGCCGATACCGGAAGCGCACACGGAATCGCAGCACATGCAGCCATACAGATGCAGATCAGCAGATGCAGCAATCTGACACCAAATCCGGATTTTCTGTTTTTCAAATAAACCATCTCCCTATTGAAATCCATGCAAAGCATTTATATTATTATACCATTTTAACGGAACAAAGTCAATCGTCGCTTTCAGAATTGTGCAGTTTTGTTATTTTCCCGGAATCGTTTTGTCTGCAATGCCGAAAACGCACGCACTTTTCCAATGGCGTATCAAAAACTGATTTCGTGCAGTTTCATCAGAGATCGGATTTTTCCGGCAGTTCCCATTGCTTTTTCCGGCAACTTATGCTATAATATTAGTATATGTCTAATTTCAAGCACAGAAAGGTGATTTTTCACTCATATGAAAAAGCTCGGACTTGATATCGGCTCAACCACGATCAAATGTCTGGTATTGGGCGAACAAGATGAGATTATTTTTTCTTCCTACGAACGGCATCTCTCGCGGATCGTTGAGATGACCGCTTCGTATCTGCGCCGGATTGCCGAACAGACCGGCGACACGGAAATGCATATTTCGATCTCCGGTTCCGCAGGCATGGGACTTGCAGAAGCGCTCGGCATCCCCTTTGCACAGGAGGTCTATTCGACCAGAGCTGCCGTCAGCAAGCTCAATCCGGAAACCGATGTTGTCATTGAGCTCGGCGGCGAGGATGCTAAAATTCTGTTTCTCACCGGCGGCTTTGAAGCGCGTATGAACGGCAGCTGTGCAGGCGGTACCGGTGCATTTATCGACCAGATGGCAACGCTGATCGGCGTCACGCCCTCTGAACTGAATACGCTTGCCGGACAGGCGGATAAAATCTATACGATTGCCTCGCGCTGCGGCGTCTTTGCAAAATCAGATATTCAGCCGCTGCTCAATCAGGGCGCAGGCTTCCCGAATATTTCTGCGAGCATCCTGAAAGCCGTCGTCAATCAGACCGTCGGCGGTCTGGCGCAGGGGCGCGAAATCGCCGGCAATATCCTCTATCTCGGCGGCCCGCTTACCTATCTTGACAATCTCCGCAAGAGCTTCGATGAGGCGCTGCATCTCACCGGCATCAGCCCGGAAAATGCGCTTTTCTACGTTGCATACGGTGCCGCACTGCAATGTGATTCCCGCACATTTTCCCTGACGGAGCTTGCAGAGCGTGCAGAGCAGTATTCTGCACACGGCACCTATATCACGACACCGCCGCTCTTCTCCTCGCAGGAGGAATATGACGCATTCTGCAAGCGTCATCACGAAAATTCCGCGCATATTCAGTACATCACAAAGCCGCAGGGCGATATGTATCTCGGCATTGACGCCGGTTCCACGACAATCAAAGCCGTTGTCACTGATTCCGAAGGCAATATTCTCGATACGATGTATCAGTCTAACCACGGCAATCCGGTTCCGGCTGTCCGCGAATACCTCAGCAGCATCTATGAAAAATATCCGGAGATCCGCTTCGGAGGCTCTGCCGTCACCGGCTACGGTGAGGATATCATCAAGGAAGCATTCGGCATCGACTGCGGCATTGTCGAGACCATTGCGCATTATACCGCCGCACAGAAATTCCGTCCCGACGTCGATTTTATCATTGATATCGGCGGCCAGGATATCAAGTGCTTCCGGATTCACAATCACGCAATCGACAATATTTTCCTGAATGAAGCATGTTCTTCCGGCTGCGGCTCGTTCCTGCAAACCTTTGCAGAGGCAATGCATTACAGCATCGCAGATTTCGCAAAGCTCGGCCTCTTCGCAGAACATCCGGTTGATCTCGGCTCACGATGTACTGTTTTCATGAACAGCTCTGTCAAGCAGGCGCAGAAGGACGGCGCAACCGTTGAGAATATCTCCGCAGGCCTCTCCATGAGTGTTGTCAAGAATGCGCTCTATAAGGTCATCCGCTGCGCAAATGCTTCCGAACTCGGTCAGCATATTGTCGTCCAGGGCGGCACATTCCTCAATGATGCCGTGCTGCGCGCATTTGAGAAGGAATTGCAGCAGGATGTCATCCGGCCGGAGATCTCCGGCGTCATGGGTGCTTACGGCGCCGCGCTCTATGCACGGCAGCATACGAACGGAAAGAGCCGCATTCTCTCCGCAGAGGCGCTCCGCAGCTTTGTACATACCGTCAAAACGATCACCTGCAAAGGCTGCGCGAATCATTGCCAGCTGACGGTCAATTCCTTCGGCGGTTCGCATACCTATATTGCAGGCAACCGCTGCGATAAACCGCTCGGCAATACCGCTGTGAAAACAGACTATAATCTCTATGAGGTCAAGCGGCAGCTGCTGCAAAAATACCGCAGCAATACCGTCACCCCGGGACAAAAAACAATCGGCATTCCGCTCGCGCTCAATCTCTATGAGCTGCTGCCGTTCTGGCATACGCTGCTGAGCAAGCTGGGCTTCAATGTCATTGTCTCGCCTGATTCGACGCGCAAGCTCTATCTCTCCGGCCAGCATACGATCCCCTCGGATACGATCTGCTTCCCGGCTAAGCTTCTGCACGGGCATATCGAGGCGCTGCTGGCGCAGAAGCCCGATGCAATCTTCTACCCCTGCATGAGCTATAATGTCGATGAGGGTGCCGGTGATAATCACTATAACTGCCCAGTCGTTGCATATTATCCGGAGGTCGCGAAAATCAATATCAAGGCACTCCGCGATATCGAATATATTCATGAATTTGTCGGCATCCACAATAAAAAAGCATTCCCGGCAAAGTTCCGCGAGATCATGCAGGCGCACGGCTTCCAGCTGACGCCGAAGCAAATCAAAGCAGCTGCGGACGCGGCCTATACCGAATATGACCGCTATATGGCAGCGGTGCGAAACAAGGCAACGGAATTTCTCGAAATCGCCCGCATGAAGCATATGCCGGTGATTGTGCTGGCAGGCCGGCCGTATCACATTGATCCGGAGGTCAATCACGCGCTGGACAAGCTGATCTGCGGACTCGGCGCGGTCATCGTCAGCGAGGATGGCATCAGCAGCCTCATGGAACCGTTCCGTACAACGGTACTCAATCAATGGACCTACCACGCAAGACTCTATCTTGCGGCGAAATATGTCGCGGAAGCGCTGCCCGAGGAGCAGATCAACCTTGTGCAGTTTGTTTCATTCGGCTGCGGCGTCGATGCCGTCACGACCGATGAGGTCCGCGCAATCCTTGAAAAAGCAGGAAAAATCTATACGCAGCTCAAGATCGACGAGGTTACAAATACCGGCGCTGCAAAAATCCGTCTGCGCAGTTTATTTGCCGCTGCCGGACTGAACGAATCTGCAAGGAAGTGAAACTTTTTTGGCAACCAACGAACTCTATCCGGAATTTACGCCGGAGATGAAAAAAACACATACCATTCTGATTCCGAATGCGCTGCCGGTACATTTCAGCCTGATGGGCTCTGTGTTCCGCGATGCCGGCTACAAGGTCGATTTTCTCGATTATTCCGGACAGAAGGTCATAGATACCGGCTTGAAATACGTCCACAATGATGCCTGCTATCCGGCGATCGTCGTCATCGGGCAGCTGATCTATGCGCTGGAATCCGGCGACTACGATCCGAAGAAAACCGCGCTGATGCTCTATCAGACCGGCGGCGGCTGCCGTGCATCCAATTACGTGCATATGCTGCGGAAGGCGCTTCAGAAGGCGGGGCTCTCGTATGTTCCTGTCGTATCGGTCAATTTCGGCGGCATCGAGAAAAACAGCGGCTTCGATATCTCCCCGCTGATGTTCCTCAAAGGCCTGATTACCTGGCTCTACGGCGATTTTGTCATGCTGCTGCGCAATCAGATTCTGCCCTATGAGGTCAATCAGGGCGATGCAAAGGTGCTCATGGAAAAATGGCGCATCTCGCTGACCGATCAGATCCGCAAAAACAAGGGCCTGACCTTCTCCGAGATCAAACGGAATTTCCGCGCAATCGCTTCGGATTTCGCCGCTGTCCCGATCAAAAAAGTCCCGAAGCCGAAGGTCGGCATCGTCGGCGAACTCTATGTAAAATACGCGGATTTCGGCAACGATCATCTGCCGGATTTCCTCGTGGAGCAGGGCGCAGAGGTCATGGTACCGGGCATCCTCGGATTTGCGCTCTACAGCCTCAATATCGGGCGTGAAAACTTCCGGCTCTACGGCGACCGCAAGGGCGTCACATTCAGCCGCGCCGCCGTCCGCTATGTCGAAATGCTGGAAAAGATCATGCTCAAGGTGCTCGCTGAATATCCGCAGTTTGAAAAGCCGATCCCGTTCCCGGCGCTCAAAAAGCTCGGTGAACGCACGATCAGCACCGGCGTCTGTATGGGCGAAGGCTGGCTGCTCACCGCCGAAATGGCTGAGCTCATTGAAAAGGGATACAGCAATATCGTCTGCGTGCAGCCGTTCGGATGTCTGCCGAATCACATCGTCGGCAAGGGCATGATCCGTGCCATGAATGAGCAGTACAAGGAAGCAAATATCTGCGCAATCGACTACGATCCCGGCGCGACGCGCGTCAACCAGCAGAACCGCATCAAGCTCATGCTCTCCATTGCCCGCGAGAATATGCAGGCACAATCCTCATAAAACAAAACCGCTGCGATCAGGCCGTCATGCTGATCGCAGCGGATTATTTTACTGTTGCATATGCGGGGTGACTGTTATCCCGCTGCCGTCTGTTTCAAACAAAATCGTGCCGTCGAGATCCGTCCGGTAGACGGCACATTCTGCGTCATGCAGCGCACGGAGCGTCCGTTCCGCCGGATGCCCGTAATCATTCAGCGCACCGCAGGATACCGCCGCATAGTCCGGCGAGACCGCAGCGAGAAATTCCGGCGTTGTGGAATGGCTGCTGCCGTGATGACCGGCCTTGAGCACATCCGCAGCGAGATCGAATCCGGCAGAAAGCATGGCCTGCTCCCCTGCTTCGCTCAGATCGCCCGTAAACAGGAAGCGTTTTGTCCCGCAGGTGACGCGGCAGACCAGCGAGCAGTCATTCAGATCCTCAAAGCCGGCATTCTCCACCGAGTAGAATTCCAGCTCTGCCGCACCGAGCGACAGCACATCATGGCATTCCGGTGTGCGAATGGGGATCTGTTTTTCCGCTGCGATATCCAGGATATGTGTAAACGACCAGACCGTCGGCGTCAGCGAATCCGGGATCTCCGGCAGATAGAGCACATCCGCCGGAATCTGTTCCAGAACGGCCGCCAGTCCCCCGATATGATCGGAATGCGGGTGCGAATTGATGACACAGTCCAGCCTGCTGACACCCGCAGCTTTGAGCATCTGCACAACGGCATTTCCCTGATCCGGTTCACCGCCGTCGATCAGGACACTGTGTGAACCGGTACAGAGCAAAGCCGCATCCCCCTGCCCGACATCCAGGATATACACGCGCAGGGATCCCGGCGGAACCGGCGCCGCCCGCTGACTTGTCCGGTACCAGAGCAGCCCGGCAGCCGCCGCAGTCAGGATCACAAAAATGAGAAGAAACGGCAGTCTCCTGCGAAATGCCTCCCATTTTGACATTCTCTTTTTCCGGCGGTATTGCCGCTCCAGCCTGCGGATCTGATCGGAATGCGATGCCATGGGCTCCCTCCTTTCGCTGATATACAAAGGGCTGCCGTACCGCATCGGCACAGCAGCCTTTTTTCTGTTTATGCACGCTCCGAGATCGGGCGGTATTCCTCCCATTCCTTCACCGCACGGTAAGCCGGGCGAATGATCTTGCTTGCGCCGAGCAGTTCCTCCAGACGGTGTGCAGACCAGCCCGCAATTCTGGAAACCGCAAAGATCGGCGTAAAGAGTTCGTTCGGCAGATTCAGCATCCGGTAAACAAGGCCGGAATAGAAATCGACATTCGCGCAGACGCCCTTATAAATTCTGCGTTCTTCCGCGATGATCTGCGGTGCAAGGCGCTCAACCAGCGCATAGAGCGCATATTCCTCATGGCGCTGCTTTTCATCTGCAAGCTGCTCCACAAATCCGCGCAGAACCGTTGCACGCGGATCGCTCTTGGAATAGACCGCATGGCCCATACCGTAGATCAGGCCGGCATGATCGAAAGCATCCTTATGCAGCAGACGGCGCAGATACTGTGCGACTTCCTCTTCATCCTTCCAGTCGTGGACACGTTCCTTCATGTCATCGAACATCTGAACGACCTTGATATTCGCGCCGCCGTGCTTCGGTCCCTTCAGCGAGCCGAGCGCCGCCGCCATGGTCGAATAGGTATCCGTACCGGAGGACGACACGACATGCACGGTAAAGCTTGAGTTATTGCCGCCGCCGTGCTCTGCGTGCAGCACCATTGCAAGGTCGAGGATCTTCGCTTCCAGCTGCGTATACTTCTGATCGCTGCGCAGCATACTCAGCAGATTTTCCGCAGCGGAAAGATTCGGATCGGGCTGATGCAGGAACAGGCTCTGATCGTTTTTATAATAGCGGTAGGCCTGATAGCCGTAAACAGCGATCGACGGGAACTGTGCAATCAGCTGAATGCATTGCCGCAGGACATTGGCGATCGAGGTATCATTCGGATTGTGGTCATAGGAATAGAGTGCGAGCACGCTCTTTGCAAGCGTATTCATCATATCCTCGCTCGGCGATTTCATGATGACATCGCGTGTAAACGAGGGCGGCAGCGTGCGGCAGCTCCGCATCAGCGCGCTGAAATCCTCAAGCTCCTGCGCATTCGGCAGCTGACCGAAGAGCAGCAGATAGACGGTTTCCTCATAGCCGAAGCGGTTGTCGCTGATAAAGCCGTTGACCAGATCCTCGATATGGTAGCCGCGGAACAGCAGCTGGCCTTCGCCGAGCTTCGTCTCGCCGTTCTCCTCTGTTCCGGGAATAATCTGGCTGATATTGGTCAGTCCTGCGCAGACGCCCTTGCCGTTGATATCGCGCAGGCCGCGCTTGACATCATATTTGGAGTACAGCTCCGGATCAATCTGATAATTTTCTCTGCAAAGTTTGGAGAGCTCCTCTATTTTTGTCTGTGCAGTATAACGATTCCATTCACCCATGTGCAGACTCCTTTCTTTCTACGAATTTGATGCATATATTACCTGCGGCAGACACGAAATGCCTGCCGCATATCCTCTTTGTAATAATACAGATAGTTTATAAAATATAGTATACCATGTTTTCAGCTGTTTGTCAAGCAGAATCTCGCACAACAGCGGCGGATTCAGACAAATTGACGAAATTGTCCAACGAATGATCCCGGCCTATTTCAGCAATTCCCCGCGCAGAAAGAGCAATATCTTTTTCTCACGCCGGGAAACCTGAACCTGCGTCATGCCGAGCCTTGCCGCAGCGGCCGTCTGCGTCATGTTTTCGGTATAGCGCAGGCGGATCAGTTCGCGGTCACGGTCATCGAGCAGCGCAAGCACCTGTTCCAGCGCAAGATGCTCCTGGATCTGCGTTTCCGGCGACGGCACAGGAATATCCGTACAGACCTCGCCGTCATCGGTTTCAGCCGTCAGCGAAGAAACCGGCTGTGCAGCGCAGAGGGCCTCTGCGGTTTCCGCTTCGGAGATTCCGAGTGCATCCGCGATCTGCCGGACGGTCGGTTCTGCACCGTTTTGCTGCCGCAGCTGTGCAGCAATCCGGTTCGCACGGAGACTGAGCTCCTGCAAACGCCGCCCGATCCGGATGCTGCCGCCTTCGCGAAAGAGCCGCCGGATCTCCCCCAGGATCACCGGGACCGCATAGGTCGAGAAGCAGACGCCGCGTTCCGGGTCAAACGCATTTGCAGCCTTGACGAGTCCCAGACAGCCCGCCGAATACAGTTCTTCATACTCGATGCCGCGCTCCCGGAACCGGTTTGCGCAGAGCCGGACAAGTCCCAGATGCGCCTCAGCTGCAATCGGCGGTTTGCTGCTCTGTTCCATGCTGCATCTTCTTTCTCATGACAACGGTTGTACCGTGTCCGGGGCGGCTCGTGACGGTCAGCTTGTCCGTAAAGCTCTGCATGACGGTAAATCCGAGGCCGGCGCGTTCCTCTGCGGGCGCACTTGAATACAGCGGCGTCATGGCCTGCGCAATATCCGCAATGCCGCAGCCGCGGTCGGTGATGCGGATATAGATCACGCCGCCCGGCAGCAGCCGCACGGTGATCGTGATCGGGCCGGGCACGCCCCCGCGATAGGCATGGACAATGCTGTTCGTCACGGCCTCGGAGACTGCCGTCCGCAGATCGGCAAGATCCTCAACCGTCGGATCCAGCTGTGCCGCAAAGGCACAGACCATTGTCCGCGCAAAGCTCTCATTCTCCGAGCGCGCCGGAAATGTACATTTCAGTTCATTGAGCGTATGCATGTTCGGGTTCCGTTCCTTTCTCTTTTTCCGGTGCAGTCTCCGGCAGTAGCTCCGTGATCTCCGGCATTTCCGGTATAGGAATCGCAGGGGGCTTTTGTGCAGGCTTCGGGCGCTCCTTCCGGCTTGTATTGCGGATGACTGCAAGCCTGTCCGCACCGGAAATCCGCAATACCTTCCGGATATGCGGCGGCGGATTGTGAATCTCCAGAACCCCGCCGTATTCTTCCAGCAGCCGCGACCGCCCCATAATCAGCCCGATGCCGGAGCTGTCCATAAAGCTCACCTGCTTAAAATCGAGAATCAATACAGGCGGATACTGTTCCCGCACCGCAAAGTCAATCGCCTCGCGGATCTCCTTTGCATGGTGATGATCGAGTTCGCCGCTCAGGAATGCCGTCAGCTTCTGCGGCTCCTGCTTCAGTTCAACCATTTGCCTCATCCTTTCCTTTTGGATATACGGATATTGTAATGCATTCTGCGTGCGGATCCGGTCGAAACGGGAAATCCCGCCGCAAAAAGATTCTTCCGCTTGACGAAAATGCGGTTTTCGTGGTAAAATAGAAGCAACAGATAGAAAAGGCGGTGTTTGTATGACTGAACTGAAAGACGATCCTGTATACCGGCTGCTGGAGAAGCATTACCCGAATCTGCTGCTCGATTATGCAGTATTCTCTGCCGACCTGCCGTATCAGGGCGAGGTTTCCCACAAGGAGGCTGCCATGGCGGCGATCCTTGCGTTCTCACACCGCCACCGCGTCGGAAACCGGTATGACCCCGGGCCGTTTACGCTGGAGCCGGATAAAATGCAGGCTGAACGGTATCCGGCAGAGCTGCTCTTTGACATTCCGGACGGCAGCAGTCCGGCCGAACCGGGGACGATTCGCTATTGGTATGCATATGCCGAACAGCCCTATCCGACCGGCTATACTGCGGCGGATTTCCGCAGGATCAATTCCGTGCTGTTCCCCGAGCCGTTCCGCGATGACCTTGAGGTATTTCAATGGAATGATGATTTTTCCAGCTATTTCGATGACGGCAAGGACTGGTGGGGAACGTATTTCTGGACAATCTATGATAAGCATTTGCAGCGCTTTGTCATCATCGGCGCTTCTCTGATCGACTGACCGAAGAAAGGAACCCTATCTATGAAACTGATGATCGTAGACGGAAACAGCATCCTGAACCGTGCCTATTACGGTGTCAAGCCGCTTTCCAATCACAAGGGCGTTTTCACGAACGCGATCTACGGCTTTTTCAATATTCTGCTCAAAGCGATCGACGATACCGGTGCAGAAAGCGTCGCGATCGCCTTCGACTGCAAGGAAAAGACCTTCCGGCACAAGGCCGTCACGAGCTATAAGGCAAACCGCAAGGGAATGCCGGAAGAGCTTGCGATGCAGCTTCCGCTGACAAAGCAGCTGCTGGAAGCAATGGGCTACCCGGTTGTAACCTGCCCTGGCTGGGAAGCAGATGATATCCTCGGAACGGTATCCGCGGCACTTTCCGCAGCCGGTGAGGACTGCATTCTGCTGACCGGTGACCGCGACAATCTCCAGCTGATCAATGAACATGTCTCCGTGCGTCTTGCGACCAATAAGGAGCCGATTCTCTATGATACAGCGCGGTTTGAAGCGGATTACGGCTTCCCGCCGAAAGGCCTCATCGACCTGAAAGCGCTCATGGGTGATACCTCGGATAACATCAAGGGTGTCGCCGGTATCGGTGAGAAAACCGCCATGACGCTCGTGCAGACCTACGGCACGATCGAGGCACTCTATGAAGCGCTCCCCGCCGCTGCCGATATCAAACCGGCGGCAAAGAAGAAACTTGAAGCAGGTCTTGAAGACGCAAAGCAGAGCAAATGGCTCGCAACGATCGTCACCGATGCACCCGTCCCGACAGACCTCACTTCATACGAGCGCAAACCGCAGGATACCGCCGCGCTCTCCGCGCTGCTGACGGAACTGGAGCTCTATAAGCTCATGGAGCGTCTGCATGTACAGCCCTCAGCCGCAGCGGAAGCAAAATCCGATGCATCGAAAGCCGAGAGCATCCCCGCTGAAAAAGTCCCAATGACGGCAGAACTCTTTGAGATGCTTTGCAGCCGCAAAGAGCCGGTTGATTTTCTCTACCGCGATCCGGTGCTGTATCTGGCATGGGAGCATTCTGTCTCATGCGTGACCGATCCGAAGCAGATTTTCCTGTTTCTGACATCCGGCGCACCGAAGCGCACCTTCGATGCAAAGCCTGTCTACCGGATGCTCATGGAACAGCACGAGACCATTCACAATCTCGTGCTGGATGATGTGATCTGCGCGTACCTGCTGAATCCCTCGACGACGGAATATCTGATCGAGCGGCTCTGCGCAGAGAATGCGCTCCCCTATCAGGCCGATCTGGAAGCCTATGCCGATATCGCCGCATTGCCTGCGCTTTCGGAATATCTCGAAAAAGAAGTCCATGAACAGGGCATGGATCAGCTGCTCCGGGAAATCGAGCTGCCGCTGGTCGAGGTGCTGGCCGATATGGAGCATGTCGGTGTCCGCGTGGATGCAGACGGTGTCCGTGCATTCGGAGAGAAGCTTGAGACCGAGATCCGCGAAAAAGAACAGCTGATCTATGAACAAGCCGGAAAAGAATTCAACATTCTCTCGCCGAAGCAGCTCGGTGTAATCCTCTTTGAGGATCTGGCGCTGCCGGCCGGCAAGAAAACCAAGACCGGCTGGTCCACCAATGCGGAAGTGCTGGAAGGACTGCGCGATCAGCATCCGATCGTCGATCTTGTGCTGCAATACCGCCAGCTGACAAAGCTGAATTCGACCTATGTTGAGGGACTGCTCAAAACCGTTGCGCCGGACGGCAGGATCCACACCTGCTATCGCCAGACCGAAACACGCACCGGCAGAATCTCCTCGACCGAACCGAATCTGCAAAACATCCCGGTGCGTACTGCGCTCGGCCGTGAAATGCGGAAATTCTTCATTGCCGCAGAAGGCTGCACGCTGCTCGATGCCGATTACAGTCAGATCGAGCTGCGGCTTGTCGCGCATCTCTGCGGAGATGAAAATATGCGCAAAACCTTTGAGGAAAACCGCGATATCCACCTGACCACAGCTGCACAGGTCTTCAATATGCCCGAGGATATGGTCACAAAGGAAATGCGCAGCGCAGCAAAGGCCGTCAATTTCGGCATTCTCTACGGCATCGGCGCTTTCTCGCTCTCGAAGGATATCGGCGTATCCGTTGCGAAAGCCGACCGCTATATCAAGGATTATCTGCATTCATTCCCGCGTGTCGAGCAGTTCATGAATGATACCGTGGAACATGCAAAAGAGAACGGCTATGTCACGACGCTCTTCGGCAGAAAGCGCTATGTCCCCGAGCTGCGTGCATCCAACAAAATGGTGCAGGCAGCTGGCAAGCGCATCGCGATGAATACGCCGGTTCAGGGTACCGCGGCCGATATCATCAAGGCAGCAATGGTGCGCGTCTGGCGGCGGCTCAAAAAGGAAGTGCCCGAAGCAAAGCTGATCCTGCAAATCCACGACGAACTGATCGTGGAAGCGCCGCATCATCTTGCAAAACAGGCCGCCGAAATCCTGCATACCGAAATGGTGCAGGCATGTGCGCTCTCCGTCCCGCTGACGGCAGATGTGCAGGAAGGACAGAGCTGGTATGACGCAAAGGGCTGATCTTCCGGTCGAATTATTTTCCGCAGAAAATATCCACGGTGTCGCGGAGCTGGCAAAACGCTGCTTCTCGACACCGTGGTCTGAAGATATTTACCGCAGGGAACTCGAAAACCCGCAGTCCGTCGGATTCGTCTGCACGGACGGCGGAAAAGTCGTCGGGATGATCCACTGCAATTTTGTACTGGATGAGCTGACGCTGAATACGCTCTGTGTCGATCCGGAATACCGGCGGCTCGGCATCGCAAAGCGGCTCTGGAATGCGGTCAGAGAGATGATGCAGGGCGTCTGTACCGTCTGTTATCTGGAGGTACGCGAGAGCAATCTCCCCGCCAGAACGCTCTACGGCTCGCTCGGATTTGTTCAGAACGGCTACCGCCCGCGCTATTACTCCAAACCGGAGGAAGCTGCCGTTCTCATGGAAGCCAGACTGTAATACTTCTTGACATTTATCGCTATTTGTGATATAATATGTCAGACGCTGCTGTGGCGAAATCGGCAGACGCAAGAGACTTAAAATC
>CAMNFV010000020.1 GCA_946537515.1 uncultured Ruminococcus sp. | reverse complement strand
CAGTGCTGTCAGACAGCCGTGTTTTTTCTTACCTTGATTCATGAAGATTCTCCTTGTATCATTTCAGTTTCATCGTCATGCATGAAACTGTATTCAGCCACATTATATCACAGCTTGGCATAAAAAGCAAGAATATTATAAGCCGCAGGTTTCATATTTCTTTGCGAATCCGCGCGGAGAGAGCGCCCGATGACTGTCAGGCAAGCAATCCCAAAGAAAGGCGAAGCAAAACGGAAGGCGGTACTGCCGGCCGGCTCAGCAGCCCCAGAATTGATACATATGGAAGCAGGCAATGGTCAGCACCGTCACCGCATTGCCTGCGATGTTCAGCAGATACTGCCAGGAATGCGTGCGCTTCTGTTTCCCGGCGAACATCGTCACCGCAGAAGTCAGCGCCGCAAGAATGCAGAGCGCAAGACAGAGCATCTGCGTCACGCCTGCCGCAATCATCAGCGGCTTTGGTAGACCATCAAATATCCGGCCGATGCTCGGCAGAATCAGCACACTCACGAACGATACGATTTTTGCGATCTGTGCCGCCGAGATCACAGTTCCGCCGCTGTAGGTTTCCGGACGGTTGTGCTTTCGCCGGATGCGCTTGATGCTGAGCAGAAAGACCGATGCCATCGCAAGCACGACGAATGCCGCAAACAGCCCGATTTTCAGATTGTAATGCGGTTCCTCAACGAAATCCATGCTGCTCATATGATAACATGCTCTGCCGTCGGGCAGCGTTTTCTCCTCTGCGGCCGTACCGTCAATCAGTATCACATTTCCGCTGATCCTTGCTCTGCCGGTATCTTTCAGCGAAGCGCTGTCCACTGCATTCATATAGGGCATATAGGACAGCAATCCGGCATGATGATCGCGCGAGGGCATATAGCTGCCCTTTTTCAGCTCCGGCTTCGGCGCATCATGATCCACAATATCGTTCATATTCTGCATCCCGAAAACATGCCCGATCATGCCCATTTCCGGATCCTGATCACGCATCGCGATCATGCCGACCACCCCGAACTTTGAAATCGGATCAAATACGAGAATAGAGGCAAAGCCGATTGTTGCGCCGTCATGCATGTAGATGCGGACAGCACCTTCATCCGGCCAGAAGCCGTGGCAGACAGAGGGAATATCCGTATCGCCGTAATATGCAGAGGGCGAAAGCATCTCCTCAAAGGTCTCCTGCTTTTCAAAGAGCGGACAGGGATCTTTGACAAGTGCCTGCCCGTAGGTCACAAGATCCTGTATGGTGCCGGCCGCGGAGCCTGACGGATACAGATTGCAATATCCGATGCAGTCGCCCTTTGATTCAGCAAACTCCATCAACCTGAGCTTATAGCATTTGATTTTTCTGCGCTGCTCCTGCACCCACGGGTTATCGCTGTAATCCGGCGCGATCGCCGTATGCGTCATGCCGAGCGGCTCGAAAATATGTGCGCGGACATAATCGCTGAATGTTTCGCCGCTGATGCACTCGACAATGTAGCCTGCAAGCGCCGCACCCCAGTTGGAATACGATGTCACCTCGCCCGGTCGGTGTACCTGCGCAGGCTCAGCGGCCTGCAAAGCATCTCCGAGCGGCAGAATATCCGCCGGATCGTGAACAAAGAGCGGCGCATACTGCTCACAGAAGCCTGCATCGTGGTTCATCAGATTCAGCATCGTGATCGGATCATCATAGGAAAGATGCTGAAGAAAGTTCTCCGGCAGATAGCCGCGGATATCGGCATTGAGGTCGATTTTGCCCTGCTCCCAAAGCTGCATCACACTCACCCATGTCAGCGTTTTCGTGATGCTGCCCCATTCAAAGACGGTATTTTCATCCGCCGGAATCTCCGCCTCAACATCGGTATAGCCTTCCCAGTCCATCCTGAGCACCTGATCACCATAGAAAATTGCAGATGCACTCGCGCCCCATTTCCGTTCGATGCCGCGTTCCGCTTCATCCTGCGAAATGGTATTCTGCGCATGTTCCCATGAGGTAAACGGCTTGCCGGACGGGAAAATGATCGCTTCATCCTTTTCCGCAGCAGCCGGAACGGTCAGCGCCGTGCAGAAAATGCCTGCCGCGCAGCAGAATGCCGTCAGCTTTTGTATGATTGTTTTCATGCTGCACGCCTCCTTACAGTTCCTTGTCATCGTATTCCAGCGCTGCCGCGGTGTAGTGATAAACCGCAAGACCGAAGCCTGCCGAAACACCGATCAGCCACAGCACCAGACCGTTTCCGAGCTTCATCATCGCCATGAAAATTGACCCCAGACCGCTGAGCACGCTCATGATAAATTTGAATGCCGGCATACCGATCAGCAGCATCACAAGCTCAAAGAGCATAATGACCGCGACCGGCAGCAGGATCTTTTTGCCGATTCTGCGCAGGGTACCCTCCGCCGCAGCCGTGTCGCCCTCGCGGAAATATTTGCGCAGTCCCTTTGCCTGCCGTCCCATGCAGAACATAAACACCAGCGAGAACAGTCCCTGATAAAAGCCGCGCAGGTTGAGCGATGTCGTCAGATCCGGCATCAGCACGCTGATAATCTCCTCGTAAAATCCGCTTGTCAGAAAGATATGGAGCCTGCACGAAAGCATCATTACGGCAAAGCTGATGACGCTGACCGTAAGCAGCAGCGACGTCAGCAGAAGAAAACGCGCCGAAACAACTTCTTTCCGTGCAACCGGCAATATCGTGAACACACGCGATGAATGCGCGGATTCCTCTGTCCGGAACAGCAGCCCCGGAAACATGCCGGAGACAATCATCATGCAGATCAGCATGATCGCCGGTTCAATCAGGATCGCACCGGCAGCGCCGATGAGCAGCAGCAGGATCATCACCGGGATCATCCGCTTCTGCCTGCCGCTCAGCGCAATCAGATCGAGCCGGATCAGTTTTTTGATCGTTTGTGTCATAGCAGTTTCCTCCTGTCACAGCTCACGCGGTGCAACTTTTTTGACCGTGCCTGCACAGAACGCCGCACAGATACCCGCCGCGATCAGATGCAGCACCGCATAGAGCGCGAGCTTTGCGCCGGCCGATTCCGGCAGCATCTTCATAAGCTGCTCAAAGGACGGCAGCACATGCATATACATCAGCAGCCCGATGACCAGAGCGACCGCGATGATTCCCGCGAATGTATAAATCATAACTTTCATTTCGTTTGCCTGCCCGTAGATCCAGTGTACCGACTCCACAAAGGAGAGCGCCGCAAGCATGAACACGAACATCATCACGCAGTACGTCAGGAGCGAGCCGATCCCGACTGTAAAGTCGCTTTCAAAGCGGTAGATATGCAGCATCTCGGAGACAGCGCCGATCAGAAATGCCGCCGCTTCACAGAAAAACATGGTGACTGCGATCAGCAGAAAACGTGCCTGAATGACCGTGCGCATCTGCACCGGCAGGATGCCGTAGAGCTTGTTGAAATTGTATTTTTCCGCAGCACCCTGAAGCGGCGCGATCAGCATAATCCCCCCGATATACAGCGCAATCGAGAGCAGCGGAACGCCGAGAAACACCAGAATTAAATATGTCGCGGCGATCAGCAGCGCCGCCGCAGCCGGACGGTTTCCGGCGGAACAGACTGCGGTAATCAGATCAAACCGCATCAGATTCAGATAATTCTTCACGGTGCGCCTCCTTTGCAATATAAACCAGAATCTCGTCGATATTGGCTTTTTCGGTTACGAGCGCTTCCGGTACATCTGCAAGATACTTTGCTTCGAGCATTGCCTCAAAGCCGTTGCGGTAGGCGTGAAATCCGATGCACTTTTCACGCAGCGCATCCGGCAGATCAGACTCTGCGCCCTTGAGCAGGAGATATTTGCTGTCAAGTTCATCCTTCGTGCCGGTGAACCAGACCTTGCCGCCGTGCAGCATCGTGATGTAATCCGCGACGCGCTCGACATCCGCCGTAATATGCGTGGAAAAGAGCACGCTCCGGTTTTCATCCTCGATGTATTCCGCAAGGATATCGAGGAGCTCATCGCGCGCGACCGGATCAAGGCCGCTTGTCGGCTCATCGAGAATCATCAGCTCCGCATCGTGCGAGAGTGCAATCGCGATCATCAGCTTCATTTTCATGCCCTTGGAGAATGTACCGACGGCCTTATCCTCCGGCAGCCTGAATTGCTTGATTCTGCTGTGAAAAACCTTCGTATCCCACGCGGAATAGAACGGCATAAGCTGCTTTTCGATCTGGTTGACACTCAGATGCTCCGCGAGATAGAGACTGTCAAACACCACCCCGAGCCGCTGCTTGATCGCGACCGTATCATGGATGCTGTCCAGCCCGAAAATGCTGATTTTGCCGCTGTCGATCTTCGCCATATTGAGAATCGAACGGATCGTCGTAGTCTTGCCGGAGCCGTTTTCACCGACAAACCCCATGATAAAGCCGCGCGGCAGCGAAAAGCTGACGTCCTTCAGGGCAAAATCAGGATACGTTTTGTTCAGTTTTTTGATCTCCAGAATATTCTCCATGATCATTCCTCCATGAATTTCCGCAGCGCAGCAGCGATCTCATCATCGGAGAGACCTGCATTTCTGCCGCTTGTAACTGCCTGTTCAAGTGCTTCCTCCATATCGCAGAGCATCCGCTCGCGCAGCAGTTCATTGTTGCGAGGCGCGACAAAATAGCCCTTTCCCGCAACGGAGATGATAAAGCCCTCGTCCGCAAGATCGTTATAAACCCGCGTTGTCGTAATGACGCTGATTTTCAGATCTCTGGCAAGCTGCCGGATCGACGGAAGCTGTTCATTTTCCTCCGTCTGTCCTTCTAGAATCTGCGTCCGGATCTGCTCTTCGATCTGTTCATAGATCGGCACATCGGACTTGTTTTTGATAAAGATTTTCATAGCGCGCTCCTGTGTTATACTGTACATGTTTCAGTATATACAGTATAACACATATACAGACGTTTGTCAACCCCTTTTTTTATATTTTTTGAGATTGTTGATTTCTCTCGTAAATACGATGCTTTCGATATTAGTGATATAAAAAGCCCGCATATCCGCGGCAGATTTTGCATTGCACCGCGTATATACGGATATATACAGCGCCCGGCCGGTAGGGCGCAGCGGAATGATACGCTCGGATACCGGATAAAGAAAAGATGACAAAAACAATCTGCTTCTAAATACCGATATATCTGAGTTTGCCTGCATAAGGACAGTATGTTCAAGTTGCACACAGTACATCCGGCGGGTTTAAGATCAACGTAGGCCGGCCCTGCCCGCAAATTCCGATTTATGTTCGTAATAACTACAGTACGCCGTGGATGCATTGTTAACAGAAAAGCCATAGTACTTCTGACTTTAAATCAGAAATACTATGACTGAATACTACTATGTGCGTATCGGTCTTGATATATCTCTCTTTCCGTTATGCTGTTTACGGATTCTGAAGCAGCATGTCCCAGGTGATTGCAGTTTCAGAAAGCTCCGCTGCGTAATACTGCAAAATCAGCTGTGCATCCGCAGAGTCGGTCTGCTGATCGCGGTTGACATCGGCCGCGGCTCTTTGTCTCCGGCTGAGCCCGTCGCTGCTGTCTGCAAGAAGATTGACATAAGCCTGCAAAGTCTGCTGTGCATCGTCCGCGCCGATGGTGCCGTCGCCGTTGAGATCGCCGCGCGCAAGTTCCGGCGCATTGCCGAGCGATTCAAATGTATAGCCGAGCGATTCCGCATAGAACTGTGCCTCTGATCCGCCGTAGCCTGCGATTACGCCTGCATAGCCGCCGTTTGTCTGATTGCTGATCGTCCGACCGGAATCATAGATCAGACAGTCCGGATTCAGGACGGTAATCTTCTTCAGTCCCTCACATTTCCAGAAGGCCTCCTTGCCGATCTGCTGTACCGATGCGGGAATTGTGATGTCTGTGATCTGATCGCAGAAGCTGAATGCGCGCTCCTGCACCACGGTAAGATGCTCCGGAAGCACCGGTGTTTTCAGCTTCGCGCAGCAGTTGAAGGCATTTTCCCCGATCTCTTTCAGATTCTGCGGCAGTTCGCATTTCTGCAAGTTGCAGCAGTTGAAAAATGCCCATTCTCCGATGCTTTTCACAGTCTCCGGCAGCGTAACCTCTGTCAGCGCATAACAGGAATAAAAAGCACGCGGCGGGATCTCTTCCACACCGGCAGGAATCGCAATCGTTTGCAGCGCAGAGCAGGAACTGAATACCATTGTTCCCAGGGTTCGGAGATTCTCCGGCAGCGCAATGCTTTGCAGTTTCCCGCAGTTGGAGAATGCACCCTCTCCGATTGCTGTCACCTGATCCGGAATGACAACGGATTCCAGGTTTTCGCAAGACGAAAACGCATCATTTCCGATATCGGTCACGCTTTCCGAAATTGTGACCGTTTTCATGCTGCTGCAATAAAATGCACCGCCGCCGATGACGCGCACATCGTCCGGAACGGTGATATGCTCCTGATCGTATATGTACTGTGCATATAGCAGAACATGCTGCACAATGACCATTTGGTTTTCGGTTTTCAGCGCAGTCAGCCAGGGCGTATTGGAAAATACATTTGAGCCGACACGCCCGAGGTTTTCCGGCAGCGTGACGGTTTTGAGTCTGTTGCTGAATGTAAATCCGTTGTTGCCGATCTCCCGGACACTCTCTGGAATTGCAACCGCGGTCAGACCGCTGTTTGAAAATGCATATGCACCGATTTTTGTGACCGGCATCCCGCCGATTTCCGCCGGGATTTCCAGCTCATCCGGCAGATCTGCCGTGAATCCGGTGATTGTGATTTCGCCGTTTGATTCTTCATAGGTCATGCCGTTTATGACATTGGATTCCGCTGCGCAGACTGCGGTCTGTACCGGCAGCGCAGGCAAAGCGCCGCTGAAGAGACACATTGCCGCAAATCCCAATACTGTTTTCTGAAATGCTTTCATCAAAATCCCTCCGTTCATTTTTGAGAATTCCGTTGAAACAGAAACAATGTCGGAGCTGTTTTGTTGCGGATTTTGTCAGGAAGATTTTCGCGGCTTATTCAGATCATCCGTATCAAGCATGACCGTAAACGGGCCGTCATTGCGGATCGCAACATCCATATGCGCGCCGAATACGCCGCATTCGACCTGCGGGATCACCGCACGGCACTGCGTCAGAAACAGCTCATAGAGCCGGTTTGCCTCATCGGGCTTTGCGGCATGATAAAAGCTTGGGCGCGTTCCCTTGCGGCAGTCTGCACAGAGCGTAAACTGTGAGATTACCAGCAGCGCGCCGCCGACATCCTGAATACTGCAATTTGTCTTATCATCAGAATCCGCGAAGATACGCAGTTTCAGAAGCTTATCCGTCAGCTGTGAGACTTCCTGTTCCGTATCTGTATCCGTCACGCCGAGCAGCACGAGCAGCCCTTTGCCGATCGCGCCGACAGTCTTTCCCTCCACCGTGACAGAGCTTTCCGCCACGCGCTGAATCAATGCACGCATAGTGATCCTCCCAATTTATGATAAACGGAGAACCGCAGCATTACTGCGGTTCATAGACAGTTTTCGCATAATCGACGGTTGCCTTTGCATCCTTGGCATAGCAGTCTGCGCCGATTGTCTCGGCATAGTCGCCCGTCAGCACCGCACCGCCGACGACGGTCTTGCATTCCGGATACTGCTGATGCAGCAGCTTGATCGTTTCCTCCATTGCGCCGACGGTTGTCGTCATCAGCGCCGAGAGTCCGACGAGCTTGACCTGATTGGCGATCGCCGCATCGACGATCTTCTGCGGCGGCACATCCTTGCCGAGATCAATGACATCATAGCCGTAGTTTTCGAGCAGCAGCCGGACGATATTCTTGCCGATATCGTGGACGTCGCCCTGCACGGTCGCGACGATAATCTTGCCCTTATCGGCATTGTCGCCGCCCTGTGACGTCATATGCTGCTTGATGACGCCGAATGCGCTCTGTGCAGCGGTTGCCGCCTGAATGAGCTGCGGCAGAAAGACCTTGCCGGATTCGTAATCCGCGCCGACGGCATCCAGCGCCGGGATCAGCATATCATTGACCACCGCGAGCGGCGCATGGGTTTGCAGCGCTTCCAGCGTCAGCCTTGCAGCATCCTGCCGGAGTCCGTGAATGACAGCGCCCTCAAGCGTCAGATTTTCATTGGATTTCTGCGGCGCGGCAGCCGAAGGTGCTCCGGCATCCTGATATGCCGCGATGAAATTCTCACAGTTCACGTCAAAGCCCGCGAGCATCCGGTATGCGCGGACAGTATCCGTCATGCCCTCGGCCATCGGGTTCATGATCGGCAGCGTCAGGCCGTTTGTCAGCGCCATGCAGAGGAAATTCCGGTTGATGAGCGGACGGTTCGGCAGGCCGAAGCTGATATTCGAGACACCGAGTACGGTTTGCAGCCCGAGCTCCTCCCGCACGCGCCGGACAGCCCGCAGCGTTTCCGACGGACCGTTTTCGCCGGTCGAGGCCGTCAGCGTCAGGCAGTCGAGGAAGACATCCTCTTTCGGGATGCCGAGCTGCTGTGCTTCTTTGAGGATGCGTTCACCGATGCCGAAGCGTTCCGCAGCCGAGGTCGGGATGCCGTTTTCATCGAGCGTCAGGCCGACGATTGCCGCGCCGTAATGTCTGACGAGCGGCAGCACCGTCTTCAGCGATTCCGCTTTGCCGTTGACCGAATTGACGATCGGCTTGCCCGGATAGATGCGGAGTGCTGCTTCCAGCGCCGCCGGATCGGAAGAATCCAGCTGCAGGGGCAGATCGGTGACCTCCAGGATCGCCTGTACTGCCTGCGGCAGCACCTCTGCCTCATTGATGCCGGGTGTACCGACATTGACATCGAGGATATCCGCGCCGGCCTCCGTCTGGGAGATCGCCTCGCCGCGGAGATAATCAAAATCGCCGTCGAGCAGCGCCTGCTTCATGCGCTTTTTGCCGGTCGGATTGATGCGCTCACCGATGATCCGCGGCATATCGAGCAGGACGGTCCGCGTACCGGAGCAGACCGCAGCCTGCCGCGGGAAGCAGCGTCTGCCGCGGTGCAGCAGGTTGAGCTTTTGGCGGATCGCACGGATGAAATCAGGCGTGGTACCGCAGCATCCGCCGAAGAACTGTACGCCGGATTCCGCAAATGCCGGCATGAGATCGGCAAATTCCTCCGGCGTCAGATAATATTCACCGGTGACAGGATCGGGCAGTCCCGCATTCGCCTTTGCGATCAGCGGCAGCGTTGTCCAGCGCGCCATTTCCTGAATCATCGGCAGAATTTCCTTCGGGCCGAGCGAACAGTTGATGCCGATCGCGGATGCGCCGAGTCCCTCCAGCGTCATGGCTGCCGCAGAGACCGGACAGCCCGTGAAGGTTCTGCCGTTTTCCGTAAAGGTCATGGTGACGATCACAGGCAGATCGGTCGCTTCCTTAGCAGCGAGCACGGCGGCCTTTGTTTCCAGCAGATCGCTCATTGTCTCAATGACGATCAGATCGGCGCCCGCCTCTGCGCCTGCCTCGCACATCACGCGGAAGGAATCGTATGCCGCTTCAAAGGTCATCTGTCCGGCAGGTGGCAGGAGCTGACCGGTCGGGCCGATATCCAGCGCAACGCAGACGCCTTCACCGACCGCATCTTTTGCAAGCTGCACCGCCGCTTTGATGCTCTCCGCCGGGTCAACGCCTGTTCCGGCAAGCTTTAAGGGATTCGCGCCGAAGGTATTGGCATAGACAATCTGCGAACCCGCTTCGGCATAGGCTTTGTGTACCGCCGCCACGCGCTCCGGTTCGGTCAGATTCAGCCGCTCCGGCAGCTCACCGGGTTTCAGGTGCAGCATCGTTCCCATGCCGCCGTCCAGAAATACAAATTCATTGAGTAATAAAGAACGAAAGTCCATGCGCGCCTCCTAAATCAAATCCATGCTGACAGCGAGCCGCAGCAGCCCGCCGATGAAGCAGATCGCCATCAGCAGTACCCCGACTGCCGCAATGCCCGCATCGAGCCGCAAATGCTGCTCTGCGGTCAGCTTCTTATCCAGAATTTCCACATCAAACACCGTTCCGCCGAGTGTTCCGGCAGTAAAAATGACGGCTGCGCCGATGCCTAACCATTTCAGCTTTGGGTCATCCAGCGCGGGGGCTGCATTTTTCAGCCATATCATCACCGGAACCGTATAGACCAAAAGGCAGAGCATCCCGACTGTGATCGGAACGCAGCTGCGTGTGCCGTAAGATTTCATGGTTGTTCCTCTCAAAAAATGCGCAGAAACTCCGGCGCATAGAAATGGTGCAGAATGAGCCCGGCGATCAGAGCCACAATCGCCATTCCAAGCTCCAGAAGGGAAAATGTCCGTTTGGAAAGCCTTTTTTCCAGCCAATTCTTCAAAAGCCAGCCGCAGAACATACTGGCAATACTGCCGCCGATCCAGACCCAAAAAGCCGCATCATTGTCGTTCGAGAAAAAAGCGGCATCCGGAAACTGCTGCTCCAGCAGACAGAGTGCGCCGATATACAATACGCTCCACAGAATAAATGCGTATATGGAAAACGGAGAAACATTTGTTTTTCTGATTGCCATACTTCCCACTCTTTTCTGTATTATGTTCTGGAAAAAGGCAGACATCTCCGCAGCGCATCCCAAATCAGATGCAGCGAAATCAGCAGCAGATACGTCCGTTCCGAAAGCGACCCGCCATAATACTGCTTCCGGTATTCAGCAAATGCAAAAAATATAGTGCTGTTTTTTTCATATTCGTATCACTCCAGCCTGCGGCTGCGGAAACAATCAGAATAATATACTCCCCGAAACGCATCCGGAAAGCTTTAGATCAATGGAGGCGGGCCCTGCCTGCAAATTCCAATTTATCTTATTACGGCTGTGGAAACAATCAGAATACTGTGCGCTCCAAAACGCTGCCGGAAAGCTTTAGATCAACGGCCGTCGGCTCTGCCGACCGGAAAGCTTTAGATCAACGGCCGTCGGCCCTGCCGACCGGAAAGCTTTAGATCAACGGCCGTCGGCCCTGCCGACCGGCGGGCTTTAGATCAACGGCTGTCGGCCCTGCCGACCATCGGACATGTTTCGTTGTAGGGGCATTCTTCACAGGAATTGCCGCAGCCGAAGCGCCGTGCATCTTTGACCGGTTCATGCGACATGCCGATCACCGCCGTGACGGATTTCATCGGCAGAAGCGTCTGCGCCGGTGTAACAGTCAGGCCGATTTTGCGCGTCGCATCGAGCAGCCGGACAAGCTCGCCCTGCTGCGTAATCGGAAAATCCCCGTATCCGGCAGAAAACCGTGCCGTATAATAGGGGTATGGGTATTTTTCTCTGATCTCCGCTTCGAGATCATTGCAGACGCGCTCGACCGCAGCGCCCGCAACCGCATCATACATGATCGCCTGCGTCATATCCGTCACCGAGGCGCGCCGGATCAGCGCATCGACCGGAGCGGAAAGCGTTGCCGCGAGCAAAACGGCCTCTTTGCAGCCGGTCAGATGCAGCGCGATATCCGCCCCTTGCAGCGGCAGACCGCCGAGTGTCACGCCCGTTTCGGTATGTACGACCGGCAGTACCCGGTAGATCGTCCGCGGCTGTGCGGCGGCACAGAGCCGCTCAATGCAGGTATCCAGCACCGCCGAAAGATTCTCGTCGAGCGACGGCGTATTCAGAAACATCAGGATTTCTGAACGGTCAAGGTCATCAGGTCTCATGCGCGACCGTCCTCACCGATCTGCTCCATGATATAGCGTGCAACATCGGGATTGTTCATCGTGTATATATGGATGCCGTCGGTGCCGTGCTCCAGCAGATCGAGAATCTGCATGATTGCGTATTCCAGTCCCGCGGCTTTCAGCGAGGCCGGATCATCCGAATAGCGCGCCATGAGCTTTGCAAGCCGCTTCGGAATCGACGCGCCGCAGAGCGAAACCATGCGCTCAATGGATTTTTTCGAGGTCACAGGCATGATGCCCGCCTCAACCGGTACTGTGATATTTTTCTGCGCGAGTTTTTCCCGGAACGCATAGAAATCCGGATTGTAATAGAAGAGCTGCGAGATCAGATGCGATGCGCCGGCATCAACCTTCTCCTTCAGATGTGCGATATCCGTATCGAGATCGGGTGCCTCGGGATGACCTTCCGGATAGCAGGCCGCCGCGATATCAAAATCACCGTGTTCCCGGATGAATGCGATCAGATCCGAAGCATAGTGAAAATCGGTTTTCGGTTCGACATTGGGATTGCGGTCGCCGCGCAGCGCAAGGATATTGTCCACGCCCTTTTCCCTGAATACCGTCAGCTTTTCCAGGACGGATTCCTTTGTCTCATTGATGCAGGGCAGATGCGCGATCGACGGGATGCCGTGCGTATTCTGGATTGTCTCGCAGATTTCCGCCGTGGATGCACCGGGGACAGAACCGCCTGCGCCGTAGGTGACGCTGATGAAATCCGGCTTCAGACTTTTCAGCGCCGCGAGTGTTTCATAGATGCTTTCAATCGGGACATTCGGCTTCGGCGGAAAGACCTCGAATGAGAGAACCGGCTTCTTTTCAAATAATTGAACTGCTTTCATATGGATACCTCAGATCAGAAGATTTTTGCGTGTGAATTCAGTCGGCGCGCGGCGCACAGACATGCCGCCGGATGATGAGACTGCCGTACAGGAACCAGATATAAAAATACCAGAAAACCAGCGTCAGCGGGGGATACGGGATGCCGAGAATTTTCATCACGACCGCAGCAATGACCAGCAGCAGCGAAAACAGATGCACTGCACGCTGCTTGTTTGAGCGGTCCGCAATCAGATGCAGGAGCGTTGCCGGCATGAAGGAATAATCCATGCAGACAACGAGAATCCCGACAAAGCCGTACCATTTCAGCGTCATGCCCTCATAAAAGACACCGGCAATCGCAAGGGTTGCTGCGGCAAAGACGATGATATCCGCAATGCCGGTCAGTTTTTGCAGTTTTTCCATATTTATGACTCCGATGAAAATACGGTCAGTACACCCGCCAGTCGATCGGCGTCATGCCGTTGGCAGTGAGAAAGTCGTTTGTCTTGGAGAAATGCCGGCAGCCGAAAAATCCTCTTGATGCAGAGAGCGGGCTCGGATGCGGACATTGCAGGATCAGATGCTTCGGATTTGTGATGAAGCCCGCCTTTGCGCGCGCATTGCTGCCCCAGAGCAGAAAGACCATCGGCTGCTCGCGTTCATTGAGATGCATAATGATTGCATCGGTGAGCTGTTCCCAGCCCATGCCGTGATGCGAATTGGCCTGTCCCTCGCGGACTGTCAGCGCCGCATTGAGCAGCAGCACGCCCTGCTTGGCCCAGGATGTCAGATCGCCTGAACCTCCGCGGTTGTCAATCCCCAGATCATCATAAATCTCCTTGAAGATATTGACGAGCGAGGGCGGCGGCTGTACGCCCTGCCGGACCGAAAAGCTCAGCCCGTGCGCCTGGCCTTCGCCGTGATAGGGATCCTGCCCTAAGATCACGCATTTGACATCTTTGTAAGCGGTATATTTCAGCGCGTTGAAAATATCATACATATCCGGGTAGATTTTCTTTGTTGCATATTCGCGTTTCAGGAATTCACGAAGGCGCAGATAACTCTCGCTCGCAAATTCCGGCGCAAGGATCGTATCCCAGTCATTGCCGATGTGTACCATAGCGTTTATTCCTTTTCCGTAACAAGATAATACGACCAGTTTTTCTGATTTGTCGGCGTCTGCGGCGCATTGGAGATCAGCGGTGCAGTTTCGTTATACGCAAGAATCAGATAATCCGAATGCAGCAGCCCGCCGCTGCGCGGTGTGATAAACCGGAGCGTGCCGTCCTCATAAATGATCTCATCAAAGGTCGTCCGCATCAGGCTGATGACCGCGGAATTATAGCTGCGGTATTCATCGGAATCCTCTGTCGGCACGCCGAAATAGGCGTTGTCGATATTCGGCAGACCGGTGAGGTCATAGCGATTCTCGCCGCCCTTTGCCGAAAGATAGGATACGACCGCTTTCAGATCATCGCTGTGTGTCCCGAGAATCTCATTGTTCAGATAATCTTCCGTCAGTTTGGAATCCCGCAGCAGCAGAAACCATGCGCCGCCGCAGAGGATCAGAAATCCGATCGCAAGATAGATCCAATGTCTGATTTTCGCATTTGACATATGTCATGCCTCCCTTTTGCCGGATTTGATATATTCGATCAGTTTTTCAAGATCGTCAAAGTCATCATAGTCGCCCATGATGCCCTCGCGATGATAGATGATGCCTGCCTGCTCATTGCGCGCAAGACAGTCAAGCAGATGTTCAATGCCGTATCTGCGTGCAAATTCTGCGAATGCCCGCGCTTTGATCTTCTCCGCGAACAATCCCTTGCGGCAGTCAGCCGGTTCGCATTCCCAGCAGCCGCGCAGTCCCTTTGCAATCACGCATTTGCGGTTCTTACACCATTCGGCGTCTTTGCACCATGAAAGCTCCAGAAAGCCGTCGCGTTTGCATCCCCTGCACTGCACATTCTCCGAACAGAGACAGCATGCAAGTCCGCATCTCGCGATTCCGAGTTCCCGTTTCATTGCAGATCACCCCTTTATTCTGCTGTGCTGACAGTTACCGTTTCCAGATATTATCGGAGACATCGACCGGAACGCCGTCCTGCAAGAAGAACCGCGGTACGCGCTCTCCGACAGCACACACGACCTCATAATTGATCGTGCCGGTGTTCTCCGCGATCTTATCCGCGGAGCAAAGCCCGTTCGCATCGCCGAACACGGTGACAATATCCCCGACGGAGATCCCGTGCGCATCGGTGATATCGAGCATCAGCTGATCCATGCACACTCTGCCGATCACCGGGCAGAGCTGCTCGCGGACGAGCATTTTGCAGTTGCCGCTGCCGTTGAGCCGCCAGAAGCCGTCCGCATAGCCGATCGGCACCGTCGCGACGACGCGGGGGGATTCCGCCTTGTAGGTTCTGCCGTAACTGACGGTATCGCCCGGCTGAATGGTCTTGATATGCGAAATCACGCTCTTGAGCGCCATGACCGGACGGAGCTCCGGCAGATTGCGCGTCGCGCCGGAAGGCGCAAGGCCATAGAGCACAACGCCTGCGCGCACCATATCCAGATGCACATCCGGCAGATCGGCCGCCGCCGGCTTATCAAAGATTGCGGCGCTGTTTGCACAATGACGCAGCGCAAACTGAATCCCGTGGCTGCCGAGCGTATTGATCGCATCAATGAAATTGCGGTATTGCTCCAGCGTGAAGCTTTCGCCGTCTGTGCCGTCATCCGCAACGGCAAAATGCGTGAAGATGCCCTCCGGCTTCAGGCAGGGGAGCTTGCAGACGGCCAGCGCATCGGAAAGCTCGGAATGTCCGCCGCGGTGCTGGAAGCCGATTCTGCCCATGCCGGTGTCAATCTTGATGTGCATTTTCACGCGCACGCCGTCTGACATTGCAGCCTGCGAGAGCGATTCGCCGTAGCTGCGGGAATAGACGCATTGCGCGATATTCTGCTTTGCGAGGACGCCTGCACATTCCGGCGGGGTATAGCCGAGAATCAGGATCGGCAGCGTGATCTGTCCCTGCCGGAGCTGGAGCGCTTCCTCCAGATTGGATACGGCGAGGAAATCTGCGCCGAGTGACTCATATAACGCGGCAAGCCGGACGGCGTTATGCCCGTAGCCGTTTGCCTTTATGACGCAGCAGACCTTGGTTTCCGGCCGGACTGCTTTTCTGATCTGATGATAATTCCATGCGGCATGATCGAGGTTGATCTCCGCCCATGTCCGCTTACGAATGCCCTGCACGATGCATCGGCTCCTTTCAAATTTGCATACATAATTATTATAACACAATCTCGCCCGTTTGTAAAGATGAATATGAAAGAAAAGGGCCGGGGAGGAGGCGCCGATGAGAAAGAATTCGGGAGAAATCAGAAACAAATTTTCATTTCTATTCCTCATTTTCCTTTTTCTTGACATTTTGCGTATCTGCGTGTATAATTAGATACGGTTAACAGGAGGAAATACTGCATGAAACGTACACAAATTTATTCCGGCATCTATCAGCTTCCGGCGGCGCTGGCTTCCGATACGATCACAGAGGGCTGCATCATCCTTGAGGGCGGCGCATTCCGCGGCGTCTATACATCCGGCGTGCTGGATGCGCTCATGGAAGCAGACCTGAATTTTCAATGCACCGTCGGTGTCTCTGCCGGTGCGATGAACGGCATGAACTATGTCTCCGGGCAGATCGGACGCTCCGGCCGCATCAATCTGCGCTACCGCCACGACAGCCGCTATGTCGGCCTGCACGCTGTCCGGCGCAATCACGGGCTGATCGGCTTCGATTTCGTATTCGGGCATATGGACAGCGTCCCGGAGTTCAACCGCGCCCGCTTCGATGATCCCCGCCGCGAATTCTACGCCGTTGTCACGAATCTGCAAACGGCAAAGCCGGAATTCATCGGCAAGGATTCCGGTGTCAGCATTTTTCAGGCGGTGCGCGCATCCGCATCCATGCCCTATATCTCGCAGCCGGTCATGCTCCGCGGGAAGCCTTATCTCGACGGCGGATGCAGCGTCAATATCCCGTATCAATGGGCGCTTGACCGCGGCTATAAGCATATCGTCGTCATCAAAACGCGGCAGGAGGGCTTCCGCAAACCCGTCAAACAGCGGGAGCTGCACGGGCATTCCCGCGAGGATCTCTACCGCGGCAGCTACCCGGATTTTGCCGATGCACTCCGGCAGGGGGATGTGCGCTACAACCGGGAATGCGATGAATTGGATGCACTTGCGGAATCCGGCCGCATCTTTGTCATTGCGCCTTCACAGAAAGTCACGGTCAGCAGACTGGAACCGGATATGGAAAAGCTCGGCAGGCTCTATGCGCTCGGGCTTCAGGACGGCAGATCCGAAATCGCCCGTCTGCGCGCTTATCTGAAAGGAGAACATGTCTCATGAAATGGCTGATTGCATCCGATATTCACGGATCTGCTTATTTTTGCAGACAGCTTTTGCAGCGGTATGAAGCGGAACAGGCGGATCGTTTGCTTTTGCTCGGCGACCTGCTCTATCACGGCCCGCGCAATGATCTGCCGGAGGGCTATGCGCCGAAGGAGGTCATTGACCTGCTCAATCCGCTGGCCGCAGATATCCTCTGTGTCCGCGGAAACTGCGAGGCAGAGGTCGATCAGATGGTTTTGCAGTTTCCGGTGCTCGCGGATTATGCGCTGCTCTCCGAGGGGAACCGCCTGATCTTCGCAACGCACGGCCATGTCTGGAATGCGTCGCATCTGCCGCCGCTGCATGAGGGCGATATCCTGCTGCACGGACATACGCATGTGCCGGTCTGTGAGACCTGCGGCGAAAACGGACAGTTCATGCTGATGAATCCCGGCTCGGTCTCTATCCCGAAAGAACAATCCCCGCACAGCTATATGACGCTCGAAAACGGCGTATTTCTGTGGAAGGATCTGAGCGGTACGCAGTATCGTGAATGCAGACTGTGAATACATCTCAATAAAAACAGGAGCACAGCATCTGAACTGTGCTCCTGCTTTTTTATGCCGGATCTGGTTGTGCATCCGGATTGTATTCCGCTGCGTCCGTATGCGCCTGTTTCCGGTTGTAAACATACACCTGAAATTCGCGTATAATCAGCTCTGCGATCCATACAGCCAGGATTTTTCCTGCTGATTCGCCGATGGAATATGACAGAGTCTCCCGCATACCGCTCATAAACTCCTTCAGCGTTTCTTCCCATGTCTGATAACAACCGAAGTTTCCTATGAAAACATACGCAGCGTCGAACAGAAGAAACAGCGGAATTGTCAGCAGCGCCGCTTCTGCCGCATAGAGCAGCAGCCGGACCGGGAATTTCTTTTTGTCGGCGGGCAGCCGGACGAATATGACACGCGGCAGACGGTCGTGCTTTCCCAGGGGTGCGGACAGAATCAGGATCAGCACCGAGAGCGCCATGCAGGCCTGCGTGCCGATCATATCATAATCATACAGGCTTATCCATTGCGGCAGTTCCGGTTCTTTGCACACATCGAATGCGATCAGCAGATCCGGCAGATAAGAACAGCTCCAAAGGTATTTTCCGAGAATATAGAAAACACCGATATAGCCGCAGGCGGCAAACCGCTTCTGCTGTCCTTTCATTTTGCGTTCATCCTGCACCGCTGCATTCCCCGGCCGCGGCACGATGACCGCAAAGAGCAGCAGCAGCACCAGCTCCGGTACGGCAATCTGATGTTGAGACAGCAGCAGATACAGCACAAATAATGCAGCATATGCGGCGATCAGAATGCCGCAGAGACCGACCCCTCTCCGATACGGATGCATATTGCGCAGCAGCGTAAGGAACGGGCTTTTTTTCATGGTTCCATTCGTCATTTCAGAACACCTCATTTCGCTGTGACGTTTTCGGGTGAATGTTGCAGAAACGGGAGCACAGCACAACTGCACTCCCGTCTGATTTGATCGCTGTATTACTTCAGCACAATGCGCCGGAGCAGCGAGAGATCCGCGGCGGTGAGCTTCTTGTCACCGTTGAGATCCGCAGTTGCTGCCTGCTCTGCGGTCAATGCCTTCTTTGTCAGCAGATGATTCAGCAGCGCGGTCACATCCGAAGCATCGGTCTTGCCGTCGCCGGTGATATCGCCCGCCTTCAGATTTGTCGTAAAGGTGAAGCTGTCCACGTTCATCAGGAAGCCGTCATCGCCCTCGAATACGAGATAGAGCGTATGCGTGCCGGATGCGCCGGAGACTTCGCAGTCAAAATCCTTCCAGGTCGTCCAGCCGCCGGTTCCCGCAACATTGCATGTGCCGATCAGCTTGCCGGTCGGAGAATCCAGATGCAGCGCAATCCTGCCGCCGTCGGTATCGCTGCCGGCCGTGACAGAGAATCCCTGTGCGCCCGCACCGAAATCCACATTCTTGAATGCGATATAATCGCCGGGCTGAATATAGCCGACATCCGCCGTTCCGTCATCGCGCAGCTCGATCTGCACGCCGCTCTGACGGTCATAGGTCTCCGCTTCGATCCGCTCATAGGGCGAGCGTGTCGGCTCCGGTTCATCGGATTCCGCATAGATTTCCAGTTTTTCGATCGCAGCCTGTGCAGCCTTGGTCGATGCTGTGTGCATCTTCACGCGGGCATAGCGCGCCTCGACCGTTTTGAGATTGCGGCTGAATTGCTCCTGTGTCGTGCTCAGTTCATCGGCTGCATGATTCCATGTTTTGCCGTCCGTGCTGACTTCCAGATCGAATTCACGCGGATAATCGGTATTGGAATTGGTCATGCCGGCGAGCTTGACGCCCCAGCGGCTGATCGGATAGACCTTGCCGAGATCGACCGCGAGCCACTTATCCGCATCGCTGACGGCAGATGCCCATGCTTCCGTGCTGCTGCCTGCAACATCGGAGCCGGCGGTCTTCTTATTCCATGCGACATTGCGCTGCTGCGCTGCTTCTTCGACTTCCAGCGAAGCATCCAGATGATAGGTCTTGCCCTTTTCGGTCTCAAAGCTGACCGTTTCGCCCTGGAGCGATACTGTGCAGGTATTGCCGGATTTGGAATAAATCTCCGCGCTGACGAGCTGACCGTTCTTCCAGTCCTGATCGACGACGAAGCCGCCGCGGGCGCAGAGGCCGTATGCGTGGCCGGTTGCCCATTGCTCCGGGAGCGCCGGGATCAGCTTGATGACATCGTCATGGCTTTGCAGGAGCATCTCCGCAACACCGGATGTAAAGCCGAAATTGCCGTCGATCTGGAAGGGCGGATGCGCATCCCAGAGATTGTCGTAGAGTCTGCCGTAATTGTTGACCGGCGAGACCAGCAGCTTGACGAGATTGTATGCGTGCGGGCCGTCCTCAAGGCGCGCCCAGCAGTTGAGCTTCCAGGCTTCAGACCAGCCCGTGCCGTCGTCGCCTCTTGCATTCAGGCTGACAGCCGCCGCAGATGCGAGGGCAGGGGAAGTATCCTTCGAGATCAGTCTGCCGGGGAAGAGGCTGTACATATGCGAAATATGACGATTCTTCTCATTTTTCGCATCCCAGTCATAGGCCCATTCCTGAATCTGTCCCCAGCTGCCGATTGTATCGGGCTTGAGCCGGGAAAGCGGCTGATAGAGGCTGTTGCGGAATTCCGCATCCTGATTCAGAATCTCCGAGGCCTCGATAACATCCGTAAACAGATGCCGCGTCAGCGAATTATCCATTGCAATGCCGTATGCACAGGCCGCGCCCTGACCGCCGCTGCCGCCGGGCGTATTGACCTCGGGCGATGTGCTCGGGAATACAACACTATATGTATTTCCGTCGATTTTCGCCTCACGGAGAATCGTATTGAGGAATGCGGCGCTGCCCTTGATGACCGGATAAACCTCATCGAGATAGGCAGGATCCTGATTGAAGCGGTATGCATCATAGAGCATATCGGAGATCCATGCGGCACCGGTCGGCCACATGCCCCATGCGCCGTCGATCGGGCCGGTGCGGTTCCAGAGGTCGGTATTGTGATGTACAACCCAGCCTTCCGAAACGCCGTAGACCTCTCTTGCGGTCTGATTGCCGTTTATCTGCATGGCCTTTGCCTTCTCGACGAACGGCCGGAAGCATTCTTCCAGATTCGTTGTCATGGCAGGCCAGTAGTTCATTTCATAGTTGATATTGGTGGTATATTTGCAGCCCCATGCAGGATTGCGGAACTTATTCCAGATGCCCTGCAGGTTCATCGGTTCGGAATCGCGCGAGGCGCTGATCATCATATATCTGCCGTACTGGAACAGAACCTCTGCGAGCTTTGGATCATTGGATCGGCCGAATTCCGAGATACGCTGCGGGATCGGCTTGAGATTATTGCTGCCGTCGCCGCCGAGTTCGACATCCACGCGGCTGAAGAGCTCCTGATAATCGGAGAGATGTGCCGCGAGCAGATCGTCATAGGATTTTCCGGCTGCCGCTTCGAGATCCTTTGCAGCATTGCCTTTTTCATCGCCGTTGCATGTTTTGGAATCGACAAAATTTGTCCGTACAGATGTCAGGACGATGACGGAATCCGCGCCGGAGACTGTGATCTTGCCGCCGCCGGCCTTGACCGTACCGCCGACCGGGATGACCTTTGTCCGGGTGGAGAAATACACCGCGAAGGGCATTCCGTATTCCGAATCGCCGTGGCCGTTCATGACGAGCGTATCATTGCCGTCGGTCGTAATATTGAACTGATCCTTGAGGGAGCAGTCATAGGAAGCCGTCAGCGAAACGCTGCCTGCATCGGCGCAGGAAATGCGTGTGACGAGCACCTGATCCGGGTGGCTGACGAAGCTTTCGCGCCGGTACTGCTTGCCGCCTGCGGAATAGGAGCAGCCCGCGACGGCGGTATTCATATCAAGCCAGCGTTCATAGCCCGAAACATTGCTGTGTCCGGTATCGAGATTGAGCGTGCCGACGGACTGGAATTTTGCCTCGCCGCCGCCGATCATCGAGGAGCCGATCGTCCCGTCGGCATCCTTGTATTTCCCGGCGAGCATCTGCTGCCAGCAGCGCTCCATTGTATCAGACGATACTTTTTTGTTATTGTTGCCGGGACCGCCGCTCCAGAATGTTGCTTCATTGAGGTCGAAGCGTTCGGTCGGGCAGTTGCCGTAGACCATGGCACCGATTCTGCCGTTTCCGAGCGGCAGCGCCTTGTAGAAGGATTCATCGTTATCCCAGGCGTTGCCGGAGAATTTGGTACCTGCGGATGTGTTGTAATGCAGGATCAGATCGTCGTCTGATGCTGCGCTGGCGGTCTGTACAGGAGCGCTGTGCACGGACGGCACCGCACCGCTGAAAGCGGCGGATGTCAGGACAACAGCGCATACAGACGCAGTCAGCCTGCGGACAAATTGTTTCATGTAATTACCCCCTAATATGTGTGGCAGCGAATATCTCCCCAAACCGGTCCGTACAACGCATACGGCCGGATTTATATATACACTTATTATAACATATTCCTGCACGAATTGTCAATAGTCACAAAAATTTATTTTTATACGCAGAGGATTTTAACAATGTGTTGCAGTAAATTCGCAAGATAGTTGCAAATAGAACAGTACAACTAGACAAAACGGCAGTAAAAATGAGACAAGGTCGGCGGGGCCGCACGTTTCGCAAAGCGAAACTGCGCAGTTTGCTTCTTGCAAACATGCGACAGCCGTTTTGCTAAAGCTGAAATTTACTTTATTGTTCTGTATCCTTTCTCCTGATGTCTTATTAAATTGTGTGCGAATGATTCGTGTATTTGTTGCTGAATGTTCTATATCTTTAGTCCGACGATAGATAAAGGACATCAAACAGAAGTGAACAATCCGGATCATTAGAATAAAATAACGGCAGCCGGTTCACCCCGGCCGCCGTCATGCAGTCATAAAATGATATTCAGAACATCAGATTCGGCTTTCTGTTCCGTACCCGCTCCAGCGCAATCGCCGCAGCCGCATACACAATCCCCGAGCCGATCGCCTGTACCAGATTTCCCGGCGCCGTCCCGATCAGCTGCGCCGTCCAGCCGCCGTACAGAATCACCGCCGTGACCCAATACCCGGCAACCGACACAATCCCGCAGACAGCCAGCGCCGTCACACGCCGCGCATCAACCGGGCGCTTCCCGCCGATCAGCGAGAATATCAGCGCGAGCATCCCCTTAATGATAAACGTCGGGAGTGCATACATCGGATAGCCCGAAAGCAGATCCGCCGCCATGCCGCCGATCGCAGATGCACCGACCGCATACGGCATCGGAAGCGTCGCCGCAGCAAGATAAATCACCGCATCACCGCAATGAATATATCCGTTTCCGACCGGGATGTGCAGCGTCGCGGTGAAGAGCGCCGTCATCGCCGCAAACAATCCCGCATACACCATATTCAGCAGCTTTTCATTTTCATTTTTCTTCATACAACATGCCCCCCAAACGGCATAGATACGGTTCAAATAATACGCCCTCGGCAGCAGGCGTATGCTCACGGAGCGTCCCCTGCGTCACCTCGGATAAAAATGCACCGGCAATCTTCACGGATGCGGAAAGCGATTTCCCGCGTGCCAATGCGCCGCATAATACCGATGCAAAGAGATCGCCCGTTCCGGAAAACAGACATTCTGTCCGGTGTACGTCGGAATAAGAAGCGCGCCCGTCCTGATAGGTCAGGTTTCCGATGCGGTTCTCCTGCACAATTCCGGTGATGACAACCGAACCGCAGCCGAGCTGCATCAGCGAATCCGCGAGCCGCTCCGCCGCCTGCATATGGAGACATTCGCCGCAGTATTCCGTTCCGGTCAGCAGACATGCTTCCGTGATATTCGGCGTGATGACATCCGCGGACGAGACCAGCCGCCGCACGGCATCGCAGAGCTCCGGCGTATAGGTGCTGTACCGTTTTCCCTCGTCGCCCATGACCGGGTCCAGAAGGATCCGGCAGTCCGGATTTTTCTGCTTCTGGCGCACAAAAAACGCCCGGACCATTTCGATCTGACCGATCGAGCCGAGGAATCCGGCATAGATCCAGTCAAAATCGAGATCATCCCAGCTGTCAAAATAGGCCGTCAATGTATCTGTCAGGTCAGTAAAAGTAAACTGCGGAAATCCGGTGTGCTTGGAGAGCACGGCAGTCGGGACAGGACATGCCTGCACGCCCATGACCGACAGCACAGGAATCGCCGTCGTCAGCGAGCATCTGCCGAAACCGGAAAGATCATTGATACAGGCAACGCGCGGTACCGTTCGCATTGGCTGTCCTCCTGGTTCGTTTCGGATTTGCAGGCGGCTTTCCGTCTGCTACACGCATTATACCACGATTCGCCCGAAAAAGCAAGTGCCGCGCCGATACTGCTTTCCGATATCCGGCAATCATTTTTTGTGATGATGATATTCCGGATTGCCCTATATATACTTTATGGTTTCTTGGTTTCTTGCATTTCGTAAAACGAATGAAAATGACGAAGATACGCAGATTTCAATGTCAGAGCAGAAAGAAATCAAGATACCACGTCTATCATGTGTGGGTTCTTGCACATGAAATATAAAAGCATTTAACACAAAGTGAAATACGGGCTGCATCTCAAAACGACGTATTTGCTTGACTTTTCGATACTTCAAAAACCACTTTCACACTTCAAAGCATTCAAGAAACCAAGAAACCAAGAACCCATGTGTTCTTATAGGGATGCGGGCGGGCAGTGCCCGCATCCATTGATCTAAAGTCCGCCGGAAAGCATCATGATAACTTAGTACATCGTTCTGTAACAGAGGCCGTTTCACCGGCTGTCAGCCCAACTGAACTGAGCAACGAGCTGTCACGTAAATGCAGTTCAAGAAAGGCGAAGCGAATCGGCTGTCGGCCCTGCCGACCGGCGGGCAGCGCCCGCGGGGATTGATCTAAAGTCCGCCGGTTTGCATCATGATAACTTAGTGCATCGTTCTGTATCAAAAGCTGTTCTACCGGCGGGCTGTGCCCAACTGAACTGAGCAACGAGCCGTCAAGCAAATACTGCCAAAGAAAGGCGAAGCAAATCGGCTGTCGGCCCTGCCGACCGGGCAGTGCCCGCATCCATTGATCTAAAGTCCGCCGGAAAGCATCATGATAACTTTGCGCATCGTTCTGTATTAAAGGCTGTTCTACCGGCGGGCAGCCCCGCGGCATGATCTGGAATTGCCATGCACGCGAGAGCGTGCCCGACTCACCTGAGCAACGAGCCGTCA
>CAMNFV010000019.1 GCA_946537515.1 uncultured Ruminococcus sp. | reverse complement strand
TTCTCATTTCTAATTTTCTCGTTCCCCCCATTGCATTTTCCGGTATTATGTGATATAATAATATGGAGTATCTATATCCACAGATTCAACAAATATTCAACACCCCGGAGGTGAAAGGAATGGTTAGCGTCTATTCAGACCGCGTGCGTGAAGAGCGATATTTTCAGCTGCGACGCAAGAAGAAGCTATATGAAACCTGCTTTGCAATTTGTCTCGCTGCCTATGCGTTTCTGATGCTGGCAGAATTGATCGGCGGTTCCTGCTCGCGTTTGATCGCAATCGGTGTCCATGTCAATCAGTATGCAAAAATGCCGCCGTATCATCTGCTTCCGAATCTGGCGGTCATGGCAGTCGGCCTCGCCGGGATCGTGCTCCGGAAATGGATTCCGGCGCTCATCGGCATAGTCGGCATTCTGCTTGTGACATTTGCCGGATGGATGACGGCGTTCTATATCGGTACAATCGGTATCATCCCGCTTGCCGTGACGGTTTTTGTCGGCCTGAAATGGGCGGAACTGACGGAGGAGGAAGGCTTTCCAAGATTTCAGATTGATTTTGAAGAATACGAAGAAGCACAAAAATCACAGGTCAGTTTCATTCAGCACCGTGCGCTGGCGCAGGGCGTCCGCACCGAGCAGCAGCCGCTTGATCCGAATGCACAGATGACAGATCTCGCAAACGCTTCGGATACAGAAGCGCTGCCTTCCATGCTGCAGGCCTATCATGACCGCAGCCACGGGAGCGATCCGCTCGTGCATCCTGCCGAAGCGCCCTACAACCGGATGAAGAATGCACCGGGCTTTGAGCGGCAGCAGACGATCTCTCCGGAGGATGTCGGCGGACTGGATGCACTCTGACCGAGAGGAATACATTATGGCAAGTATTTATTCAGACGACTATCGGCTTGTGCGGTACAGCAAGCTGCGCAAGCAAAGAGATATCATTGAAAAGATCCTCGGCATAACCATGCTGATCACGCTGGTTTGTGCAGCCGGAGAAGTGATTCCGGCGCTGCTTGGAAGCATCCTCGGCGGGCTTACGCTGCTGCGCGGACTCGGTGATTTCGTTCTTGCAGTCCTCGGAATCGTCTGCATGGCAGGCGCGATCTACGCAGTCTATAAAAGAGAGTGGATCATCACGCTCGTTGTCCTTGTACTGCTCCCCATTCTGACCATATTCGGCGCAGTCCGGTATCTGGGCGTTTTTCAGCCGGTTCCGTTATTAATCGCATTGATCTGCGATATATTCTGGCTGAAGCTTTCTAAGGAAGATGGCTTCCCGCAGTTCCAGCTGGAGCTCAACCGGCATGAGGCAACCGAAAAAGCCTGGGATTTTACTTCGAGAAAGAATGCTGTCGAATCCGGCGCGCGTGCTGCTGCGACCGGAACAGCGGCAGATTCCGATATGCACGACCTGCTGGATGAAACCGCGGAAACGCTGAATGCCGACCTGAAGGGCTATCAGGACCGCAGTCAGGGCGCCGATCCGTTTGTACATCCGGCGGAAACACACAGCGAAATGATGGATTCATTAGAAGACCTTTGAAAAACGAAAAACGGGAAAAGAGGGATGCCTGTGGAAGATACAGACCAGTCCGGACGGGCTGATATCTCACCGCAGCCGTACAGCAGAGCCGCTGTATGAAATTGAAATGATTGAATTTTAATCAGAAAGGATGATTCGTTATGGCAGAGCAGAATTACAATCCGTTTGAAGATGAAAAACCGAAAATTGTTCACCTCGAAAAAAATGACTCGCACTATGAATACTGCCGGATGCAGATGCACGATATTGATAAAACACATCGCCGTACATTCCTTGCCAATCTGGTACTGTGTATTCTCGTATGTTTCTTCTCCATATTTAAAAAGTATATTGCAATGTTCGATTTGCTGAGCTACCAGTTTCACACGCTGGAAGGCCCCGAAGCAATCCTGGCCGGCGGAATTTTTCAGATTGTGTTCGGTCTGATTATCATTGTGCTCGGCTATCTGGCCTGGGCGAATTACCGCACGCTGAATATCATCCTCTGTGCCTGGTATGCGCTGACAACGCTGATCGGCATATTCCGTCTTGATTATCTCTCCGCGCTGATCGGCGTCGTCGGTGTGGTATTCTATTTCTTCTCAATCCGGGAACTCGGCAAGGAACAGGCACTCTCGCAAATGGAAGGCTATCCGGAATTCCACGAAAAATTCGATATCTCCAAATCCGATATCGTGATTCAGACGCTGCTTGCACATCAGGGCGAGCACAGAACAAAATCCACCCTCTTCACAACGGATTATTCGCTCCGCAGAAAGAAGAAAAAGAAGTCTTCCGCATTCGGCTTCACCGAGCCGGAGCCGGAAAAGACCACCGAAGCAGGTACTGCACTTGCAGAGGAACTGCAAAAGCATCTGAAGGATGTCCGCGAAGCAAAGCAGCATGAAGAAGATGCAGCAAAGGCGCCGGAAACCGAAAAATCCGCAAAGGCAGACAAACCGGCAGCCGCAAAAGAAACGGCAGCAGCCGATTCCGCAATGGAAGATCTGATTCCGGAGACTGCACCGGCAAACACCGAAGAAAAGCCGGAAACTGAAACGGCAGCACAGCCGGAAACCAAGCAGGAGAATATCGCGCAGGAGCGTGCAGATGCAGAAGCTGCCGCCGCCGCGATTCTTGCAGAGGCGGAAGAGCGCTCCAAGAAAATGCTGGAAGAAGCAGAGCGCAAAGCAAAAGAACTGACAGATGCTGCTGAAAAAAAGGTACAGAATCAGCCGAATTCCAATCGCAAAAAGAAAAAGCACCGCTGATCTGTGTGCCCTTTTCCGATAAGGAGATCACGATATGAGTATTTCACCACAGGTTGAAGCACAATATGAATCCAACCGCCTGAAAATGTCCAAAGTCAATCACGACTTCCGCATCTATATGTGGAGCGGCATCGCACTCGGCGCTTTGATTTTCTTCACCTCATTTATGGCCGGTGCAATGTCAACCGCCAAGGACAATGCGGAAGGGCCGAATATTTTTTACAATGCGATGTCTGCCGGTGTCTTTCAGATCCTGCTCGGCCTGCTCACGATCGTCCTGAGCTGGCTGACAGCAATGAAAGCGCGCGTTCCGAGCCTGATTCTGCTCGGCGTGGATGCCGTCGGAATTCTGTTGATTCTGCTGCGCAGGAACGGCACATTTACCGGCGCAAATCTGCTCTTCCTGATTGTGAGCATTGCGCTGAATATCTGGGCACAGCTCCTGTGCAATCAGAATGATGAGCTGAAAACGCAGCCGGGCTACCCGATCTTTTCGATTCAGGCAGATACCCGCGCACATTACGAATTGCCGAAAGATGTCCTCATCAGACAGCAGCAGGCATCGAAGCATATGTCCTCGATCGGCGGGAATCCCGCACCGGCACAGGTTCCGAAGCAGCCGGAGCAGCCTGCAAATCAGCCCGCTTCCGCCTCTGCATTTGCCCCGTCGCCGAATCTGTTTCTGGATCCGGCACCGGTCAAGCTGCCGCCGGAGATCAAGCTGCATTCCGAAACGGAGCAGTCGCTCGGCATCGCGGATATGACCGGCACAACGCATCAGTTTATGCCGAAGCCGGAGACGCTCGCCGCCCCGACGGATGTTTCACTCGATTCCCTCGCAGCACAGACGCCGCAGGGCAATGAAGCTGCGCTCCCGCAGGCCGATCCGGCAGCAATGCTCGCAGATATGGCCTCGATTCCCTCTCACGCAACCGTAAAGGGCAATCCGGATATGCTCCCGTCCGCAGAGGACGTCAAAGCACGGCTTGCCGCGATGAAGCGTGCGCGTGAGGAACATCATCCCGAGACATAACGAGGACAACGACATGACACGTACCCCGATCAAGAATCTGCTGCTGACAGCGCTGCATCTGCTGATTTGCTGCGCTGTCTCAGCGGCTGCGATATGCATCCAGTATCTGTTTATGAAGCCGACCGGCGAAACCGTCAGCTCCTTTCTTTTCAGCTCTGAAATCTACAAAGCGAATCCGCTGATGTGGGTGCTCGGTGCGCTGCTGGGATTCATCGGTCTGACGGCAGTCCTGCGCAGATGGCTGCGGCAGGATTTTTGCTGTGCGCTGGAGCATCACCCTGTCTGGATCGTGCTCTGGTTCATATTGGCGCTGCTCGGCATCGTGCTGATGCTTGCAGGCAATGTCTTTATGCTGGTTTTGCATCTCGGCATAATGGGCAACATTTCATTCGGCAGATATGACACGCTGGTCAATTCGTGCTCCGTGATTTTCCCGGCGTATACGTTCATTCTGCTGCTGATCCTCTGCATTCTGACCAGCCGGAACAAGAAGGCGGTGCAGCAGAATGCCGTATAAACCAATGAAAAATCTCCTGCTGACGGCGCTCTGCTTTGCCGCAGGCGCAGATCACGCAGTCCCATACAGATGACAGTCAGTCAGGCATATAAAAATTCTCATGAAACGGCGGTGAAGCAATGTTTGCAAAAGTCAGCAGTCTTGGATTATTCGGACTGAACGCATTTCCGGTTGATGTGGAGATCAATCTCAGCAAGGGATTGCCGCGCTTTGAGATCGTCGGACTTGCAGATGCTGCCGTTCAGGAAAGCCGCGAGCGCATCAAATCCGCGCTCTATACCTGCGGCATCATGTTCCCGACCTCAAACTGCATCGTCAATCTCGCACCGGCAGACCGCCGCAAAAACGGCAGTATGCACGATCTTGCGATTTTCATGGCAATTCTTGCGGCGCTCGGCAGAGTCGAAGTCCCTGCGGATGCCGCAATTATCGGGGAAGTCTCGCTCAACGGCGATGTCAGACCGGTCAACGGCGTGCTCCCGATGACGCTGACCGCAAGACAGCGCGGCATCAAGACAATGTATGTGCCGCTGGCAAATGCAAAAGAGGCCGCCGTCGTCGAGGATATGACCGTTTACGGCGTGCCGGATGCAAAATCGCTGCTGGCACATCTGGAAGGCGATACGCCGCTGACACCGATGCAGCACATCGGGCTGGAGCAGGTCGATGCGCCGCCGATCCCCGATTTTGCCGATGTACACGGGCAGACCGCCGCAAAGCACGCGCTGGAGCTTGCAGCCGCCGGCGGACACAATGCCCTGCTGATCGGGCCGCCCGGCAGCGGCAAGAGTATGCTCGCAAAACGAATGCCGGGCATTCTGCCTCCGCTGACCTTTGCAGAATCCATTGAAACCACGATGATCCATTCCGTTGCGGGATTGCTGGATACAGAACACCCGCTCGTGACGGTGCGGCCGTTCCGTTCGCCGCATCATACGATCTCTTCGGCAGGACTCGCAGGCGGCGGCACCGTGCCGCATCCGGGCGAGATCTCGCTTGCGCATAACGGCCTGCTCTTTCTCGATGAGCTCGCAGAATTTGACCGCCGCACACTCGAAATACTGCGGCAGCCGCTGGAAGACAGAGAGGTCACGATTTCCAGAGCCGCCGGCACGATCCGCTATCCCTGCTCGATCATGCTGATCGCGGCAATGAATCCGTGTCCCTGCGGTTATCTCGGCCACCCGACACGCCCGTGTACCTGCGGACAGCGCGCCGCGGCGCAGTATCTCAACCGCATTTCCGGCCCGCTGCTCGATCGCTTTGATCTGCATATCGAGGCGGCACCGGTGACATTCGACGACCTCTCCTCACAAAAGCCCGAGGAACCGAGTGCGGAGATCCGCAAGCGCGTGATCGCGGCAAGAGAGATTCAGAATGCACGCTTCCAGGGGACGAAAATCACCTGCAATGCACGCATTACCCCGGATAAGCTCGCGGCATTCTGCCCGATGACAGACAGCGCAAAGTCGCGGCTCAAGGCCGTATTCGAGAAAATGGGGCTCTCGGCCAGAGCCTATGACCGCCTGCTGAAGGTCGCACGTACCGCTGCGGATATGGCAGGCAGCGAGGTCATCGAGGCGGTGCATATCGCCGAAGCGGTGCAGTACCGCACGCTTGACCGCAAGTATTGGCAAACAGATAAGGGCTGACAGAAGGTCATTCCCGCACAAATCATGAAAGAAACCGAACAAACAGAGAAACAGGAGAGAACAAATTGAAACGAACACTTTCCGCAGATCCCTCACGCAGGGATTTCTGGCACAGGATCGACTGGGTGCTGCTTGCGCTCGTGACGATCTGCTCGGGCGCGAGCGTTTTGCTCTTGCGTACCCTCTGGACAGAAAATATTTCCACCGAGGTTGATTCCAACGACTGGATCGTGCAGCTCATTTCGCTCGGACTGGGCCTTGCAGGCTGCATCGTCGTATCCGCAATCGACTATCACAAGCTGGCGCGGTTCTGGTTTTTGTATGCACCGCTCGCGCTGGGACTGGTCGCGCTGACCTTTACCTCACTCGGTTACGGGCGTGAGGGCGCAGACGACCGCGCATGGATCGACCTCGGATTTGTGCAGATCCAGCCTTCGGAAATCCTGAAGCTGGTCTTTCTGCTGACCTATGCCTTCCACATTTCCAAAGTGACGGACAGGCTCAATCAGCCGCTGCATCTCTTTCTGCTGCTGCTTCATGCGGCAGTTCCGGCCGGCATTGTCGCCGTACAGGGTGACTACGGTACCGCGATCGTTTTCGCGGCAATGACCGTATTCATGCTGTTTACGGCGGGGCTTTCCTTCTGGTATCTGCTCGGCGGTGCCGCGCTGATGCCGCTGGTATTCTGGTTCATCTGGACCTATGTATTCGGCGATGTCCACCGGAACCGTATCCGCGTACTGCTCAATCCGGGAACCGATGCGCTCGGTCTGGAATATCAGCAGAATCTCGGCCTCAAGGCGATCCGCTCCGGCGGGCTTTTCGGGCAGGGCCTCAGCGGCGGAACTTATACCGCCGTTCCGGAAATGCACAATGACTTCATCTTCGCATTCATCGGCGAAGCATTCGGATTTGTCGGCGCGATCGTCGTCATCGTGATCCTCGCAGCGATCTGCCTGCGGGTATTCCGGGACAGCCGTGCCGCAAAGGATACCATGGGTAAAACGCTCTGCATGGGTGTCTTTGCGATCCTGTTCACGCATGATCTGATGAACCTCGGCATGGTGCTCAAGGTAATGCCGGTTATCGGTATTCCGCTGCCGTTTTTCAGCGCCGGCGGAACGGCCATGCTCTCGATGTATCTTTCGATCGGCCTGGTCATCAGCGCCTATACGCACAATCAGAAGAAATACCGCGTATTCTACGATGCGGAGAATCTGACCTGAGGAGGACAACATGGGTGCATGGAGCACAAGTGTCACCGGCAATGACACCGCAGCAGACCTGAAAGATGAATATACCTGCGCCTTTTACCGGTATCCGCAGGAAGAGGCGCTGCAAAAAATTGAAGCATATGTCAGAGGCATGTTCGATGAGAGCGATCCGGAGGAATGGTGCGCTTATGTCTATTCCCTTGCAGATTTCATGTGGAAAAAGGGAATCCTCACGGACGCTGTCAGAGCGCGTGCGCTGCAAATGATCGACAGCGGATTCGGGCTGGAGCTCTGGGCGGAATCCGGCGAAAAAGTGCTCCGTGACCGCAAAAAGGCGCTCGAAAAATTCCGCGCACAGATCACGGCACCAATGGGCGCTGTCAAAAAAATCAAGCCGAATGTGCATACGGAGGATATCTTCACAGCCGGCGACCTCATTGCGATCAAGCTGATGACCGCAGGGAAAACCTACGGCACAAAGCACGCAGCATCTGATCGCAGAATGACGGAAGAAGCCTTCCAAAGCTATGACGGGAAATATATCCTGCTGCAAAAAGCATGGAGCCATGTTTCGTGGCATTCCGCGCTTGTCCCGGAGATCGGCGATCACTGGGCGGTATTCCGGCTGTTTGATGCCGTATTCGATGCGCCGCCCGCGGATCTCATGCCGGGGAACCTTCCGGCGGCACGGTTCCGCAAGACCGGATTGCCGTATTTCATGTGCGAAAGCAGCATGTTTTATTTCAAAAGACGGCAGTATCAGCTGCTCGGCAATTTCCCGCAGCCGGAACCGCCGCTTCCGCCGTCGGAGCGGCATGAACCCGACCGCAGAGCTGAATCCGTCTATTTCGGCGTCAGCAATCAATGGTGGGATCCCGATGCGCAGCTGCTGGCTGCCATGCAGCGATCCTGATTCACATATTCTATATCAAAGGAGATTTTCAAAACCATGGAACCCACACTTTTCCCGATCGCGCAGGATAAACACCTGATTTTCTGCATCCTCGCAACGCTGCTCTTCGTACTTCAGTTTGCAAGAACCAGACGCTGGTATCAGCTTGTCATGGCGATTGCGATTCCGGCCTCGCTGCTGATCTATTTGCAGCCGGAGAACAAAACGCTCTACTACGGTGTCGGCATTCTGGAGGCAGTTTTGCTGCTGCTCGCGCTGATTCTCAATATTGTGCAGTCCGCAAAGACCGCAAAGGAGGAAAAGCAGAAAAAGGCTGCGAAGGAAGCTGCCGCAGAGGCGGAAAAGGCCGCAAAGCCTGCCGCAGATACGGAGGAATAAGTCATGCGTGCAAAACGAATCGTCATTCTTGACTGGGATACTATGGCCTATAACAAGGAAGAGGCCAATGCACGCCGCTTTGCTGCACTCGCGGAGCATGTCGATGTCTACCCTTCGACCAAGCCGGAGGAAACGATTGCACATATCGGCGATGCGGATGTCGTCATCTGCAATAAGGTGCTGATTACGCGGGAGGTCATGGAGGCCTGCCCGGATATCAAGTATATCGGCATCCTCGCAACCGGCTACAACAATGTTGATATTGAAGCGGCAACCGAGCGCGGCATTCCGGTCTGCAATGCCGGCAGCTACTCAACGGATGCCGTCACACAGCTTGTCTTTGCGTATATCTTTGACCATTTCCAGCGGGTTTCGCTGTATTCAATGGATGTGCGGCTCGGTGCGTGGGAGACCGCGCCTGCATTTTCCTATTTCCCGTATCCGACAGGGGAGCTGCGCGGCAAAACGCTCGGCATCATCGGCTACGGCAACATCGGCAAAAATGTCGCGAAGATCGCGGATGCATTCGGCATGTCCGTGCTGATCGCGACAAGAACACAGCCCGAAAACTGCCCCTATCCGGTCGTGACCGCAGAAGAGGTCTTCCGCCGTGCGGATGTGCTGACGCTGCATTGCCCGCTGACCGAGCAGACAAAGGGGCTCATCAACAAAAAATCACTCGCGCTGATGAAGGAAACCGCGATCCTGATCAACACCTCACGCGGCGGTACCGTCGTCGAGGAAGATCTCGCATCCGCGCTGAATCATGATATGCTCGCGGGCGCCTATCTCGATGTACTCGAAAAAGAGCCGATGTCTCCGGAGACACCGCTCAAGGGCGCAAAGAACTGCGTCATCACCCCGCATATCGGCTGGACACCGCTTGAAACGCGGAAGCGTCTGCTCGATATCACAGAGGATAATCTGCACGGCTGGCTGGGCGGCAATCCGCAGCATGTCGTGAATGGAATTTAAGGTATCGCTGCGCGATGATTGATAATGGACTGCGCGTCCAAACCGCGCCCAAGGGACTTGTCCCTCCGGACTCCCGTTTTAAGGTGAATCACGATGAACTGTCTGGATATGCTGAAAAGGGAGATCACGGAAAAGATGTCCCTGACCGAAATCGTCGATGCATTTGAAAGAATGTGCAGCGTTCCCATTGCCGATGATATGATTCTGTTTGAGACCGGCACATTCTCTTTTCACGGCGAACCGCGGTTTTATTTCTGTCTGGTGCGGCAGTTTCCGATTGAAGATGATGATGAGTATTATCAGATTCATGTCGATATCCTGTTTCCGCCGGACAGCGAAAACTGTAAACTCTCCGGAACGGTCTGGAATGAGGACATTGCGGAGAACATCTTTGATTTCATCCGGAAATCGGATGCATTTGCATATGCAAAATCCAGCCCGTACAGCAAAATCGAAATTTATATGGATGAAACATAAAAACGGGGTCTTGGGATAATATCCCCGGCGAGGGTTTCGGCAATCCGTCGGAGACACCTCTATTGAAAGGAAGTATTTTTTTGGAAAGCGAAACTACATCTCTGCGCAGACTCTCGGAGAGCCAGCGCATTGTTGTCAAGGTCGGCACTTCGACGCTGACCCACCGCACCGGCAGAATGAATCTGCGGCGGTTCCATAATCTTGTACGTGTCCTGGCAGATCTCTCGAATGCCGGCAAGCAGCTCATTCTTGTTTCATCGGGTGCTGTCGGCCTCGGTGTCGGACAGCTCGGCCTGCGGGAACGCCCGACCGATACCCCGACCAAGCAGGCCTGTGCCGCGGTCGGACAGTGCGAGCTGATGTATCTCTATGACCGTCAGTTTGCAAATTACAGCGTCAATGTCGCGCAGGTGCTGCTGACCAAGGCAATCCTCAATTCCAACGGCGGCGAAAACGCCGGAAACTGCATGGAGCGTCTGCTTAATCTCGGCGTCATCCCGATTGTCAATGAAAATGATACAGTCGCGATCGACGAACTCGAACTTGAAATCGGCGAAAATGATTCTCTTGCAGCGATCGTTGCGGGCCTTGTTCACGCTGATACGCTCGTACTGATGAGCGATATCGACGGCCTGTATTCCGCTGACCCGCATAAGGATGCGAATGCAGAGCTGATTCCGATTGTGGAGAAGATCACGCCGGAGATTGAAAGCATCGCAGGCGGCGCGGGCACACCAAACGCACGCGGCGGCATGGCAACGAAAATATCCGCAGCAAAAATGGCGGTCGCAGCCGGCATTGATATGGTCATCATGAACGGCGAAAAACCGGAGCGGCTCTATGATCTGCTGCTGAATGACGAGCCGGTCGGCACGCGGTTTGTAGCGCAGTAAGGATACAGCCATATGTGGTGGTCTTTCTTCGTGAGGGGCGGCGCCGACAAGCTTGCAGAAAAGATCAAAGCGCAAAAACAGCAAAAACGCGATGACGAAGAAACAGCCTTTGCGGATGCCAAAATTGAGGATATCGAATTTGTAGTCGGTACAGGCAGTTACCTGATCCCGGTTGTGCTCAGCCTCACGTTATTCGTGATCATATTCATCGTAAAAGAGTCTCTGGAAGATTACTACGTCATGGATCAGCTGCCGGATAAAACGCAGGCGATCATTATGGCAGCATTCATCGGCTTCTGGCTGCTGCTTTCTGCCGGACTGCTGCTCTATACATTTCTGCGCCCGCCGATGGGCGTTGTCGGCAAGGATTTTTACTACAAAAAGCTGTGGTATTCCTGCGATCAGATCTTTGAGATCCGGATTACGCCCATGAGCCGCATTCTGATCTATGTAGACAATAAGCGGCTCGCTTCCTATTCCTGGAATGAAACGAATGCCGAGAAGCTGATCGCATGGGCGCGGAAATGCGGTGTATCAGTCAAGGATGACCGCATTGCCTTTTCAACGGAAAGAATCGAAAACTCAATCTTATTCCGTGACCTGTTTGAAAAAAAGCCGGTAAAGCGTGCGGTATCCGTCGCGCTTCCCGATGTACCGGAAGCGCTGGAAATTGCAGAAGAACAATTTCTGAACCGGACTGATCTGACCGAATTCAGGGTGCCGCACGGCACAACGAAAATCGGCCGCAATGCCTTCAAGGGCTGCATCAATCTGGAAAAGATCACGCTGCCTTCCACGCTCAAAGAAATCGGCAGCAGCGCGTTTGCAGATTGTTCGGCATTGCAGACGATCAACATTCCGGACAGCGTCACAAGCATCGGAGAGTATGCATTTGAATCATGCAGAATGCTCTCGCGCTTCAGGTTCCCGCGGGGGATGCGCGGCGCGGAGCTCCGCGTCGGCTTGTTTTATGACTGCCTCTCGCTGGAAACCGCAGAGCTCCCGGACAGGCTGAGCAAAAGCTTTACGAATATCTTTCCGCATTGCGAATCTCTGCGCGAGATTCATCTGCCGGAGGGCATCACAACGATCGGCTCCTTTGCGTTTCAGGGATGCATCCAGCTGAAAACAATCGAAATCCCGTCTACGGTCAGGGAGATCGAATATAAAGCATTCGTGGATGCAGCCGGACTTGAAGAGATGTATATTCCGGATACGGTGAAGGTCATCGACGCTTATGAGACCTTCGGTGACTGCACCGCGCTGAAAAAAATCCGGCTGCCGATCGACGTAACATTCCGGCATGTTTTCAAGGATAAGGACGCCGGCGACGCGGTCGGCTGCTGCTTTTCCGGCTGTATCTCGCTGGAAACAGTCATTCTCGGCGACAAAGAATTTCAGCTTGACGGCCCGCTGAATGATGCGGCGCTGCAAAATATGCGTAAACAATCAGAATCATAAAACGGAGGGATTTATATATGGAACAACTGACAGTTCAGCAGCTCGGCGCAAATGCAAAGGCAGTCGCCGGCACACTCGCTGCTGCATCACCCAAGCAGAAAAATGACGCTCTTGCTGCGATTGCAGACGCTCTGATCGCCCGCACGCCGGAGATCATTGAGGCAAACAAGGTCGATCTGGAAAACGCAGTCAGGAACAATATGTCCAAGGCCATGCAGGACAGACTCCTGCTCAATGAACAGCGCATCGCGGGCATCGCAGACGGCGTCCGCAAGCTGATTCAGCTGGAGGAAGTCGTCGGCAAGGTCGAATCCGGCGTCATCCGCCCGAACGGCCTGCGCATTCAGAAAACGCGCGTCCCGCTCGGCGTCATCGGCATTATCTTTGAGAGCCGCCCGAATGTCACGGTCGATGCGGCAACACTCTGCATGAAAGCCGGAAACTGCGTCATTCTGCGCGGCGGCAAGGAAGCATTCAGCTCAAATGTCTGCCTGACGAACATCATGCGCGACGCGGTGAAAGCATCCGGTCTCCCTGCGGATATCATCCAGCTCGTGCCCGATACTTCGCGTGAAAGCTCCAATCAGCTGATGAAGCTCTCGGAGTATCTCGATGTGCTGATTCCGCGCGGCGGCGCCGGTCTGATTAACGCCGTTGCACAGAATGCGACCGTCCCGGTTATCAAGACCGGTGTCGGCAACTGCCATGTTTTCGTCGATGCCTCGGCTGATCTCGAAATGGCGGTCAATATCATCGACAACGGCAAAACGCAGCGTCCTTCGGTCTGCAACGCGATCGAAACGGTGCTGATCCACAAGGATGTCGCGGCGAAATTCCTGCCGATGATGAAGGCAAAGCTCGATGAACACAACGTCACGCTGCACGGCGATTCCGCTGCAAAATCCGTTCTCGGCGAATGCGTCCTGGATGCAAATGAGGACGACTGGGCAAATGAATATCTCGATTATCAGCTCGCGGTGAAGATCGTCAGCGATATCGACGAAGCAATGGCGCATATCGCGCATTACGGCACGAATCACAGCGAATGCATCGTCACGAAATCGCTTGAAAATGCTGAGAAATTCCAGCGCGAGGTCGATGCGGCAGCTGTCTATGTCAATGCCTCGACACGCTTCACCGACGGCGGTGAATTCGGCTTCGGCGCAGAGATCGGCATCTCAACGCAGAAACTTCACGCACGCGGCCCGATGGGACTCTATGAGCTGACCTCGGTCAAGTATCTCATCAACGGCGACGGTCAGGTGCGCTGATCCATGGCAGCCGAACAAGCTCCGCAGCGGCAGAAAGCGAAGCAGCCGCGCATTAAAACCTCGGATGCGATCCTCGGCGCGATCCTGGTTCTGCTGTCGCTCTGCGGTATTGTAAGTCTGGTGCATCAGGGCAGCGTGCTCGCAAAACGTGCGCGGGAGTCGGCAGCGCCGGAACACGCAATCGCGCAGGAGTTGCTGCCGTTTGCGCTTGCGGATACCCCTGCATTTGACGATCCGGCGGCGCTTTCCGATCCGGATTTCCTGACGCTCTGCGCCTGGATCATGATCGCTGACGACAAACTCTCCGGCTATCCGGAGCAGGACGGTCTGCGGATCGTACCAGCAGTGGATCTGATCGCAGCCGGCAATCTGCGGCTCGGCACATCGCGGGAACCGGAATGCAAAACAATCGCATTTACGGAAGAAATCCGTTTTTATTACGATGAGCCGAAGAAGAGCTGGATTCTGCCGGACGCGCCGCAATGGTTCGGCAATCTGCCGCAGATTACGGAAATGCATACCGAAAACGGCGTCAGCACCGTCACGGCAGATTATGTGCCGGAACAGCCCGCATGGTTGCATTCTGCGCCGGAGCCCGCTGCACAGGCTGTCTTTACAGTCACCGAATCCGACGGGATCCGGCAGATCACATCGCTGCATTTTGCAGGAGATGCGGAAGCGGATTCAGCGGCTGAAACAACAACAGAATGATACAATAAAAATCGCCATGCAGCGGCGTTTCTGCTCCTGCACGGCGATTTTTCGGTATATGAGGAATCACGATGAGTTATATTTCAGAACTGCGGAAATATGTCGGGCAGCGGCCGGTCATCAACATCGGCGCAACGGTCATTGTCATGAATGCACAGAATGAGATTCTGCTGAATCTGCGCACGGATACCAATACATGGGGCATCATCGGCGGCGGCATGGAACTTGGTGAAAGCCTTGAGGAAACTGCCGCCCGGGAGCTTCATGAGGAAGCAGGGCTCACCGCCGGACACTTTGAACTGCTCGGTGTATTGTCGGGCCGGGAGCTCTATTTCCGCTATCCGAACGGTGACGAGACCTATACAGTCATTGCGCTTTACAAAGCGGTCGGAATTTCCGGCGCGCTGCACATCAATGACGGAGAAAGCACGCATCTGCAATACTTTCCGCTGACGCAGCTGCCGGAATTGGAGCCGCGTGCGGCGTATGTCCTGCAAAGCGAAGCATTCAGAAAGGCGGCGGCATCATGCGTCTGAATGAAAATATCACCAAGCTTGAGCAGAATTATCTCTTTGCTGAGATCGCAATGCGCGTCCGGCGGCACCGTGAGGAGCATCCGGAAGCAGAGATCCTGTCGCTCGGCATCAACGATGTCACACGGCCGCTTGCACCTGCTGTCTGCGATGCGATGTCCGTTGCTGCGCAGGAAATGCGCCAAACCGACCGCTTTCACGGCTACGGCGATGTGCAGGGCGAATTGTTTCTGCGCCGCGCAATCTGCGGCTATTACCGCACATACAAGGTCGGGATCGAGCCGGAAGATGTGTTCGTCAGCGACGGCGCAAAAAGCGACCTTGCCAATCTCTGTGACCTTTTTGCACCGGAAAGCACGGTTCTGCTGCCGAATCCGGTCTATCCGGTATTCTATGACACGAGCGTCATGGCAGGGCGTCAGATCATTTTTGCACGCGGAACCAAGGAGAACGGCTTTCTCCCGATGCCGGACGACAGCATTCACGCTGATCTGATCTATCTCTGCTCGCCGAATAACCCGACCGGCGCGGTCTATACACGCGCACAGCTTCAGGCATGGGTCGAGTATGCACATGCGCATCAGGCATGTATCATCTATGACGCTGCCTATGAAGCATACATCCGGAATGCTGCGCTGCCGCGAAGCATCTTCGAGATCGCAGGCGCAGAGACCTGCGCAATCGAGATCAATTCCTTCTCAAAAATGGCCGGCTTTACCGGCGTGCGGTGCAGCTGGGTGATCGTACCGCGTGCGCTGACAGCAGGCGATCAGTCGCTGCACAGGCTCTGGATGCGGCGGCAGTCCACGAAGTATAACGGCACATCCTATATCGTGCAGCGCGGTGCGGCGGCGGTCTTTTCGGCAGAGGGACAGCGGCAGGTACGCATGGATGTGCAGTATTACATGGAAAATGCCGATCTGATCCGCAATGCGCTGCGGCGGAGCGGCGTCTTTACGACAGGCGGCGAGCACGCGCCCTATGTCTGGATGGAATGCCCGTATCATCTGCGCTCATGGGATTGCTTTGCGCGGCTCCTGCAATCGCAGGGGATTGTCTCCTCGCCCGGTGTCGGATTCGGCGCGCAGGGAGAGGGCTGGCTGCGGTTTTCATCCTTCGGCAGCCGCGAAACGATCGAACGGGCGGCGCATAAGCTCGCGGCTTTGGATTGGGATCAGCTGGCGCTCTGGCAGGTTTCCGGCGGGCGGTAAGGGCTGCGTTTCCGGCTGGTTTTACAAAACGAAGTATCCTCTTTTGTGTAAGGTGCAGAATATACTCACACATTATTGACATTTTTAAAAAAATTGTATATTTAGTATAATGGCAGGTAGTCATATACGGGAACGGCTGCCGGAGACTTCGCTGAAAACAGAAGGAGATAACTATGAAGATCAGAATAACATGGCGTTTGCATATTATTTTAACACTAATATTTGATACATATTCTTTATATGAGAGACTAAATAGTGAATGTGCTGCGAACATTCACAATCGACTGCGTGTTGGAAACACTTCAGTTATACTGGATATGACTTGCTGAATGAGGTGACTAGGTTGAAAAAAATACTTTTTTCTATCGTTGGTATTTGCTGTATGTTATCCGGCTGCGGGATTGCAAGCAGCAACAGCGGACAAACCAATCATGCAGCAGAAATGGATGAAGTGCAGAATCTGACATTGCCGGATCTGACAGCATTCGGAATCGACACAAATCAATTCTCCCTGTCATCGGAACAGTTTACGCAGGAATTCAGCAGCTCAAATAATCTGTTCTTTCAAGGCGAAAAGCCATACTACATATGGAATCAATACACCAATTCCGCCGGGGCGGAAATTGCGGTTGACGATCAGGGAAGGCTGCGGAAATATCTGAGCCATAATGATCGCGGCGATGCGGGTGAAAAGCTGCCAAAAGAAACATACAACGAAATTGCGCATAAGGTCATTCAATGCTGTGTGGATTCCGATGCGGATTTTGAAGATTCGGAAGAATCCGTGATCTGTGAGCAGATCGGCTCTGTGTTTTATCCGTGTGAGTTATATATGAAGCATTCGTATGCAGAAGGTTTTTCTGATCTGGCATATGTCAGTTTAAATGCCGACGGAACCGTCCGGACGATTGAAGTTTCATACTGTGATATAGATTTTGAAACGATGTCTGCAAGTGAGATTGCATCCGAATTTGAACAGCAGTTTCAAATGTATCTGGATAAAGCGCGCGATCACACAATACCGGAGAATGCGGCCATAACAGATACGCATCAATATTACGGCCGTGTCGGGGATGAGATTTACTGCTGCTGCACATACACGATCGGTATACCGGTGCCGGTTTCCGGATATGAAGATGAGCCTGTAAAAAATGCGGAACAAGTAATATTGAAATTGTAAAGATAACCCGCGGCTTTGCGTGAGCCGCGGGTTTTGATTTTTATGGAAACATGCACCCGGAAGCGCCGTCACAGCTCCGATGCAAAATAATCCGAGCGATTGCGCGCATCGAATTTTTCAGCAAGTGCGCGGCAATTCTGCATATAGGCTTCACTTTCGGCCGCAAGCTGCTCCGGCGTCATGCCCGCGCCGGAAGCATCCTTGCAGGAAAGCCCCTGCGCCGCCGCCGCAGAGAGCAGCCTTGCCGCGCCGCGGTCAAACCAGAAGCAAAGGAACGGATTCCGCGAGCCCTCGCGCAGCGCCCTGTTTTTCATGTAAAATGCAAGCCCGCGTTCCGGGTCCGTCAGCGCATCATAGCAGAGCACCATGCCGATCGGCTCCAGCTGGAAGCGCTGCCCCGTACAGAGCGCCCGCAGCGGCTGCGCATATTTCTCCGCAGCATCCATATCCCCGCGCTTCAAAGCGTCCCGCAGCAGATAATGATAGGTCTTGCAGGGGACCTCTTCCGTCCGGAGATTGCGGTCAAAGATCTGATTTGCCGCCTGCATCGCCTTCGCAGTATCTCCGGTTTCCAGGGCAAACCGCACGACAGAATCCAGCTCGCTCGCCTCACCGTCGCCCATATCATCCCGCTTCGCATCCTGAAAGCTCTCGAAGTCCATGCGCATCTTTGCGCGGTCACAGTAGCTGTAAAAGATCGCGCGTTTTTCATACCATGAACGCAGCGAATAACCGTTTTCCAGCAGCATTCTCCGATACTCCGAAAACCACGCGATCACTTGTTTTTTCTCAATCTGATAAAACTCTGTCGCGGCCTCGGCGATCCATTTGAACATCCAGAGCGTATCCCAGAGATTCTCCTGCTCCAGCTCCGGATCACGCTTGACAAGCGCAAGATACTGCGGAAAATCCACCAGCGCCTGATAGCGGTCGCCGGAAAAAACAGACTCATGAATCAGGTCATGATGAAAACGGATCGCCCAGGGCAGATCATTCGCCTGCTCTGCTGCCGCTGCCGCCGTCCGGATCGCGCGCATCCGCGGATCGCCGGATTGCAGGCCGCGATAGTTCTGCTGCATCGCTTCGGGATTATACTGTTCCATTTGTCATATCCTCCGTACCATGTTCTGTTCGCTGCGGCATCAGCAGCAAGATCGCGACTGCCGCCAGCAAGACGACCGTTGTTCCGGCGCCGCCCTCCAGACCGAATTCTCCGCCGCCGAGCCATTCCGGCTTCTGCATCTGTGTAAAGCGCAAAACCGTGCTGCCGGACGGAATTCCGCTGACCTGCATTCCGAAGAAATTGCCCTGTGCCCAGTTCCAGAGGCTGTGCAGGGCGGCTGCACCCCAAAGACTGCCTGTCCGCAGCACAAGGAGCGATGCTGTCAGGCCGAATAAAACCAGATTGACCGCCGGAAATACGGCAAAGCCGTCATTGGAAGCATGTACCAATGCAAAACAGATCGAATTGGCCGCTACGGCAAGCCAGACGGAATGATGTGTTCCGGCCGAAGTCATCAGCCAGCCGCGGAAGCTCAGCTCCTCGGAAAAGCCCTGAATCAGCCAGCCCGCAAACATCAGGAGCATCATAAACGGATGCCGAAGCGGCTGCATCCCCTCAAACTGAATCGCACCGCCGCACCATGCCAGCAGTATCACCGCGCTCATCATGGCAAATCCGAGCAGCGCGCCGGTCAGATAATGCCGGAGAAACTTCCCGCGTGTCAGATACATCGTGCGGAAGGGGCGGTTATCTATAAATTTGCAGCAGACCAATGTCAGCGCGATACTGACGAGTGTCAGGAACAGCTCAACCGACAGCTCCAGATCAATATTTTCGGCAATGTTGTATCCGCAAATCTGCGCCGCAATCGAAATCACGAAGTAAATGATCTGCTCCAGATAGATCGTGCAGAAAATATAAACCCAGAAAAGCAGCAATACCAGAAAAATATTCTTCGGGACACGCACCCCCTGCAAATTGCGGATGCGTTCAAAATATGGCTTTGGTGCCTGTAATTTCAGATCAGATTTCATTTTGTCATATCCTTTCCGTACAGCAGCTGCTGCATCTCCGGGCGCAGCGGTGCTTCCAGCGTAATTGGTTCCTGTGTCGCCGGATCCGTCAGCGTCAGGCGGCCGCAATGCAGCGCATGTGCCTGCATCTGTGTCAGATCGCCGCCGTAGAGCGCATCCCCGAGCAGCGGATACCCGATATGCGCCATATGGACACGGATCTGATGTGTCCGGCCGGTTTCGAGCGTCAGCTCCAGCAGCGTACAGTCCGGCGCTTCCAGCAGAACGCGGTAATGCGTGACGGCGGACTTTCCGTCTGCGCGGACACAGCGCGTAATCACGGATTCCTGTTCTCTTGCAATCGGCGCATCGACCGTGCCGCTGCCGTGCAGGCCGGGTTTGACGAGCGCATAATACCGCTTCTCCGCGCCGCCGCGGAGACAATGAGCCGCATATACAGTTTTTGCGATCAGACAGAGCCCCGAGGTATTCCGGTCAAGGCGGTTGACCAGGTGAAAGCCGCATTCCGGGTAATTTGCCGCAAACCAATTCGCAAGCGTATCATCCCGATGCAGCATGGAAGGATGCACCGGCATTCCGGCGGGCTTATCGCAGACCAGAATCTGCGCGGATTCATAGACAACCGGAACATGCAGCGCAGGATTCGGCGTATGTTCACAGGCTTCCGGCAGATGCAGCAAAATCACATCGCCGCTGTGCACAGGATCAACTGTCCGCAGATGCTGCCCGTTCCGTGTGATGCCGTCCGGCACCGCCTTGAGCCGCTTGATCATCTGTGCCGAGATACCCGCATATTTCCGCAGATACGTCCCGAGCGGCATATCACCGGTGCAGGTGATATTTATTTGCAGCCGGCTCACGGCTTCTGCGCTTTCTTCCGCGGCTTCACTTCCGGCAATTCCTCATACATCGCCGGGAGCAGCGCTTCCAGCAGCGCACGGTCATCCGGATCGGAAACAAGCAGCATCGGCTTTGCACCCTCATAAGGAAACTCCTGCACCGCATCCGGCATCAGCCGCCGTGCCGCAGCGGTATCCTTCACAAGAAACCGGTTATCATAGATCCCGCCGAACACTTTGCCGCGGTAATAGAGAATATATTCAGACATCATCGCGCGGCTGCGGATCTCCTCCAGTCCGGAGAGCTGCTCCGTAATATAGGTCAGATAGTCTTTGCTCGATGCCATATGCAAGCTCCTTCCTGCGATTCTTCTGTTATCTTATCATATCTGCGGATTCTTGTCAAGTTCGGCGGCGCTTCCGCATAGAATGGAGCAGAATGCGCACGAAAGGAGTTTTTACATGAATCGTCAGGAATTTGAGGATACCGCACGCAGATACCGCGAGGAGCTCTTCCGGATGTATGCAAATCAAAGCATCAATCCGCCGCCGAAGCCGGAGCAGCCCGCAGCACCGCAGGCCGTCCCGGTCATCGCCGCAACCGCGCAGAGAGAGGCGCCGCCCGCGGAGCCCGATCTCCCCGCATCTGCGCCGGATGCATCCGAAGAACCGGTATCTGCGCCGGAAGAATCCGAAACCCCCGCCATGCCGAAGCGCGCCTATACCGGCATCATCCGCGTACATGTCGCGACGGCACAGGGGGCACGGCCGGTTGCAGGCGCAGCAGTCATCATCACGCATCTCACAGCCGGTGAGCCGGAGCTGATCTCGCTGCAAACGACCGATCAGAGCGGCAATATCGAAGCCGTAACCGTCCCCGCGCCGCCGCCCTCTGCCGATCAGCGGCATCCCGAATCCTATTTCTATGACATCACCGCGCAGGCCGCGGGCTACTACCGCGAACACAGCGCCGATGTCCCCGTCTTTCCGAATATCACATCCATGCAGAATTTCGATCTGATCCCGCTGCCGGCAGGCGCCGATGAACCGCTCCCGGACGGCGATATCACATTCTATAATGATATGCAGCAATACTGAGAGGAGCCGTGCCCATGCTCACCGGAGAGGTCTTTATCCCTGAAACGATCACCGTGCATCTCGGTCTGCCGGATTCGGATGCGGCGAATGTCACGATCCCCTATCTCAGCTATCTGAAGAATTCCGCATGCAGCGAAATCTATCCGACCTGGCCGGAGAATTCTCTGCGCGCCAATATCTATGTCATCAACACCTATGCGCTCAACCGCATCTATACTGAGTGGTACCGCTCACGCGGCTATCCCTTTGACATCACCAGCACGACGCAGTACGATCAGGCCTTTGTCTACGGCCGCGAGCTGTTTGAAAATATCAGCGAACTCTGTGAAGAGCTGTTCCGCTCCTATATCCGGCGGCAGGGGAGCTATGAACCGCTGTTTTCGGCCTTCTGCGACGGCTCCCGCACGACCTGCGCCGGTCTGTCGCAATGGGGAACTGTCGGGCTTGCAAATCAGGGGATGATCCCCTATGAAATTTTGCAGTATTATTACGGCAGCAATATCGACATTGTCCGCGCAGAGGAGATCCGCTCACCTGCGCCGAGTTATCCGGGAATGCCGCTGGAATCCGGCATGGCCGGCAGAGATGTGCAGACGATTCAGATTCAGCTCAACCGGATCGCGCGCAATTTCCCGGCAATCCCGAAGATTCCGGAGGCCGACGGCGTATTTGATGCGCAGACCGCCGCGGCAGTCCGGGTGTTTCAGTCTGTTTTTGATCTTCCGCAAACCGGCATTGTCAATGAACCGACATGGAACCGCATCTCGTTTATTTATGTCAGCGTCAAGCGTCTTTCCGAGCTTGATTCCGAGGGTCTGAGCTACGGCGAATTGCAGCGCAGCTTCCCGAATGTCCTGCGTGAGGGCGATTACGGCGATGCTGTCCGCGCATTTCAGTATTATCTTGCGGTCATCGGCGCATACTATCAGAGTGTTCTGCCGCTGCGCATCTCCGGCGATTACAACGCAGAGACCGCGGCATCCGTCCGCTCCTTCCAGCAGACCTATGGGCTGCCGCAGACTGGGATTGCCGACCGCCGCACCTGGAATGATATCTACCGCGCCTATGTCGGTATTCTCGCATCCAATCCGCCGCAGGAATGTGCGCGGCTCTATCCGAATGAGGTGCTGCGCGAGGGCGTCACCAGCGAGAATGTCCGCCGTTTGCAGCAATATCTGACCTTCATCGCGCAATATGACGACAACATCCGGCCGGTTTCCGATACCGGATATTTCGGCCCGCTGACCAAAGCCGCCGTGCAGGCATTCCAGCGCGAATACGGCCTGACGGCAAACGGACAGGTCGGCCCGGTGACATGGGATGCGATCACCGGCGTTTATTCCGAGATGAAATGCGGCGCGGGCAAGCGCCCCTATCAGGCACCGGGCTATATCATCCGGTGAGAAGAGGAGATTACCATGCTGTATACCGATGCACAAAAGCAGGAGCATATCGAGGAGATTCTGGGCTTGCTCTATCAGATCGCGCTGCGTGACAGCCGCATTCCGATCGTACTGCCGGGGAAGGAATACACCGATGAGGCAGCGCTTGCCGTCCGTGCCTATCAGCAGGCATACGGGCTGCCCGTTACCGGTGAAATCGACGATGATACTTGGAATTCGATCGTCGAAACCTATCACAATCTCATGGACACCGCCGCACCGCTCACGCTCTTTCCCGCCGGAACATTTCTCTTACAGGAACGTGACAGCGGCGAGCTTGTCCAGCTGGTGCAGGTGCTTTTGAATCTGGCCGCCGCACATTACGGCAATCTGATGCCTGTTGCCGTTACCGGCATCTATGACGCAGAAACTGCGGCAGCGGTGCGAAATTTGCAGGCTGTCTCGGCGCTGCCGGAGACCGGCATTCTTGACCGCAATACATGGAACCGTCTGGCTGCGCTGATCAATACGCTGCCTGTCGGCATCTGAAAGGGGAGCGCGCATCATGCAAAAGCTGTTTCATGACCCGCTGTTCCGGCTGATCGTCGGATCCGGCGGCATCCTGCTGATCTTCGCAGCACTTCTGCTGCATATCGGCGAAATCTGGATGATCCTGCGGCGGCTTTTGCATGTACTCCGCCCGCTGCTGCTCGGCATCCTCTTTGCGACGATGCTGGAGCCTTCCTATGAGCGGCTGCGCACCGATTTTTCGGGATTTGCGGAAAAACGCGGCTTCCGTATGGGCTGGATCCAGCCGGTTTCCCTGCTCGGTGCAATGCTGCCGCCGGTCTCGGTCATTGTCAGCGTCATCTGCGTGCTTGTCCCGCAGATCATGCGGTCTGTGCGGCTGATCTCTGAAAACATCAGCATTTACACGGATAATCTGCGGCAATGGTTCAGCCGGTATGCCGCGCTGCTGCCGACACATCTGCTGCCTGCGGAAAAGCTGGATGCACAGCTCTCCGCATTGCAGGCACAGCTTCCGAAACTGCTGCTGAAAACCTATGACTACACCGCCTCGCTGCTCGGGGCGCTGCTGGATATCGGCATCGGGGCAGTCTTTGCGCTGTATCTGCTCGCGGACAAGTCCCGCCTGAGCCGACAGTTCCGGAAGCTCTGCGGCAACCGTTCCGCGCAGATGCAAAAGCAAATACACCGGATCCGCTTTGTCTGCAATACCTTTGCGCGCTTCCTGAGCTCACAATGCAAAGAGGCGCTGATCCTCGGCGGGCTCTGCTTTCTGGGAATGCGGCTCTTCCGCTTCCCCTATCCGGTTCTGATCAGCGCGGTCATCGGCCTCACGAATATGATTCCGTATCTCGGGCCGCTTGCCGGCACGATCCCCTGTGCGCTGCTTCTGCTGCTGGTTCAGCCGCGCATGACGCTGTGGTTCATCCTCTATGTCATTGTTTTGCAGCAGATCGAGAGCAATCTGATCTATCCGCGTGTTGTCGGGCAGTCGATCGGGCTGCCTTCCGCATGGGTACTCGCGGCGATCGTCATCGGCGGCGGACTCTCCGGCATCAGCGGCTTACTGCTCGGTGTTCCGCTCGCTGCGGTGTTCTATGCGGTCTTTTTTCCGGAAGAAACCAAAGAAAATAAAAGCGGAATGAAGCTTTTATGAAGAATCCATTTGAATTCACGAAAAGGCCTTGCATGGCGGAAAACTGCGTGTTATAATGTCAAAAAAAGGAGGTCAGCACCATGAAACATTACAAATTACTCGCGGAATTTCTTCTGACTGCATTCGCAGGCGGCCTGCTCGGCATGTTCGTACAGCTCAGCGCATATCAGTCCGGCGGCTGGTATGCGGGAGACCCGATCTCATCCTTCGGGCTTGTCAGCTACGGGCTGTTCTTCTGGGTAACGATCTGCACGCTGCGCGCCTATCATTCCCGCTGCGGCCTGCACGCTGCCCTGCTCGTACTGAGCCTGCTGATCCCGGCATTGGCCGGATACACCGCAATGGCGTACCTCTGGTATATCCCGCTGAATCATGCCGTCGTGCATCTCGGCATCCTGCTGCTCCTGCCTGCTGCTGTCGCTGCATGGATCCTGCGCGCAGCACGCCGCTATCCGGTCAGCAGAGTGGTCGTCCGCGCACTCGGTACGGCGGTACTGCTCTTTGATCTGCATACGCGCATTCAATTCCGCCCGCTGCCGCTGCTGACGGAAATCGCACTCTTCGCATGGTTCCTGTATATCACCCGCGATCTCAATGCAGAAAA
>CAMNFV010000018.1 GCA_946537515.1 uncultured Ruminococcus sp. | reverse complement strand
CGGCTTTATTCTATCCATGCATAAATATGGGGTCCGGGGATAATATCCCCGGCAGGGGCTTGGGGACGGAGTCCCCATTATAAATCATCGCGCAGCGATACCTCTTAATGTCCGTGCGGCACCTGATCGAGCTGTGCGCGCTCATAGGAACGGTCTGCATGTGCAAGCCGGAAAAATACGATCAGCAGGATGACCCCGCTGCCCCAGATCGCTCGGTAATGCATAAATCCGCAGCAGATCGCGGAGAGCACGGCGCCGAGTGCGAAAAATACGATCAGCAGCCCGTGAACACGCACCTTTCTGCCGGATTTTTCATCCCTGTGCCGCAGATATTTTGCAAGATTCGAGCCGACCTCACGGATATGATTCGTCACAAAGGTCGTCGCGGCCGGGATGCCCTCAACCTGCCGGAATGTGTTGAACTGCATCGAGCAGATGAAATTCAGCCCGATCTGACAGATCTGATCGGGAACACGCGCCGGGAGCAATCCGAGCACGAATACGACCAGCACTTCGATTCCGATGAGCATTGTATCCCAGCGGAGAAACCGGAAGCGCTTGACCGTTTTTCCAAGCAGCTCCGAGAAAAAAGCGCCTGCAAAATACGCGGTGATCGGAATCAGCAGGAAGGCTGCGTGCTGCCAGTTCCGCTGACCGAGCGCGATCCCGAAGAGCACGATATTCGCCGTCTGCGCATTGCAGAAGACGCCGCCGCGCTGAATAAATGTGTATCCCCCGAACCAGCCCGCCGCCATGATCAGCAGCCAGTAAACCCAGGGCTTTTCACATTCCAGATAGTCTGTTTGTTGCTTCATGTTTCGCCTTTCATCAGCCGATGCTCCAATCCAGCAGCCGCAGCAGATCGCTGTTCAGCAGCTGCATTTCATGATTGCGCATCGGATAGCCGCCGGTCAGCAGCGCCTGCACATAGAGAATTTCCAGGCAGCAGCGCAGCTTTTCGCCGTCTGAAACATCCATGAGCCGCTGAATCAGCGGATTATCAGTATTGAGATAGAGCTTTGCAACCGCTTCCTCGTGATATTCCTCGGCAAAGGCATCGAGCATCCCGCGGAAGAGATCGGCCGTCTGCTCCATCGAATGCCGGATATCGCGCAGCAGCAGCGCTTCCTCATTGACCGTATACAGCACGGGCAATTCCGACGGTGCAAAGCGCTTGAGTGCCGCGCTGCAATCGTAATCCGCGAGCAGCTGATTGCATTCCGCGAGCAGACGCAGCGCCGCAGCCGTATCGGAAAGCTCCGGCTTTTCCAGCAGCGCATCGAGCCGTTCCGGTTTCATCTGCATGACCGCGATATCCGGGCGGAAAAGCGGCATCCGTTCGAGCAGCTGCGCCACATAGGTATAGCCCGCATTGACCAGCAGCGTATTCCGCGCCGCAGAAATCGCCGCGACCTGCCGGTATTCGTCGATAAACGGGGTATAATAGACCGCCGTATCGGCGCTGAGAAGATCGCTGCCCGTCAGCGTTCCGAACGAGGTCTCAAAGGTCAGATAGGGGAAGAAAGCGCGATAGAGCGCATCATCCTCAACCGCAACCGACTGCACGGCAAGGCGGTGAATCCGCACAATGCGCTGGAGCATCGGATCCTGCTTCTCTGCAAGTGACCGCAGGTAATCGGTAATGCAGCGGGAGAGCTCCTCCCTTGCGCGGAAGAGTGCGCCGTTTTCATAGAAATCCTCACGCGATGCCGTCGGCTGCAAACCGTTCGTATTGATAAAGCAGCGCAGGAAAAATGCCCATTTCGGGAGCAACCGCCCGCCGTCCTCGGTCAGCAGCATGTTTTTCAGATAAATGCGGTGCGAATGCTTGGCGGTCGGCGCGGTTTCATTTGCCAGGATATATGCAACGCCGGAAAAGAGCCCGCTCGGAGAATCCAGCGGGATATATCCGAGGAAATTCGTCGAAAAGAGCGATTCGCCGAGCCGCATGATCTGCTCATAGTGCGTATCGCCGCTCGGAAACGGGGGATTGAGCAGCGTGCGGCGGTCATCCTGCACCAGATAGATCGGCTCCGGCAGCGGCAAGCCGTAATACTGCACGAGTGCGGAAAGCTTTTCGGGCGTGAAGTATGCCTCTGCGCCGGATTTCGGCGTCAGCAGAATGCGTGTCCCGATCTGCGGGAGCGGCGCACAGGGCGTGATCGTATAAGTACCGTCGGGATTGCCGCACCATTCCAGCGACTGCTCCGGCGTCTGATAAGAGCGCGTCTGCACGCGGATCACATCGGAGACAAGGAAGCAGGAGAGCAGTCCGATGCCGAATCTGCCGATATAATCCTCCTGCACGGCGCCGTTTTGCAGGTCATGCTTTGAGGATTGCCCGATGACGGCGAGAAAGCGGTGGATCTCCGCTTCGGTGAGGCCGGTTCCGGTATCGGTAAAGCAGAGCTGCGGGCGGCCGTTCTCCTCCGAGAGGATCAGGCAGATCTCATCCTTTCCGCCCTGCTGCTGTTTGCGTTTTGCAGCGATCGCATCCACGGCATTTTGCAGCAGCTCGCGCACGAACACATCGGGGGAGCTGTAAAGATGATTCGAGAGAATGTCGATCATTCCGCCGAGATTCACCTGAAATACAAAATTATCCTGCGGCATATTCTGCTGCCTCCTTCATTTCAATATCTGATATGCGCATTATAACATACCTGCTTTTTTCTGTCAAGCCGCACCGCATACAACAAACAAGGAGCGCAAAGAACCTCTGCGCTCCTGTGCTGTAAAGTGCCTCCTTAGAGATAGCAAGCGGGGGTTCTCCGCCCGTCAGACGTAATCCACAACATTGACCCAGCGCGAGAGCAGCTCGAAATCATCGTCGCTGTTCTCCTTGACCGACTGCGATGCGGCAACGATCGGCATCCAGTTCTGCACATATTGCAGCGCCGTATCGCTCATCTTGCAGAACATCTTGAGATATTCCTTCGCAAGCTCCTCCTGACCGTTCAGCATCATATAGAGATAGGTTCTTGCAACATCCGCAGAAGCATTGCCCTGTGTTGCATGTGCCCAGTCAATGATGAAGGGCGTGCCGTCCGGGGTGATGATGACATTTGAAGGATTGAAGTCGCCGTGGCAGACCTTCTTATGCTTCGGCATACCTTCCAGGCGCGTATGCAGCTCAAACCGAACTGTCGCCTCAAATTTGCTGTCGCTGATCTTGCGGTGCATTTTATCCTTCAGCTTTGTCAGCAGCGGCGCACGCTTGGTGTGGATCAGCATTTGCAGCTCAACAAACTGCTTGAGATATTCTTCCTTTTTCTCCGGATTCTCGTCCATGAGCTGCTGGAGCGTCTTGCCCTCGATATAATCAGAGCGGATCGCCCATTGCTCGCCCTCCTTGAATACCTCAATGATCTTCGGGATATTCAGATCGGTCTCCTCCACACGCGCCTGATTCAGCGCCTCATTCAGCACGGATGCCTTTGAATAATCCGCGCTGAAGAGCTTGACGACCGTATCGCCGTCGCGGTAGACAACCTTTTTCGGGCGTATCGCGATGACCTGTTCTTCCTTATAAAGCATATCAAACACCCTCCTGTTCTCAGACTGTTTCGCTGTTCTTGCCGTAATATGCATTCAGATACATCTGCTTGATTTCGCTGATGAGCGGGTAACGCGGGTTCGCACCGGTGCACTGATCGTCGAATGCCTGCTCGCTCATTGCATCGAGCTGATCGAGGAACTTCTTCTCGTCAATGCCCCATTCCTTGATGCTGTCCGGAATGCCGATCGTTGCTTTCAGCTCATTGAGTGCCTTGATGAGTGCTTCGAGCTTATCCTGATCGGTCTTGCCCTTCATGCCGAGTGCCGTGGCAACCTCTGCATAGCGTGCGAGCGTATGCGGATAGGCGTACTGCGGGAAGGTACCCATTTTCGGCGGGACCTCGGCAGAATTGAAGCGGAGCACCTGTTCGAGCATCAGCGCATTTGCAACGCCGTGCGGGATGTGGTGGAACGCGCCGAGCTTATGCGCCATGGAGTGGCAGACGCCGAGGAACGCATTTGCAAACGCCATACCGGCCATTGTCGCGGCATTCGCCATATTGCCCCATGCCTCAATATCCTCTGCACCGTTTTTGTAGGTGCGCGGCAGATTCTCAAATACAAGCTTCAGCGAACGGAGCGCAAGGCCGTCGGTGTAATCGGTTGCGAGCATGGAAGCGTAGGCTTCAAGTGCATGCGTTGCAACGTCGATACCGGAAGCCGAGGTCAGGCTCTTCGGCGCAGTCTTCATCATATCCGGATCGACAATCGCCATATCCGGCATCAGTTCATAGTCCGCGAGCGGATACTTGATGCCGCAGCTGTCATCGGTGATAACGGCAAACGGCGTGACCTCAGAGCCTGTACCGGCAGAGGTCGGAACTGCGATGAAATATGCCTTTTCGCCCATTTTCGGGAAGGTGTAGATACGCTTGCGGATATCGGAGAAGCGCATTGCCATGTCTGCAAAATCCGCATCCGGATGCTCATAGAGCACCCACATGATCTTGCCTGCATCCATTGCGGAACCGCCGCCGAGTGCGATGATGACATCCGGCTGGAATGCGGTCATCGCCGCCGCGCCCTTTCTTGCGGAGCTGAGCGTCGGGTCGGGCTCAACCTCAAAGAAGGTGCTGTGAACGATGCCGAGCTGATCGAGCTTATCGGTAATGGCTTTGGTATAGCCATTCTTGAAGAGGAAGTTGTCGGTCACGATGAACGCACGCTTCTTGCCGAGCACATTGCCCAGCTCATCGAGTGCAACAGGCAGGCAGCCCTGCTTGATATAGACCTTTTCCGGCGCACGGAACCACAGCATATTCTCTCTCCTCTCTGCAACGGTTTTGATATTGAGCAGATGCTTGACACCGACATTCTCGCTGACCGAGTTGCCGCCCCAGGAGCCGCAGCCGAGTGTCAGGGAAGGTGTCAGATCGAAGTTATAGAGGTCGCCGATGCCGCCGTGCGAAGAAGGCGTATTGACAAGGATGCGGCAGGTCTTCATGCGCTCTGCCATTTCGTCGATCTTTGCGCGCTCGGTAACGGCATTCAGATAGACAGACGAGGTATGGCCGTAGCCGCCGTCCGCAATCAGGCGCTCCGCCTTTTGCAGCGCATCCTCAAAGTCCTTTGCATGATACATTGCGAGCACCGGCGAAAGCTTTTCGTGCGCAAATTCCTCGGTAATATCAACACTTTCAACTTCGCCGATCAGGATCTTGGTGCTCTCCGGCACCTCAACACCTGCGAGTGCAGCGATCGTATGTGCCTTCTGGCCGACGATCTTTGCATTCAGCGAGCCGTTGATGATAATGGTCTGGCGAACCTTGTCGAGCTCCTTGCCCTTGAGGAAATAGCAGCCGCGTGCGATGAATTCCTTTTTGACCTTTTCATAGATCTTATCAAGGACAATCGTGGACTGCTCCGAAGCGCAGATCATGCCGTTATCGAAGGTCTTGGAATGAATAATCGAATTGACCGCGACTGTGATATCAGCGGTATCGTCGATAATTGCCGGTGTATTGCCCGCGCCGACGCCGAGCGCCGGCTTGCCGCTCGAATAAGCCGCATGAACCATGCCCGGGCCGCCCGTTGCAAGGATGATATCCGCATACTTCATGACAGTATTGGTCATATCGAGTGAAGGCTTGTCGATCCAGCCGATGATGCCTTCCGGCGCACCGGCCTTATAGGCTGCCTCTGCAACGATCTTCGCCGCAGCAATCGTCGATTCCTTTGCACGCGGATGCGGCGAAATGATGATGCCGTTTCTGGTTTTCAGCGTAATCAGCGTCTTGAAGATCGCCGTTGAAGTCGGGTTCGTTGTCGGGATGACAGCCGCAATGACGCCGATCGGCTCTGCAATGCGCATCGTGCCCATGGATTCATTGCGCTCAATCACGCCGCAGGTTTTGGTATTCTTGTAGGCATTGTAAATATACTCCGAGGCAAAGTGATTTTTGATGACCTTGTCCTCGACAACGCCCATGCCGGTCTCCTCAACCGCCATTTTTGCGAGCGGGATCCGCGCCTGGTTCGCAGCGATTGCCGCAGCACGGAAGATCGCATCGACCTTTTCCTGCGGGAATGTCGCAAATTCCTCCTGTGCCTTGCGAACGCTTGCAAGCAGCGCCTTCAGCGAATCAACAGTATCAACAACCGGATACTCCTTCATAGTAAACCTCCTTCAGGTAATAACAGAGGCGGCAAGCCCTCCGTGCTCCGAGAATCGGAATCCGGAGACACTCTGCCGCCTGAAAAACAATATGAAATTACGCCTTGCCTTTATATTCCGCCGATGATTTTGAAAGCCCGCCGGGAGCTTTCCTGCTTCCTTTTTGCCGCCGAAAGCATATGTTTTGCGAATTCGCTCCCGACTGAACTGACGAGGAAACTGTGGAGCAAACAATGCCGAAGAAAGGCGAAGCAAAATGGCTGTCGGCAATGCCGGCCTTAGCCGATGACAGAGAGCAGAACACCTGCTGCAACTGCGGAGCCGATAACACCCGCAACATTCGGTCCCATTGCATGCATCAGCAGGAAGTTTGTCGGATCGGTTTCCGCACCGACCTTCTGCGAGATACGTGCAGCCATCGGGACCGCAGAAACACCTGCCGAACCGATCAGCGGATTGACCTTGCCGCCCGTGACCTTATACATGATCTTACCGAAGATCAGGCCGCAGGCCGTACCGAGCGAGAATGCGATAACGCCCAGCAGCATGACGCCGCCGAACTTGATATTGATAATCTGGTCTGCCTTGGTCGTTGCACCAACGGATACGCCGAGGAAAATCGTGATGATATTCATGAGCGCATTCTGTGCGGTGTCGATGAGTCTTGCAGCAACGCCGGATTCCTTGAGCAGATTGCCGAACATCAGCATACCGACGAGCGGTGCAGCGGAAGGAACCAGCAGCGAAACGATGATCGTAACAGCGATCGGGAAGATGATCTTCTCGGTCTTGGAAACAGTACGGAGCTGCTCCATTTTGACCGAACGCTCCTTCTTGGAGGTCAGCGCCTTCATGATCGGCGGCTGGATGATCGGGACGAGTGCCATATAAGTATATGCAGCCAGCGCGATATTACCCGTCGTAATCGCACCGCCGCCTGTCAGCAGTCTGGTGGAAACATAAATAGCAGTCGGGCCGTCCGCACCGCCGATGATTGCAATAGAGCCTGCTTCCGCAGCAGTAAAGCCGAGCAGACCTGCAACAACGAAGGTGAAGAAGATACCGCCCTGTGCGGCAGCACCGAGCAGGAAGCTCTTGGGGTTTGCGATCAGCGGAGAGAAGTCAGTCATACATCCGATGCCGAGGAAGATCAGCGGCGGATATAATTGCAGCTTGACGCCCAGATATAAGATATCAAGCAAGCCGCCCTCTTTCAGCACTTCTCCGTAATTGACATGCCCGTCAACGAGCACCCAGAGATCCGGGTGATAGAGCCCTGCCATCGGGAGATTGGTCAGCAGCATACCGAAAGAGATCGGCAGCAGCAGCAGCGGTTCAAAGCCCTTTGCGATTGCAAGATACATGAATACAAACGAAACCAGAATCATAATCAGATTCTTCCAGCCGCCGTCTGCAAACAGCGCATGTAAACCGCTGTCTGACCAGAGGCCGCCGAGGGTGTTGGTAAAGAAATCTAATACACCGCCCATTGTTTAAGTCCTCCAAAGTTATTTTTATCTATTGCTGAATCAGTCAGATCCGATGTTAAAAGGGCCGCGTTGCGTCAAGCACACCGGCCTGTGCCCAGACAGAGCGTCCGGAGCCGCCGCGTGTAACCCGGCGAACCGAGCGCAGCTGATACTGCTTGCCCTCCGCAGCGCCCATTGCCGCAATCGCCGCCATGATGACCGCAACGACTTCCTGATCATCCCCGGAAGCAGCCGCCGGTGCAGCAGCCTTCGGTACAGCAGCCTTTGCAGCGGGCGCGGCAGATTTTGCCGGTGCGGATTTCTGTGCCGGTTTATCCGGCGCAGCCTTCTGCGGTTTGCCGGTTGCCTTTTTGAATAAGCCGCCGGAGCAATACAGAAATGCGACAAGGATCAGCAGCGCACAAAAAACAACGAGCAGACCGATCAGCGTCATCGAGACGATTTCTGTGCCGTTGAGCTTTTCTGTACCGCGGAGAACCTTATCCGCAAGCATGACGGGATACGAAAACATGGAAAGACCTCCCTTATTATTACATACATATTTATTATACTCTATTTTCGTCAAAAACGCAAGTGCTGAATGCAGAAATTTACAGAGATTCGTGACAAATAAAATTAGCGCTTTTCCCCATTCTTTGCGGAAGAATCCCATAGCAAAGCTGCACCGCCGCCGGATCAGCAGCAGTGCAGCCCAATCATTATACTGTTTCTTCCTTGCGCTTGATGACAAATCCCACGACATGCGGGCCGGCATTGCAGCAGATCGCCGCACCGATATTCCAATAGCCCTCCGGCGGATAGCCGAGCGCCTTGGTCAGCGCCGCGCCGAATTCCTGTGCGATCTTCGTATCTGCGCCCTGCATCACCAGATAGGGCGAATGCGGCTGAATATCCGCCTTGACGACCTCAACCATTTTCGGGATGATATTCTGCTCGCCGCGAACCTTCTGAATGACATTGGACTGGCAGTTGCAGATACGGCAGAAGGGCTTGAGTCCGAGCAGTTCGCCTGCAAATGCAGCCGCAGCGCTCACTCTGCCCGAACGCTTGACATATTTCAGCGTCATCGGGACAAAATAGAGCCCTGCATGGCGCGCCCAGTCATCCATATAGTCGATCAGCTCCGGCACATTCGCACCGCGTGCAAGCATCTTTGCCGCTTCCACGACCGCATAGCCATAGGTCGCGGTATAGTTTCTGCCGTCCACCAGATGAATCTTCATCTGGCTCTGCGGATGCTCCTCATAATACTGCTCACGGGCGAGTACTGCGTTGTTATACGTACCGGATCCGCCCGAACCGATCGTCGTGAAAATCAGATCGGTATAGCCTTCAGCCGCGATCTGCTCATAGGCATCGAGGATCTCAAAGGGCGTGATCTGTGCTGTCGAGGGATACTCCTGTGCCTCGTCGATCATCTTGTAAAACTCTTCCTTGGTGAAGTCGGTCTCCTCGCGCAGTGCCTTTCCCTCAATCGTGATCGGCATATAGAGCAGGTGAATGCCGAGTGCTTCTGCGCGATCCTTAGAAATATCGCTTACCGAATCGGTCATCAGCTTGATTTTTTGTTTCAGCATATGTTTGATTCCTTTCTCAGATCTGACTGATATCATATTCCCGCGGTGTTTCCGGTTCCCAGTCCGCCTTTGCCCAGCGGCCGTCCCGCGCAAGTCCTGCAAAATCATGCTGCCGCAGCACCTCATAAGCCGCAACGGCAACCGAATTGGAAAGATTCAGGCAGCGCAGCGTTTCGCGCATCGGAATCCGCACACAGCGTTCCGGATGTGCCTTCAGCAGCGCATCATCAAGCCCGGTATCCTCTCTGCCGAAAAAGAGGAATGTCTCTTCCGGATACGTGACCTCTGTATAGAGCGTACCGGTCTTTGCCGTGAAATAGAAATACGGATTCTGCTCAGTCGCAGCCGGATGCTGCCTGAAAAAATCATCGAGGCTGTCATAATGGAAAATATCGAGCTTATCCCAGTAATCGAGCCCGGCGCGCCTGAGCTTTGCATCGTCAATGCGGAAGCCCAGCGGATGAATCAGATGCAGCGCGGCCCCCGTCACGGCACATGTCCGCGCGATGCTGCCGGTATTCTGCGGAATCCGCGGCTCAACAAGAACAAAATGCAGTTTTTGCAAAATGAATCCTTCCCTTTCTGTGATCCGGCATCCAAAAACCGGTCTGCATAAGCACGCGCCGCTGCGGCATGATAGCTTCAGCCTCAGGAGAAAGGAGCGGAGTTACCATGCAAATGCAGGCAATCGCCAAAGGAATGGCAGTCGGTGCGGCGGCCGGAATGCTCGGGTATCTGGTCAGCAGCGCATCCTCGGGTGAAAAATCAAAGCTGAAGCGCCGGACCGTGAAAGCAGCACATGCGATCGGCGCCGTCATGGACAGCGTCGCAGAGCTGCTGCATTGAGATCCTGTCATGCTTCGCAGCGGAAAGCCCCTGCGGAGCATGATGTATTTTTACGCATCCGCGTTATTTTTGCGGTATGCAAGATAACTTTCCAGAATAATGGTCGCGGCAACGGCATCGACAACCGCCTTGCGCTTTTTGCCGCGTGTATTCGTCACATTGAGAATCTGATGCGCGGAAACCGTCGTGCAGCGCTCATCCCAGAGCACCGTCTGAATTCCTGTCAGTTCTTCGAGCAGCTTCGCGAATGCCTCACATTTCTCTGCGCGTGCGCCGCAGCTTCCGTCCATATTTTTCGGGTAGCCGACGACAATCCGCTCCGCTTTAGCATCCTTTGCAGCCTGCGCCGTTTTCTCTGCACAGAGCTGAAAGCTCTTTTCCGTCAGGACGCCCGCCGGCGAAGCCATGAGCTCCGAACGGTCACAGACCGCCCAGCCGGTGCGGGTATCCCCGAAATCAACACCAAATATGATCATTCCGATTCCCCTGTCAGACCGGCATCGCCGTATGTGCGTCCTGCGGCAGATGCGTTGAATCATTCTTATAGATCAGCTTCCAGCCGGTTTCCGGATCGAATTCAACGAGTGAAACCGAAGTATTATCGCCCCAGCCGACATCCTGCAAGCCGCTGATCGAGCCGCATTCGACAAAGCTGAGGAAATTGCGCAGCGCACAGCCGTGCGTAAAGACCGCGATCGTCCTGCCGGGATTTTCGGCTGCGATTTTCTGCATGATGCCGCACATCCGGTCATAGACCTCCTGCATTGCTTCGCCGTTCGGCGCCTGAAAATCCTGCAAATGCTCCTCCCAGACCTGAAATTCTTCCGGGTATTCATCGCGCAGGTCAAAGACTCTTCTGCCCTCCCAGCTTCCGCCGTTGAGCTCGCGCAGATCGTATTCCGGGATCATATTCAGATTGTGATAGCGGTTGACGGCCTCCGCGGTCAGTCTTGCGCGCTGATAGGGGCTGAAATAGATCGCATCCAGCGGCACATGCCGGAAGCGCTCCGCGAGATATTCCAGCTGCTGCTCACCTTTTTCGGTCAGCGCAGTATCAATGCTGCCTTGAAAGAACGGGACAACATTTCCCTCCGCCTCTGCATGGCGGATCAGGTAGATTTTTGTTACCATGCCCTGACACTTCCTGTCAGCTCGGCAGCGGTATCAATACCGTTGCTGTCGAGCCAGTCATTCAGCTCGTCGATGATGCGCAGCGGCGCATACGGATCCTGCACGATCGCTGTTCCGACCTGCACCGCAGAAGCGCCCGCCATCATCAGCTCGGCCGCATCCTCGCCGGACATTACGCCGCCCATGCCGATGACCGGCAGCGAAACGGCATTTGCGACCTGCCAGACCATCCGCACCGCGACCGGGAAGATCGCCGGGCCGGAGAATCCGCCCATATTATTATGCAGGATCGGTCTGCGTGTCCGAAGGTCGATCCGCATTCCGAGCAGCGTGTTGATCAGAGAAAGCGCATCCGCGCCCTCCGCCTCGACCGCCTTTGCAATCTCGGTAATGCTCGTGACATTCGGGGAAAGCTTGACGCACAGCGGCTTTTTCGTCGCTGCACGGACAGCCTTTGTCACCTGCGCCGCAGCGGTGCAGGATGTGCCGAAGGCCGCGCCGCCCTGCTTGACATTCGGGCAGGAGATATTCAGTTCGATCATGTGGACATCGGTCTGATCGAGCTTTGCCGCGACCTCTGCGCACTCCTCGGGCGTCGAGCCTGCGATATTCGCGAGGATCACGGTATCACAGCTGAGCAGATGCGGCAGTTCATTTGCAATAAACGCATCAATGCCGGGGTTTTGCAGACCGACGGAATTGAGCATACCCATCGGTGTTTCCGCGACACGCGGCGGAAGATTGCCGGTGCGCTTTGTGCCGGTCGTACCCTTTGTCGAGATACCGCCGAGCTTTGAGAGATCATAGTAGCGCTCATATTCTCTGCCGTATCCGAAGACGCCGGATGCCGGGATGATCGGGTTTTTGAACGGAATGCCGCAGATATTGACAGACAGATCAGCCATTACCAGATCACCTCCTCCGCATTGAATACGGGACCGTTTTTGCAGACATGTGTATATTGCTCATCGCCGTTTGCGTCTTTGGTTCTGCACGCGCAGACGAGACATGCGCCGATGCCGCAGCCCATGCGCTCCTCCAGCGAAACCTGACACGGAATCTCATAAGCAGATGCGAGTGCAGCCGCTGCCTTGAGCATCGGGAGCGGTCCGCAGGTACAGATCAGCGCAGGCTTTTCCGCCTTGATCTCCTCCTCCAGCGGCAGCGTCACAAGACCGAATCTTCCGGCAGAGCCGTCGTCGGTGCAGAGGATCGTCTTTGCGCCTGTTGCGGCGAAATCCTCCTGTAAAATGACGGCATCCTGATTCCGGAAGCCGCTGATCACAACTGCATTGCTGCCGAAATACTGCGCCAGCGGAAGCATCGGGGGTGTACCGATTCCGCCGCCGATCAGAATGACGCGCGTATCCTTTTCAGGGAGCGTGAAGCCGTGTCCGAGCGGCGCAAGCATATTGACCGTATCGCCTGCGCGCAGCTCCGAAAGCGCCTTCGTACCCTTGCCGCGCACCTCAAATACGATGCGGAGCGTACCCTTTTCCTTATTGATCTCGCAGATCGAAATCGGGCGGCGGAGCGTAAATGCGCCGTCCGGCAGCAGATTGACGAACTGTCCCGGCTCCGCCTTCGCGGCACATTCCGGACAGTCGATCACCATGCTCCACGCAGCCGCATTGAGCTGCTCCATTGAACTGACGCGATAGGTCAGTTTTTCGGTATACTTGTCTTGTTTCATATTGATATCATCCTTCTGATCCATTCCGGTATGATCACTGCCAGCCACGGCACTGTAATCAGCGCTGCATAGCCGAATGCCGTCCATGCGACTGCGACAGCAGCGATTCCGATGTATTTGCTGCGCCTGAAAATCAGCCGGATCCCGAGCGCCGTCACGCTGCATGTCAGTGCAAGAAGACTCAGCAGCACGCCGGGAATCATCAGTGCGCCCCAGATCAGTGCATACAGTGCAAACGCGCTGTCCGGCGGCATCATTCCGCCTTCGTTCGGGTTCTTAACGCCCGCGAGCGAGGCGCCGGTGCCTGCCGCCAGCGGTGACAGCACGGACATAATGAGCGATATGATGCTGATGATCATTGCCAGACGCACCGCCCATTTCTGCCCCTTCGGCGTATAAAGCACTTCCGGTTCCGCAATCCGCACAGGAATCCGCTCTGCCGGAACCTGCTGTATCTCCTGCAAATATAGCAGCACGCCGGTCTCACGCCGGAGCATCGTCTGAAACGCCGCTTCGCCGGAAACAGCGCCGTGTTTCTCCGAGCAGTTCAGCGTCAGCGCATCCGGCAGCAGAACCGGCATCGGCAGAAAGCGGTCCGTGCTTTTGTCATGCGGCAGCTTCTTTTCCGATACTTCACAATCATAATAGCAGTGCTCCCGCACCGTGACCTTTTCGCCGTTTTCGCTGCACACTTCACGGACGGCACCGCATTCGCGGATGCTTTCCGGCAGAACCGTGAGACCCGTTTCCGCCTGCACCGTCCGGATGAGCGCCTGCTCCGGCGTTTCATCCAGCATGATTTCGCCGCCGGGGAAACGGTAATAATCATAATGCAGACTGCGCAGCAGAATCAGGTGTTTATGCAGCCTGATGATGCCGTGCACAGATTTCCCGTGCACCGCGCTGTTCTGCGCAGCTTCCGCTTCAAAGAGCAGCCGCATGGCTGTTCTCAGCCGATATTGATATAAGAAGTCAGATCCTCCTTCATGCGGAGCGCCTCTCTGCGTGCTGCACCGGCGAAATCCTTTTCGTCGCAGCCTTCCTTTTTGTAGGCACACATAATCGCACGGGAGCTGTTGACGATCGCGCCGAGGCCGTTTGCATCGAAACCGCCTGCGATGCCTGCTGCACCGCCGCCCTGAGCACCGTAGCCCGGGACAAGGAACATCGTATGCGGCATACGCTTTCTCAGCTCGGTCAGCTGCTCCGGATAGGTCGCGCCGACAACTGCACCGACTGCGCTGTAGCCGAAGGTACCGATCGTATCTGCGCCCCATTCCTCGCACTTATCGCCCATTCTTGCATAGAGCGGCACGCCGTCGATCTCCAGATCCTGGAATTCTCCGGAAGAAGGATTCGAGGTCTTGCAGAGGACAAAGATGCCCTTATCGCGCTCTCTGCAAACGCCGAGCAGCGGCGAAATGCCGTCCGTGCCGAGATAGCCGTTGACCGTCAGCGCATCGGCGCCGAAGGGCTCACATTCAGTCGTACCGATGACGCAGGAGCCGAGATGTGCAGCGGTATAGGCTTCCATGGTCGCGCCGATATCATTGCGCTTACCGTCTGTAATGACATACATGCCCTTGAGCTTTGCATAGCGAATTGTACGCTCCATGGTCTTGACGCCGTGGTGGCCGTACATTTCATAGTAGGCAGCCTGCAATTTCACAGCAGGGACGATATCGCAGAGTGCATCAATGAGCATCTGATTATAGCGATAGATCGCTTTTGCAGCGGCCTTCAGGGTCTCGCCGTCCTCTTCAAAAAAGCCTTTCCGGATATACGCGGGAACATAGTCGAGCTTCGGATCCAGACCTGCAACGGTCGGATTCTTCATACTGATAATTTTGGAAATCAAGCGGTCGAAAGACATGGCTAATATCTCCTTTTACATCATAATCGCGCAGCGGGAAGGGCGCAGCAAGCCCTAATACCCCATATTACGCAATCATATTATAACACATCAACCCCGATGCAGTCAAGAGCAATTTTTTCCGCATTCAGATTCCGGATACAAAAAAACTGCACAGCCGCCCGATCGGCAGCCATGCAGCATTTGTTCAGAGATTCAAAAATTCCTTTGCGTTCTCCGAGAACATCTTTCTGTAATCCTCAAAATTGAAGCCGAGCGAAAGCAGCGTTTCTGCTTCCTTTTCCGGATCCCACATCGGGAAATCCGTACCGAACACGCATCTGTCAACACCGAATTTCCGGATCATCCGCACCGCACGCTCCGGCGACATCAGGCAAACCGAGCTGCTCGTATCAAACCGGATATTCTCACTGCTTTGCAGGACCGATTCCGCCTCATCCCATGCGGCAAAGCCGCCAAGATGCGATGCCTGAACCTTCAGCTTCGGGAAATCCTGCATGACCTTGACCAGCATCCGCGGATGCGAAAAATCATGCCGGTAGTCGCCCATATGATGCAGGATGGGCAGTCTGCCCTCGATCGCCTCATAAATGCGGTAGGATTTGCGGCTGTCGATCGGTTCCCGCTGGAAATCCGCATGGAGCTTGATGCCGTGCAGTCCCATGGAGATGATGCGCTCGACCTCGCCCTCAATATCCTCATAATCCGCGTGCAGCGCCGCAAAGCCGATCATTTCCGGATGCAGATCGCATTGCTCTTTGATAAAATTATTGATCGGGACGACCTGCTGCGGCGTTGTCGCAACCGAGCAGACAAGCATCCGCTTTGTTCCGATCTTCGATTCCGATTCCAGCAGATGTTCCGGATCGCCGATCGAATACGCCATGCCGATATCATAGAATTTGCCGATCGACAGCGTTGCCTTTTCGCTGATCTTATCCGGAAAGATATGTGCGTGCATGTCGTAGATTTCAAAATCCTGTGGGGTAAACCGTTCCATTGGGGTATTAACTTCCTTTCTATTTTCAGGCTCTGAGATATCTGCTCAGTAATTCCGAATATGCCCAGAGCAGCATGAGCAGTTCTGTCAGACCTTTGATGCCTGTATAGATGATGTTCAGCGATTTGAGCTGCGGAAGCCGGTGCAGCATTTTCCGCAGCGGGAACAGCCCGACCGTACAGAGAATCAGGATGAGCCAGTTTTCCCGCATCAGATAGGCAGCGGTATCGCTCATTGTGATGCCGTTGATGCCGAGCAGCGCCGCATAGAATCCGAAGCACTCAATAATCCCCTTGCAGCGCAGCAGCCCGATCCCGAACAGCACAACCGCCGCAACCAGCATTCTGCGCACCTGAACCGGCAGCACGGAATGCCTCATATCTTTCCGGATATGCTCCGCCGTCAGCAAAACAGCAGCCAGAACGCCCCAGAGCAGGCCGGAGCCGCCTCTGCCGAATACGATTCCGAGGCCGCCGAGCAGCAGCGCAAGTCTCGCGAAATAGCCGCCGGCATCCGTCATGCCGTTTTCCAGATGCAGAACACGTTCCGTCCAGTCATAGAGCGGCGTCAGGAAGCGCCTGCGGAAATCCAGCAGCGAATCCGCCATAACCGGATCATCAAATATATCCGGATAGCGATAGCCGAGCATCTGTGCAAGCCCCTGCCCGATCTGCGCGGTGCCTTTCAGCGCATAATACAAACAGAAGTAAAAGCTCAGCGCGGCAAGTACTGCGTCCGAAGCAGAACGCAGCACCGTCCCGATCTTCAGCGCATCCTGCATCACATACATCGGCAGTCCGAGACAGACCAGCTGAAACAATCCGCGGATGCAGCGCGATGCGCCCTCTCCGATATTTTCCGGCGTGATATGCCGTTCTGCCCGAAGCTGCTCCGCCGTATGATAATTCAGCAGCGGACCTGCCGGCAGGCGCGTCATATCACATTGATAACAGAAAAATGAGAAGAGCGCCGGAATTCGCAGGCGGTTATTCGCATGATCGGACATGCATTCCGTTCCCTGCATCGCACAGATCACAAGCGGTACCAGCGTCAGATCATCCAGCAGCAGTCTGCCGAGCAGCAGCAATACCGCCTGAATCCCGATCCCGGCATAGAGCCAGAGCTCGGCACGGTGATGATGCACCTGCGTTTTCTGCGGCTGTACGCGAATAATAATCCAGGTCGCGCTGACCGAGATCAGCAGCAGGATCAGCGCCGGAAAGCCGCCGGTCATCCAGGCAGCCGCAACGCCGCCAAGCGCCAGCACGCCGGCCTTCCATTGCACCGGCACGATTGCCGTCAGAATCACAAACAGCGGCAGAATATACAGGATCATCGGAAGGGATGCAAATGTCATTGCGGCACCTCCTCCGGCAGATATTCCGCCAGCAGCGCCTCCAGCCCGTCCGCATCGGTCATGGTCGAGAGCACTTCGCAGAGCCCCTTGACTGAAAGATGCAGCGGCAGATGCAGCGCCGTCAGCAATGCAGCGCGCCGTTCGGTACAGTCCGGCGTACCGGTCAGCCCGCAGGCATAGAGCATCGCAGGTGTAATATCGCCGCGTTTGCGCGGTTTCGCATCAAATACGCCCGCGCGCTCCAGCGCAAGCATCAGCGTTTCGTTATCCATGCCCTCCACGCCGAGCAGTCCTTCGGCAGAGGGCAGCCGTTTGCGGTGCTCCTTGCCGTGAATGCCGGGGATATAGACATGGTAGATCGTCCCTGTCCGGATCGTGCTTTTCAGATAGCTGCGGATCTGAAAGCCTGCGGCATCCGCGTCGGTCAGGATGACGATTCCGGTCGTTTCTGCATAATAGCGGATCAGCGCAAGCTGCTCTGCATTGTGATAAATCCGGAAGCCGCCTGTCACCAGAATGACCGCATCCACAGCAGATTCCAGCCGGATCTTATCGTATTTTCCTTCGACAACGATTGCCGGCGTGATCTTGCGGCGCGGCTTCATCCGGAAGCCTCCGTGCCGTCCCGGCGCACATTCAGCATCCGGACGACAGCCTGTTCGAGCAGCAGACGCGGCGCGGTGCGCGATGATTTGCAGCTTTTATCCGCCTCGCGCAGGATCCGGATGCAGGTCCGCAGCTGCGGAACGGTCATCGGGCCGCAGTCCCGCATCGCATTCCGCACGGCAAATTCGCGGTTCTTCGGATAGCCGAAATCCGCAGCAATGGCCTCCGTCTGCTTTGCGGCACCCTGCCCGAGCTTTGCGCGGTAGAGATCGACAAAGGTGGTACTGAGGACGGAGAGCAGCCCGAGGATCGTCTTGGAGTCCTCTGATTTTGCAGTCAGATCGCGCAGCAGCCGGAAGGCCGCCGTTCCGTTTCCGCCGGTGACGGCTTTTGCAAGCCGGAAGGCATCCGCATCGGGCAGCGGCGCCGTCAGATCATCCAGCATATCCTTTGTGATCTCGCCGCCGTCCGCGCAGGCGAGCAGCTTATCCATTTCCGATGCAATCAGCGTCGTATCGCAAAGGCAGCGGTTCGCAAGCTCCTCCGCAAGCTGCCGGCTGATCTCCGTTCCGGCCTTTTTCGCGCGCTCCTGAATGCTTTTTCCAAGCTGGATTGTATTGCGTTTTTCGCAGATGCACAGCACGCCCTGCTTCTCGAAGAAGGTCATCAGCTTTTTATATTTAGGCAGATAGACCGGCGCATTCCGCTTGACTTCATAGCAGGGGAGTGCGCGCATAACGATCAGGACGACCGCACGCGGCGCGATATTCCCGAAAATCTCGATCATCGTGTCAACCGCTGCCGGATTGTGTACATCCGCATCAAAATCGCGGAGCAGAATCACATTAAAGGGCTGAAACATCGGACAGAACGAGCAGGCGTCCGCAAGCCTGTCCAGATCGACACCCTGTCCGTCAAATGCCGTATCGGAAAGCGCATCGCCGTCCGTCAGCTTTTTGAGGATTTTTTTCTCCGTCTGCGCGACAGTCAGCGTATCCTCGCCGCACAGAAAAATCAGCTGCGGCGGATTTTCCGAGCCGATCTCACGCAGCAGATCATTCGCTGCAAGTTTTGCCATATCAGGACACCTCCGTTCTGTATTTCAGTTTATGATGATACCGCTTTGCAGCAGAAATACCGCAAGCATCATGAGCAGGCCGGCCAAAATCAGCACGAGGCTGACCGTCAGCGCCGGGCGCTTCATCGGCAGTCTGCCGCTGCGCATTCTTTCTAAAAGCAGATGCAGCCCGTCATCCGGCTGTTCTGCTGCGGTCATGTCCGTTTCCGGCTGTACCGCCGGTTCCGCATCAGGCGCGCTGATCTCCGGCCGCTTCACCGGTTCTATCATATGATCATCCGGCACCGGCGTATAGGACTGCAAAAACCACGCAAGATATCCGGTTGCCGTCCTGACAGGTTCACCGTTCGCATCCGTCAGCGCATATCCGGAAAGCAGGCTGCTGTCAAAGGCATCCCGCTCGCTGCTGCGCATCCTGTAAGCATCCAGCATCTGCCGGAATGCATCGGGACAATCCGCCTGCACAAGCAGCCGGACGCAGCCGTCGTGCAGGAGCAGAAAGCCCTCTTCCGCAGCATCTCTGGTCACGAACGGCGGCACATAATAATACTGTGTCAGCGCAAAGCCCGATTCCGGATCATACAGCGCCGAGAGCAGATCCAGCGTTTCCCTGACATACCTCGAATCCGGATGAAAAAAAGTACCTGCAATCGCATCGAGAATCTGCCTGCGCTGCCGGTCGGTCAGCTCTGTAAATTCCATATCCGCTCCTTATCCGGCAGAGGGGGTGCCGTCCTTTACAGCACGTTCGCTGCAAGTCCTGCCGTTTCAGAACAGCTCCGTTCTGTCATATTGTGATCAGATCATGCCGGCAATCGCATCTATATCGTAAGCCTGATCAATCAGGATATAGTCAAGTCCGGATCGTCTGCATCGCCGTTGTACATCCAGATTCTCCCGGATCAGCATTTTCTCCGTGATTTCCGGATCCGGCAGCCGTTTTTCGATCGCGTTCTCATGTCTGATGATCTCATCGAAATAACTGCGGATATAGGCTTCGCTCATCACCAGACAGACATACCGGATCTCCTTCCGATATGCAGCATCAAAGCTCTGCTGCCAGTCAAACGGAATATAGCAGCCCTCGACAATCAGATTCTGCTGATTCTCGATCGCCGTTTTGATCATTTCTTTTACAATGCCCCATAAATATCCCGTCAGTTCCTCGTCATCATAGGGCGTCAGATCGGTCTTTCCGCTCCGGATCAGCCCCATTTTCAGATGATCCAGCGAGAGATACGGGATATGATATATTTCAAGCAGCTTCTGCGCAAGAAGCGTTTTGCCCGTATGCGAAGCGCCTGTGATCAGTATAATCATAATAATCCTTATCCGGCAGATGATACGCCGCAGCTGCCGTCCTTTGCAAACCGCAGCAGCAGATTACTGCCCTGTTCTGTCCTGCCGCGGAGCATGACGGTATATTCCGCAGCATCGCCGTACCGGATGACAGCATCCGCATTTTCAGCGGGTTCCGCATCCTTCCCGCAGACCGAAATCTGTACCGCGTTCCATTGCAGCTGCACGTTTTCATCTGAAACTTGCAGCGAGAATGTATCATCCGCGAGCTGTACCGCCTCTGATTCACAGAACACCGGCACTTTCCCGCAAACGCTGCAATCCGGACGCCATGCCGCAGAATGCCGGAGCATGACCGCATCCGCCTGCACACCGGAAAGCATCTCCTGATAGCCCGCGGCGGACTGCATCCCGCTGAGCAGGAGCGCATCGACCCTTGTAATGCCGCTGTCATGCAGATACCGTGCCGCATACTGCGCATTGCGCGGAGAATCCGTCAGGTCGGCTACAACCGTATTGCCGTCTGCGGAAATCACAAGCACAGCCTGTTTACTGCCGCCGAGCACCGCGATCCGCAATTCCCGCCGCGCCTGAATCCGGAACGCAAGCGAGAATCCTGCGAGCAGAACCGCCGTCCCGAACATGGCCGCGGCAAGCTGTTTCGGCGGCATTCCCGCGAACATCAGGTACAGCAGAAGCAAAGCCGCAAGGACGATCAACAGCCGCATCGTCTGACTGCTGATGACGATCTGCGAAAACGGCAGCCCTGCCGCAAAGGAAGCCGCATAACGAATCAAACGGCAGAGCATCCCGGTCAGCGGGAGCAGAAATCCCGTCAGGCCGCACGTCAGCAGCAGGGAAAATCCGGCATAAATCACCGCAATGCAGAGCGGCAGGATCAGCAGATTGCTGACCGGTGCCAGCAGCGAGGACTGTCCGCAGAGCAATGCCGAAGCCGGAAAGATTGCAGCGGAAACGCAGCAGAGACTGAGAAAATCCCGCTTCAGGCGGCTGCCCTGCACATGCTTTGTCAGATGCGGCGCCAGAACACCGATGCCGAATACACCCGAAACGGACAGCCAGAATGACACCGAACCGATCACATACGGCGCGGTGACAGTACACAGAAACATTGCGATACAAAGCGAACGCAGCGTATCGCTCCTGCGCCCGAACAGCGGCGCCGACTGCGCAAGCAGCAGCATTACGGCAGCCCGCGCCTCGGAGACCGACGGATCGGCCAGGAGAATAAACAGAAAAATCGCCGGGATATGCGCCAGAAAGATGATTTTCGCGGGAAAATGCAGCCGCCGCAGAATCCATGCGAGTACGCTGCAAAAGAATACCAGATGCAGACCGGAAACCACGGTGATATGCGCAATTCCTGCCGCACGAAACGCAGCGGCAGTCTCCTCGGAGAGCATCTGCTTATCACCGAAGAGCATCGCACAGAGCAGCCCTGCATCCGCTTCCGGCATTGCCGTGAGAATCTGCCCGGTGATCCGCTCCCGGTAGGCATGGAGCAGACGCAGCAGCGAAAAATCCGGCGCCGGCTCCTGTCCGGTAAGTTCAGCATTGTAAAACCGCAGATATTTGCCCATTCCCGCCTGATACTGCGCCGTATGATACCGGTAATCCGGCCGGATGCGCGTCAGTTCGCCGCGGATCGTGATACATGTGCTGATTTGCAGCGGCGCTGTCTCCGCACCGGCATACCAGTCAACCGACACGCGGTGTCCGTTCAGCGAAGTGCGCAGCGTATAGATCGTTCTGTCATGTGCCTGTGTCCGGATATCGGTGATCTTGCCGGTACAGACAACAGTTTCGCCGTCGAGCGCAAGCAGCGGCTGCCGGACAGCGGTATCATAATGCAGCCAGGCCGCTGCACCAAGCACGGCGCCGAGGATCAGAAGCAGCTGCTCCTTCCGTTTCAGACGGAGCATCACGATCACCCCGGCAGCCAGCAGCAGCAGACAGACGCGATAATCAGACAAAAAAGCCGCCAGCAGACCTGCGATCCATGCAAGCGTAAAGCATTCCACGCCGCAAAGACAGGTTCTGCTGCCGGCTCGTTTCACATTTTGCGGAAGCACCGAAACAGCCGGCGAAGCATTCGCCTGCCGCGTTTCAGCGTCCTTCACACACCCTGTTCGGCAGACCAGCCCATTTTCTGTCCTGCAATCAGATGAAAATGCAGGTGCGGGACGGTCTGGCCGGCATCATCACCGCAGTTTGTGATGACGCGGAAGCCGGTATTCAGCTTTTCCTGTGCAGCAACCTTTGCGATTGCGATAAAGATCTTACCGACGATCTCTGCATTCTCTTCGGTAACGGCAGATGCGCCGGAAATATGCTGCTTCGGGATGAAAAGATAGTGCAGCGGTGCGATCGGATTGATATCCTTGAACGCATAAACATATTCATCCTCATAAACCTTCGTGCTCGGAATCTCTCCGGCAATGATCTTACAGAACAGACAATCCATTGTGATCCTCCTTTTTCATATGCGCCCGGAGAAGGGGAAATTTCCCCCGCTCCGGAATCTGATGATATTATTTCAGGAATTCGCCGGCAATGCTCTGAAGCATACCGAGCGCTTCATCGACCATATAGCTCTTGCCGATGCTGCCCATTGCGCTGTCAGGACGTCCGCCGCCCTTACCGCCGGTGATTGCAGCGATCCGCTGAATGATCTTGCCTGCATGTGCGCCCTTTGCAACTGCGCTCTTGGAGCAGACGCAGCAGAAATTGCCGCTCTCGCCGTTGACGCCTGCCAGCAGCGCGATCACATTCTCTTCCTCATCGCGGATCTGGTCGCCGAGCGAGCGGAGTGCATCCGGCTTGACATCGGTCAGCATTGCGGAAACAATCTTGATGCCGTTGATCTCCTTTGCACCGGAGAAGATGTCCGCGATCTGGCTGTTTGCGAGCTTCGAGGTCAGCGACTCAACCTCGCGGATCAGATTGCGCGTTTCATTGACGATTGCAGATGCCTTTTCGGGCAGCTCGACCGGATTTGTAACCTTGAGGATGCGTGCAGTCTCATTGAGTGTCCGCTCCTGCTCATCCAGCAGCTTGAGGACATTCTCACCGGTTGCGAGCTCGATTCTGCGGACGCCTGCCGCAACGGAACTCTCCGAAAGGATTCTGCACAGACCGATTTCTGCGGTATTGCGGACATGCGTACCGCCGCAGAATTCGATCGAATCATCGCCTGCGCGGACAACGCGGACGACATCGCCGTATTTCTCGCCGAACAGCGCCATTGCGCCGAGCTTCTTTGCCTCATCAATCGGCATTTCCTCGGTCGAAACAGGCAGCGCATTCAGAATTTCTTCATTGAGCAGCTCTTCCACGCGCTTGAGCTCCTGCGCAGTCATGCCGGAGAAGTGCGAGAAGTCAAAGCGGCAGCGCTCTGCATTGACAAGCTGACCGGCCTGGTGGACATGGTCGCCGAGCACCTTGCGCAATGCCGCCTGCAGCAGATGTGCTGCGGTATGGTTGCGCATAATGGACTTACGGCGCTTGATGTCGATCTTTGCGGTCACGGTATCGCCGACCTTGAGCGTACCCTGCTCCATGGTACCCATATGCAGGAACTGGCCGTCGCCGCCCTTCTGGGTATCGCCGACGGAGAATGTACCGTCGCCGGAAATCTCACCGCTGTCACCGACCTGACCGCCGCTCTCTGCATAGAACGGTGTGCGGTCGAGAATCAGGACACCGTCGGTGCCTGCTTCCAGCGTATCAACAGCCTTGCCGTCCGAGAGAATTGCAAGGATCTTTGCCTCTCCCTCGGTCTCGGTATAGCCGGTAAATTCCGTTTTCGGAAGTCCCTTCGGAACAGCCGCATCGCCGCCCCAGGAAGTCTTGACCTTCGAGGCGCGGTCTGCTCTTGCGCGCTGCTTCTGCTCTTCCATGCAGCGGTGGAAGCCCTCTTCATCGACGGTCATGCCCTGCTCTGCCGCCATTTCAATGGTCAGGTCGATCGGGAAGCCGTAGGTATCGCTGAGGTTGAATGCGGTCTCGCCGTCAATGACAGTCATCTTCGCAGCCTTCAGCGACATGATCGAGGTGGTGAGGAGCTCTGTGCCGCGGTCGATCGTGCGTGCAAAGCTCTCCTCTTCGTGTCGGATAATCTTTGTGATAAGCTCCTGCTTTTCCTTCAGTTCCGGATATGCAGCTGCATTCTCATGAATGACAGTTTCCGCAACCTGATAGAGGAACGGCTCACAGATGCCGAGCAGTCTGCCGTGACGAGCCGCTCTGCGGAGCAGTCTCTTGAGGACATAGCCTCTGCCCTCGTTTGCCGGGGTGATGCCGTCACCGATCATGAAGACCGTCGAGCGGATATGGTCGGTAATCACGCGGAGCGAGACATCCTTCTTCTCGTCATCGTGATAGGTGATACCTGCGATCTTGCAGATATGCTTCATGATATTCTGAACAGTATCGACCTCAAAGAGGTTATCGACGCCCTGCATGACACAGGCAAGACGCTCAAGGCCCATACCGGTGTCGATATTCTTGTTCTTCATCTCGGCATAGTGACCCTTGCCGTCGCTGTCGAACTGCGAGAACACGAGGTTCCAGATTTCGATCACGCGGTCGCAGTCGCTTGCCTGTTCAAAGCTCTCAAATGGGCCGTAAGCCTCGCCGCGGTCGAAGTGGATCTCCGAGCAGGGGCCGCAGGGGCCGGAGCCGTGCTCCCAGAAATTATCCGCTTTGCCGAGCCGGATAATGCGCTCATGCGGAATGCCGATCTCATTTTCCCAGATCTGCTCCGCCTCATCGTCACTCTCAAAAATGGTAATCCAGAGCTTATCTGCCGGGATTTCGAGGACACCGGTCAGAAACTCCCATGCCCAGGCGATTGCCTCATGCTTGAAATAATCACCGAAGGAGAAGTTGCCGAGCATTTCAAAGAATGTGCCGTGGCGGGCGGTCTTGCCGACGCGCTCGATGTCCGGTGTACGGATGCACTTCTGGCAGGTCGTCACGCGGACATTGGGCGGGACCGCCTGTCCGAGGAAGAATTTTTTCAGCGGCGCCATGCCGGAATTGATCAGAAGCAGGGAATTGTCGCCCTTCGGGATCAGAGATGCGCTGTCCATTCGGGTATGATTCTTGCTCTCAAAGAAAGAGAGATACTTCTCGCGCAGCTCATTGAGGCCTGTCCATTCCATAGTTTTCAGGATTCCTTTCGTAACAAAAATAATGGCAGTTATGCATTCTCGCATAACAATACAGTATATAGTATACCGCAAAATCCTTTATTTGTCAAGATTGAAGTGAAATGAGAAAACAGAATAGCAGGGAACGAGAAAATTAGAAATGAGAAATTAGAAATGAGAAATTGCGGTGTCCG